>CAJTML010000075.1 GCA_910577495.1 uncultured Eggerthellaceae bacterium
CACCGGGTCATAGAGCGAATAACCCAAGATGGTAAGCAGTGCGGCGATGGTGTTCGGGTTGACCTCGCGACCAACGAGCGCATACACGCCCGCAACCACGATAAGTACGTGCAACAGCGAAACAACCGCCATAAAGCCCATCTTGTACTCAAAGCGAATAGCAATGTAGATGATGATGAGCACAATTGACACCAGGAATGCGATCACTGACGCCTGCACCACGCTGGCGCCCCAGTCAGGACCGATCGTGGTGACCTGGAAGCTCTCCGTGGAAAGTCCGAGCGTGTCAGCTACCTGGTTTGCATGAGCCGACGCCTCTTCAGGGCTGGTGGTTGTCGTGCGAACCAGGAAGCCTTCCTGACCATCCGTGTTGGTGGTCTGGATAACCGCATCGGGTTCGTCGGCCTCGTTGAAGGCATCGCGCATCTGCTCAATGGAGACATCGCCCGTATCTTGGAACGCAATGGAGGTACCGCCCACAAACTCAATACCGAAGTTCAGACCGCGAATACCCACCAAACCAAGTGAGAGCACAACCGCCACCGCAGCAACGGTCATGAAGATCTTGCGATAACCCAAGAAGTTGATGTCGCGCTTGATAAAGCGGCCACGCGGGCGCTTTGCGCGCGCCTCAGCAGCAACGCCAGCTTTGCCGTCGTGTGCTTCAGCCAACTCAGCGGACTCAACGGGATTGATCTCTTGACCCGTCTCAGCTGCAGCAACCGGCTGACCTTCTGCCGTTGCCAGCGCTTTGTAATCTGCAGCAGCTTCCAAGCTGTCATTGATGCCCCAGAAACCGGGGTTTTTCGCAATAACACGCGGTGCCAGCACGCGAATGAGCGGCGCCTTGAAGATGAGCATCATGATGATGTCGCAGAAAATACCAAGCGCCAGCGTCAAGCCGAAGCCCTTAACCGATGCAGCCGCCAAGAAGAACAGCGACAGCGCCGAAACCAGCGTTACCAGGTCAGCGTCAATAGAGGTCAAAATGGCGTGCTTAACGCCCGTAATAGACGCAGCGCGCACGCTTCTCCCCATGCGGATTTCTTCGCGGAAACGCTCTACCGTCAGGATGGATGAGTCTGCCGCCATACCAATGGTAAGGACGATACCAGCAATGCCGGCAAGCGAGAGGCTGAACAGACCAAACGCTGAAAGCGCCGCCAAAATGCCTAAGTACAAGATGGCGAAAACCGCCATGGCGGCACCCGTGATGATGCCCAAACCGCGGTAGAAGAACAGCAGGTACAAAATAACAATCAGCATGCCAATGGCCGCTACCAGCACACCTGATGCCAGCGCGTCTTGACCAAGGGTCGGGCCGACCACCTGGCTTTGAGCGTACTCAAAGTTTACCGGCAGCGAGCCAGACTCCAGAATAGTCTGCATGTTGCGGGCTTCGTCTAAGGTATAGCCACCCGTGATCTGCACATTGCCATCCGGGATCTCGGTTTGTACGGCAGGAGCAGACTGCACTTCATTATCCAAAATGATGACGATCTGACCATGCGTTGCAGCCAGCTCAGCGGTTGCCTCGGCAAACGCCTGCGCGCCTTGGCTGTTGAGCGTGACGTTGACCGCATAATCACTTGAGGTCTCAGACTGCCTACCAATCGTGACGCCCGTGATTTCCGAACCGGTCACCAGCGGCGTATAGGTACCCGGCTCAACGGTGAGATGCTGCATCTCTCCGGTCGGGAATGACATGCCAAAATCATCGGTGTAGGTGCCCATCGTGCCGTATTGGCCGCTCTCGATTTCTTCGCGAACAGTCTCATCGGTAAATGAGTCAAGGCGGGCGAACACCAAACTACCCGTCTTGCCGATGGTGTTGAGTGCCTCTTCGGTGTCAGACAGACCCGGGATTTGAACGAGGATCTGATCGGTGCCTTGCACCTGCACCACTGCCTCAGATGCACCGAGTGCGTTTACGCGGCTCTCAATAATGGCGCGCGAGCTTTCCATCTCCTCATTGGTAACGGGCTCGCCGTTGGTGCTATGAGCCGTGAGTACCACCGAAAGACCACCTTGGATATCAAGGCCTTGGTTGATCTTTTCTTGTGGAGGGGTGAACAAAAAGATGGAGCCAATAACCAGCAGCGTGCTCAGCACCAGGAGCCAAACGTTGCGGCGATTGGGCGAGGTCTTTGCCGATCGCTTTTTCTGCGTGGCTTGAGATGTTGACATTGCAAACTCTCCTATATGTCTTCTCGAGATGATTAAGGCGCCCACCATCTCCCTCATCAGGGCGCCTGTATTCCAACTTTCCTATTGTGCCACAAAATTCATCTCGCTTGAGGAGAATGCATAAACTATGCAAGGCTTTTTAGTAATCTTGCGCCGCCTCAGAGCACATCCACACTTCCAAAAATTGAGCGTACGAGTCATCCAAAACTGCCTGACGAGCGCGCCGCATCAGGTCAATGAGGAAGTGCAAATTGTGCACCGACAGCAAAATTGCCCCGAGCATCTCATTTTGCTTAACCAAATGGCGAAGGTAGGCGCGCGTAAAGTTCTGACACGTTGAGCAGGTGCATGCATGATCAAGCGGCGTAAAATCATGCGCGTATTTCGCGTTGCGCAGGTTCATGCGACCCGTTGACGAAAACGCGGTTCCCATGCGAGCGGTTCGCGTCGGCAATACGCAATCAAACATGTCAACGCCTTCACCCACCGCACGCACCAGCGTCGTGGGATTTCCGACTCCCATCAGATAACGCGGGCGATCTTCGGGAAGCGCGCGAGCAACATCACCAAGTGTTTCAAACATGACCTCGTGGTCTTCGCCCACCGAATAGCCGCCAATGCCAAAGCCGCCAAAGCGCCTTCCGCCTGCAGCCATGCTTTCGTCCTCAATAGTGCGAAGGCGCGCGATAGACTCCAGGCGCAAGTCCAGATGCATGCCGCCCTGTACGATGCCAAAGAGTGTCTGATCGGGACGTTTATGGGCAGCCAGGCAGCGCTTCGCCCACTTGGCGGACAGATCAACCGCCCGCGCCACAAACTCTTTGGTGGCCGGATACGGCGCGCACTGATCAAGCTGCATGGCGATGTCAGCGCCAATGAGCTCTTGGATGTGCATGTTTTCCTCGGGCGTCCAGCGAATTTTCGCCCCGTCATAAATGGAGCGAAACGTCAGGCCATCATCGTCAAGCTTGACGGTGTCTGCCAGCGAAAATACCTGAAAGCCGCCCGAGTCGGTGAGCATAGGGCCTGAGTAATTCATAAACGAGTGGATGCCGCCCGCCTCTGCCACCAGCTCAGCCCCGGGGCGCATGGAGAGGTGATAGGTGTTGGCCAGCACGACCTGCGCGCCAAGCGCATGCAGCTGATCAGGGGTGATACCCTTCACGGTGGCCGAGGTGCCCACCGGCATAAACATGGGGGTTTGGAACGTGCCATGCGCGGTCTCAAAGCTTAAGGCGCGCGCGTGTCCGCTTTGCGCATCCAGCGTGCAGTCGAAAAGCGCCATGCTACTCCCCTTTCGCGGTAGCTGAAGCAACGTCGGTTGTCGGGGCGGTTACCGGGGCTCCTTCAACAACGACGGCAGCCGCCGCGCGCAGCTGTGCGGGGTTTTCGCAGGCAGACAGCGTTTCCACCCAGCGCGCGAAGTCCTCCATGGAACCGTGACGAACCGTATCCAGATCCAGCTCAATGGGGTCAATGAGGTTGTCAGTCACCAAAAATGCATCGGCGCCGAGCTTGCAAAATGCCAGGTCTTCGACGGTGTTATTGCCCACCATGAGCACCTCTTCGCCCGAAACTAGATCCAGCATATCAAGCACGTGTTGGTAGTAGCTCGTATGCGGCTTGGCTGAGGTTGAGTTATCGAACGTGGTCAAGAACAAAAACTGCTCAGGATCAATACCCGCCCACTGCAAGCGCCATTCAACCGCGCGACGCGGAAACATCGGCATGGTGGTCAGCACGAGCGGGTAGCCCTTGTCTGCCAGCGTGGCAACCGCTGCTGCGGCCGCCGGGTTCGGCGTAACGCTTTCGCCCAGCTTGCCAAATTCGTGCTCGTAGAATTCGCCCAATACCTGCTCCCAGTCACACGCTGTCGGATCAACAAAGGCGAAATACTGCTCCCAAAACACCTCTGCATTCGTGCGTCCGTCGGCGTGCGTTGCCATGGCTTTGATGCCAGCTTTCATACCCAGCACGAAGTCATCCCAGCTCACACCATATTCGCCAACGTAAGCGCCCAGTAGGCCAAAATAGCTGTTCATGAACTCATCCAGGTCCATCGGCAACAGCGTGCCATCCAGATCGAAACACACCACGCGATACGGCTGCGCGGGCGTTTGCAAAGCATCAGACATAGAAATCTCCTGTTTCATGTGCACTGTTCGATAAAGTCTGTGGGTTAGTATAGGCCATTGCGAAGTCGTGCTAGTATTTACCACCGACAAAAGGAGCAAATAGGTATGAAGCTGTTACTACATGCATGCTGCGGCCCGTGCTCGCTGGAGCCGGTGCGCGCATTGCAAGAAGCAGGCCACGACATCACCATTTACTACGCCAACTCCAACATCGCACCTGGTGAGGAGTACGAGCATCGCCGCGACACGCTGCGCGCGTGGGCAGCTGAGCACGACATCCCCGTGATTGAGGGCACCTATGAGCCCGCTGCCTGGGAAGATGCGGTGCACAAGGCTGTGGTGGCGAAGGATAGACCCGCGCGCTGTCGGGCATGCTACCAGCAGCGTTTCGCGCAAAGCGCTGCGTTTGCGGCCGAGCACGGGTATGAGGCGCTGGGCACCACGCTGTCGGTGAGCCCCTACCAATATACCGAGGCCATTCGCGAAGAGCTCACGGCCGCGGCAGTGGCCGCTGAAGTGACGCCGCTGTTTGAGGACTACCGCCCGTTTTACGACTAAGCCACGCGCCGAAGCCGTGAACTGGGCATGTATCGACAAAACTACTGTGGCTGCAGGATTTCAGCTGCTGAGGCGGCCGCCGAGCGCGAAGCACGCAAAGCAGAGCGCGCGGCAGCAAAGGCGGCGTATGCAGCTGAGCATGCCGCCGAGCGCGCCGAGGCGCAAGCGGCAACGGCTGCGCGCAAGACTGAGCGTGCCGCCTACGATCAAAAGCAGCAACGCAAGCGCGAGGTGCTCAAGCAAATGCGCCTTGCGAACAAGGCTGCCGAAGCGCACGACATGCCCGACACCTCCCCCTCGCCACACTCCGCGAACACACACGCCCGCCAACAGGTACAACAATAACTACCGACTAAGGATTTCGCCATGAAAACTGACGACTTTGACTACAACCTCCCACCTGAGTTGATCGCACAAGCGCCCGCGCCCGTGCGCGACGCGTGCAACCTTTTGGTGATGGACCGCGTCACCGGCGACGTTGAAGATCGCATTTTTTCCGACATTGCCGATTACCTGCGCCCGGGTGACCTCCTTGTTGCCAACGAAACCCGCGTGCTACCGGCGCGCCTGTTGGGCACCAAGCGAAACACCGGCGGGGCTGCCGAGGTCTTTTTGCTGCGCGAATGCGGAGGACCAGAGCCTCGCACCAACCGCTTGGCTTACTGGGAGGTGCTCGTTCGACCCGGTAAACGCCTGAAACCCGGCACAGGCGCGGTGGTGGATTTCACCAACGCTGACGGTAAGGTCGTGCTCTCTGCCGAAATCATTGACTGGGCCGAGGGCGCGCAAAAAGGCGAGCGCGTGGCCAAGCTCACCACCGAGCTGCCTTCACTTGACGAGGCACTTCACGCGGTCGGCCACACCCCACTTCCTCCCTACATTCGCAATTACACCGGTGATGAGGAGCTCTACCAAACCGTGTATTCGCGCCGCGAAAGCTCGGCGGCGGCTCCTACAGCGGGCCTGCATTTCACACCCGAGCTCATCGCGCGTTTGCAAGAGATGGGCGTGGGTTGGAAGACCGTTGAGCTAGAGGTTGGCCTGGACACGTTTCGCGTGGTTGATGAGGACGATCCCACTCAGCACACCATCCACACCGAGTACTACACGGTTTCGCAAGACACCATTGACGCCATCAACGAGACCCATGCGCGCGGCGGACGCGTGATTGCGGTGGGCACCACGTCGGTTCGCAGCTTAGAAAGCGCTTGGGACGCCGATGCCAATGATGGCGAAGGCGGCCTGGTAGCGCGTGATCGCGAAGCAACGTCGCTCTACATCCTGCCAGGCTACGAATTCAAGACAGTGGATGCGCTCATCACCAATTTTCACGTGCCGCGTTCAACCCTCATGATGTTGGTCAGCGCGTTTAGTTCGCGCGAACACATTTTGGCGGCATACGAGCACGCCATTGAGAAACGCTATCGGCTGCTCAGCTTTGGCGACGCCATGTTTATCCACTAACGCACAGGCTCCAACCGCATTTCCCGGCAAATGCCTTGACTTGCCAGCCTACGTTCGCAGGCTCTCATTCCTGACTAGCATGCCCACGTTCGCAGGCTCCCATTCCCGTCCAGCATGCTCACAACCCGCTCTTGCGAAACGCAACTTGGCCTCAAATTCATAAAAAACTGGCGAAGTCGTGAGAATCCCGGCTTGTCGGTTGCTTGTCGGTTACAGGGCTGAAAGTCAGTTTTTCTAGAACCCCTGCTCACGGTTTTATATCGAAGCGCTCCGCTCTGAAGCTTGGATGCGAGCGGCATTATCTTGCCGCTCCGCCTTTCATTTTTCACGACTTCGCCAATTTTTTAACGGAAAACCGCTTCTCGGCGTTTCAGGGACAGTCGTATTAGGAAATCACCCTGTGGGTTAGATTGACGCCGTCGCAAACCGTCGCTTCCCAGTTCCTCTGCCCCAAATCACCGCAAGCACGCTAGGCAAAAACGCTCCACTGGCATTTTCCGTTAATAATTTAGAGTATTCCGAAGATTCCCCCAGGCACCGCCGAGGTTGCCAGTCGCAGACTTTCACGACGCTCACATCGTGCCTGATCAGAAGCCTGCACCCAGAAAGCGGCCGCTAAGATTGAGGTGGTGAATCTCACTCTACGACGCAAGCCGCCCTCGGATCTTCGGAAAACTCGCTTTTTCCAACGAATCTGAGCGGTTTTGCGTTTTTGGAACGGCCATGCGGTTAATTCAGATGGCGAAATGGGCGAAAACCCGAAGCACGGCTATCTGAACCCAGCAGCACCAAAAAAGGGATATTGACCTGCGTCAATATCCCTTTCATCAAACGTTCGCTCAGCGGGGAAACCCGCTTGGCATCTGTGGCACCCTGCTATTCCGGCACTGTCCCCAGCAGGATGATCAGCGGGACAACCCGCTTGGCACCCAGCGCCCCGTAGTGTTATGCGCGCAGGCGACGGCGCGCTACCACTAGCGCTCCCAAAGCAATCGCGCCAAGACCGCCCAACACCGCATAATCAGCATCCCCGGTCTCTGCCAAGTCTTTTTCACTGTGCGGCAGCGGCGTGGGTTGTCCTGTGGAAGAGTCATCCCCAGGACCAGGCGCATTAGGCGTCTCACCAGGTGTCTCACCAGGTTTCGGCGCATTCGGCGTCTTGATGATGACCTCGTTGGAGTCATCCGGGTCACCTTCATTGCCATGGTCGTCGGTGGAAGTCACCGTTCCCATGTTTGTCCACGTCGTGGGCTCATCAACCTCAGGTACCTTCACGTCAAACGTCACCGAAATGCTTGCCTGACCCGCCAGGTCACCGAGCGACCACACCAGCTGCCCCGCATCTAACACGCCATCGTTGCTGGCCGATCCTTCAACGTACTCCAGACCCTCAGGAATCTGGTCGCGAACGACGACACCTTCGGCCGGGCCGTCGCTGGTGTTGCTCACGGTCAAACGATACGTCACCACATCACCCGGCTCCACATCAAGCACGTCGGTGGTGAACTGGTCGCCATTAACCGCTTGCTCTTTTACGATATTCAGCTCCGGATCAGGCGGGCGAACACCGCGAATGTTCTTGAAGGCCATCGTGTGCGTTCCACCAGCTACAACGCTGCCCTCAAACGTTCCGTCAGCAGGGCGCGTGTAGTAGCCATCCGAGTTGGCTTCATGCTCAACAACCTTATACGTCGCACCTTCAGGCACACCTAAGATGCGCAGCTCTTCAGCATGCGAGAGTGGCAACACATCTCCACTCTTTACGTAGCCCGTACGGTCGCGCCCGTAATAGTAGTACGAGTCCGTCAGCTCTTTGCCGTGCGAATCATACAAGCGCACCTCAAAGTGATAGTTGCGCAGGTAGTCCTCGGCGGGAACATCTTGGCCTGACACCATCTTGGAAAGTACCAGCGTGCCAGCACCCGGCAAAGTCGGGTCTTGGTCAGTCACCACAACCGTGTTGACCAGCGAGAACAAGCCCGTAATATCCTGTCCCGTCAAGTCATCTTGCTCAGCGGTTGAATAGTAGGGATCATCCGCATCATGGTGATAGTTGCAGTCTTGTTCAACGCGCGTGCGGATATAGCCCGTATCCGAAATAAAGAACGGCTGATAGTTCTTGCCGCCATCGGCATCATGCAGACCATAGTCAATGGTTGCATTCAGCCCATAGTGCAAATCCATCTCACGCAAAAGCGACGTCTCGTCCCCCGTTGAAGGTAGCGGCGTATCTTGCCAGCCATCCATCGTGAACTCGCCTGACGTTTGATGCTGCGCAATTGCCGTAATGTCGCGAAGCGTGATGTTCACATCACCTTCAGACGCGTACTTCACCATGGTTTGTGCCAGCTTACCAACGCCAGCCATAACCTTCACACCATCGTCTTCGGTGCCCGCATCAGCGTAAATGGAGTACACACCAGCCTTTACCTCAACAATAGCCGGATTCACCTCACAGCCCGCCGGCGCCGTCACCTCGCGCAACCAGTAGCTGCGCGCTTCGCCATCAAGACGGGTATCAGGCCAGACCATGTCGCCATAACCAGGCACCACACCATCATCTTGCGATGCGTGCGCCTCATGCGGCTCAAACAGCAGCATGCCTTCCTGACCAGCAACATTGGCGGTCTCGCCCTGCGAGAGCGCACGCGATACGTCGTTTGCCTGAGCATCTTCATATGAGCCATACAGCGCAAACACCGCACCATTTCTCGGCGTGCCGTTCTGGTCAACCTTCATAACGCGCAATTGGCGCTGCTCGTTGGGAATATAAATGCGCGAACGGAAGTCGCGAATGAACGCTTTGATGTCCAGCGGACAATACCCGCGATCATCAATCGGACCGGGGTTGGGGTTGATCGTGTTAATAATCTTGGTGAAGTTCTCGCCGCGCTCTCCGCCATCAGCCGCAAGCGCCTCAGACACCTTCGCACCCAGCGCCGCATAGCGCTCATCACCGGTCATCTGATGCAGCTCATCGCGCGTGACGCCTAGCACCTCAGCCAACTCTTCAGGCTGGATAACCGCATAGAAGTTGCGCATGTCGCCGTCAGGGTTTTGCAGCAGGTAGCGATCCGCGCGACCCGGCAAGTTCTCAAGGTAGCCCGTTAAGCGATGCTCTTCGTCATCCCAGGTCAGATACCAACCAGTTGCATGACCACCATTTTGCTTAGAGTCATACACAGTACCCGCCTGCAAGAGCGCACCGTTGAGCGTCACGTTGCGCGCCGCACGCTTCATGTCCTCATATGCACTGTCGCGCGTCTCTTCGTAGTGCACCGCGGTAAAGCCAGCAAGGTTATCGCCATACAGCGGCAGCCACTGCGTTGCATCACCAATGTTTTGGCGAATCATCGGGATAACAACAACCAATCCGTCTTCTTGCACCTCAACCGGCACCGAATCAGTTCCCGGTACGCGATCAACCAAACCGCCGTCTTCGCCAATTTGACCATAGTAAACCGAACCCACGTTGCCCGTTACCCTACTAACAAAGCTTGCATATGCACCCGTTTGGTAGCGGTTATTAACCACAAGCATGGTGTATTGCGGCTCAAAACGCAAAAGCAAGTCTTGCGGCGTTGACTTATAGCCCGCCGGAGCTTTGGTTTCGCGAAGGATATAGAGCAAGCCGTCGCCCGTATCAGGGTTATAGCGATCCGAGAAGTTAAACGGATCCACCACCTCATTGGCGCGCGTGGACATATCCTCAAATCGCGCCACACCAGAAGCGTCGGTGACCAGGTGCGTCAGCGGTGCACCAACGGTCTCCACATCAGCAAGCGTAAAGGTGCTTGAGTTGTTAACGGTAGGCATCGTACCGTCAGTGGGACGAACCGCGTACAGGTCAAACTCTGCGCCCTCAAGCGGGTCACCGTACTGGTCAACCTTGTAAATCTGCTGGTAGAGCGCAGGCTGCAAGTTGAAGTTCACCGCAATGGAAGAGTCATAGTTGCCACGTTCCAGGTAGAACATCTTGAGTGTGTGGCTGGTGTTCGAGGCAAACGTGGAGCCCTTCCAGCGAACCGAATCAGCCTTACCCGCCGCGTCGAATTGCTCATATAAGTTAGTCTTGACTACGGCCTCAGCCTCCGGATCCTCAGGAATACCTTCGGTATCAAACGCAGGCCCCAAGTACACATCGCCCGTA
>CAJTML010000076.1 GCA_910577495.1 uncultured Eggerthellaceae bacterium
CTTGTTTGGCCCCGTGTCGGTCATTGACGCTGGAAGCTACCCGTGGTTTTTCGCCATCGGAACGGTGGTTGCGGTAGTGGTTGTCTGCGCGCCGATGCTTTCGGCGGATTCGCTTGATTTTGCGGGTGCGTACCGATCAAGCGTGTTTACGATGGGGCTCATTTTTCTGTTGGTGCCCATCGTGACGCTCGGCAGTGTCTTCGCCGATGTGCTGGGAATTAGCATCTATTGCGTGGTGCTCTTGCTTGCCTGGGCGGTGCTTGCGCGCATTACGAACCTCTATCAGTTGCCGGTGTTGGTGACGTTTGGTATTGGTTGGTCAGCCATGACGGCAGGCTCGCTTGCGGGGACGTTTATGGGCGGATTGGTTCGTACGTTTGTTGAGGTCACGCCGCGGTTGCTTTCAATTTGTACGCTGATTTGCGTGTGCCTGCTCTTTTTCGCCTACCTCTTTCTCTTTACCGAGAAGTCTATGGCGCGGCTTTTGGGCGGACCGATTTCTCGGGGCAAGCGACCCTTTCACGAACGCGCGCATCAGATCGCGCTTGACTACAGCCTGACCAAGCGCGAAGAAGAGATCATGATGCTCATTGCGAAAGGTCGCACCAACGCGCGCATTTGCGAGGAGCTGGGGGTGACGCCGGGCACGGTTAATACGCATTTGGCGAACTTGCACAAAAAGCTTGATGTCCACGACCGCCAAGAGGTCATTGATATGGTTGAGAAGAACGACTAGCTGGTCATATGCTACTCTAGCCACAGAATAATTCGCCTGGGCAGCGCAGGGTGTATCGCAGGGTCGCGCGAGTTGACCGTGGGGGCGCCAGGCTTTGCGTGGATACATGCTAGAGAGTGAGGAGTTTTCGCCATGATCAATGATCGGATGTTTGGATTAGGTGCAGAACCAAGTGCAATTCGCGAGCTGTTCGCGTATGGCCTGGCACGTAAGGCCGAGATTGGCGAAGACAACGTATTTGATTTCAGTATTGGCAACCCCAGTGTGCCTGCGCCCGAGGCAGTAAAAGAGGCCATGTTGGCGCTGTTGGCGGGGGATCCGGTGGCGCTGCATGGGTATTCGCCGGCCTCGGGGGACCCGGCGGTCAAGCGCGTTATTGCTGATGATATTGCCAAGCGCTATGGTGTGCCGGCTGATCCAGGTCAGCTGTATCTGACGGCAGGAGCCGCGGCCGCCATTGCGATTTCGCTTGCAGCTCTGACCTCGCCGGGCGATGAGGTCATCGTGAACGCGCCGTATTTCCCTGAGTATAAAGTCTGGATTGAGTCAGCGGGCTGCACCTGCGTTGAGGTGCCTACCACCGTGCCAGAGTTCCAGTTGGATATTGCTGCGCTTGAGGCGGCTATTTCGCCCAAGACCAGCGCCATCATCATTAACTCTCCCAACAACCCGGTGGGTGCGGTGTATTCGCGCGAAAATCTGGAGGCGTTGGCAGCGCTGCTGCGTCGCAAGGAGGAAGAGCTCGGTCGTCCGCTGTACGTGATCAGCGATGAGCCGTATCGCGAGATCACCTATGGTGCAGAGGTGCCGTATGTGCCCACCATTTGGCCGCGCACCCTTGTGTGCTATTCGTATTCGAAGGCGCTTTCGCTGCCGGGCGAGCGCATCGGGTATGTGTATGTGTCTGACCTGATGGACAACGCGCACGAGGTGTCATGCGCCATTGCGGGTGCGGGTCGTGCGCTGGGCTATGTGTGTGCGCCGGTGCTCTTGCAAAAGACGATTGCGGCATGCGTGGATGTGCCCTCTGACGTGGCTGCTTATGCAATGAATCGCGAATTGCTCACGAGCGGATTGGCTGAGCTGGGCTATGAATTTGTTGAGCCGCAAGGGGCGTTTTACTTGTGGGTACGCGCTCTTGAGGAAGACGCGCAGGCATTTAGTGAGCGCGCAAAAGCCCACGAGCTTTTGCTGGTGCCTTCGGACAGCTTCGGTGTTGGCGGTTGGGTTCGCATCAGCTACTGCATTGCCCCCGACGTGATCGAGCGCGCCATGCCGGCGTTTGCAGCACTGAAAGCCGAATACGACAAGTAACGAAGTTGCGCTGGTGTGCCTCGAAGAGCCGCACACCAGTTTTTTGGTTTGTTTTTACCATATCGGGCGCATACGTATTTTGGGACACAAGCTTTTGACCTGCTAAAACTCTGCGTTTCCCCAGGTCGCGTGAAAAAACGCGTGCGCCCGATATGGTAAGTTTTTACGGGCAGTTCTTGGTCTGCGATGCTTTCCTGAGACTTAAAAGCTACTATTTCAAAATGAGTTGTCGCCAGAGATTGTGCTGTTTGGTGGTCCAGTCTTTTTGCCATGTCCGTGACTTTTTTTGAAGATACATGCCAAGTAGGTCGCATACTTTGCAAAATGTCGTCCACGTAAATACTTGTCTTTTTGTGAGAGAGATCACGGTATAACCCATTGCTTCAAGAGTTAAGCGGCGTGCAGCGTCGTTCATGATCTTATCGGCTCCGGTGTGATCCATTATTCCATCGTACTCAACAGCAACTTTTTGTTTTTCCCAGAGTAAGTCGACAATAATGGTTTTCTGTTTGATAAGTGATTGGCATTTTCGAGGAACTTTGAGGGGCACGTTAAAACGCATGCCTGTAAACCCTCTGCCGCCA
Source organism: uncultured Eggerthellaceae bacterium (assembly GCA_910577495.1). Classification (GTDB taxonomy): domain Bacteria; phylum Actinomycetota; class Coriobacteriia; order Coriobacteriales; family Eggerthellaceae; genus Xiamenia. The sequence goes on from CAJTML010000076.1 coordinate 2,635, forward strand.
AGTTTGAGAGGTAGGGAAAACAGCAATCCAAGAGTGCTTTCCATTGGGGATCGGGCGTCGTTGAGGAGGTAACGAGCAAGTGTTTTTCCAGATTTTGATTCGGGAAGGAAGTGGCATTGCTGAAAGAATGCATGAAGCTTTTCGGTGTTTGTGAGTGGTTGGTGGGCGATAAAACCACGCTCATTCTCGCCGTTTAGCCTATAGAGCCCACAAAACTCCATTCCGATTTCAAGAGCCTTTTCTCTTGGAAGTTCGTGCGCTATTTGGGAAAAGCAATACTCAGGGGTGACGACTCCAAGGTGTGGCGTGATCTCGCATATCAGATCACGGAAACATGCTTTATCGCAAACGTGATTTACCACTGCTTTTTGTCGTAGCCGATCTGATTCTTTGCGAACAAGAATGTGGATTGGCTGATGTAGGGTGCTTTCATGGGAAGCAAAAAACTCCCTTACTTCTGCGCTTTTCGGTGGAGAGACAGCGAGTTGTTCGATTTCTGATTTGTGGCTTTGTTGGGATTGCTGAGCCCGCAGGTTTGCAACTTCGTAAGAAGACAAAGTACGAAGAAGATTAAGTGCAGATATGCCAGAAAGAACAATCATGGTTCGGGCATTCTAGCATGCTAATTTACTTAAATAAAGCCTGATCAAAAGCAAAATTTAGAAATATAAAATGTATAAAAAAGACGCGAAATTAGTATTTGAATTGTGTGAGGTCTATGTGAGATTTGATGGTAAAACGCATTGGAATTTCTGTGGTTTGTAAAGCATGTAGGTGTTGTTTCTACCATATCAGGCGCACGCGTATTTTGGGGTACAAGCTTTTGACCTGCTAAAACTCTGCGTTTCCCCAGGTCGCGTGAAAAAACGCGTGTGCCCGATATGGTAAGTTTTTCAACATGAATGTCTTAACAACAGGCAATATGGGACAAACTGAAATGCAAGGGATAGATCAGCCCTATAGCAGCGCAATCAGTGCGTCCACATCTTCGGGGCGGGTTGCCCAGCTGCACGCAAAGCGGGTTATCGTGCGACCATCGGGCGTGCGCTCCCAGAAACTAAAACTCACATCCTGTGAAAGACGCGCGTGCGCCTGATCATCCAGAATGGGGAAGAGCTGGTTGGTGGGAGAATCTATTGCCAGTTCATAGCCCTTTTCGCGAAATGCTTGCACCAGTCTTTGTGCCTCGGTTACGCCGTGCGCGCCGGCTTCAAGGTAGCGAAGAGAGCCAGTGACTTCGTCAGTTGCGAATAGCTCATCAAACTGGATGCCGAGCATGCGTCCCTTGGCCAACAGCGCCCCGCGTTTTTTCACGATCGTAAAAAAGTGCTGGTCAATCGCGCGATCCGCGCCTTTGCGGTGGCGACACGTAGCAGGACGCGGAAAGACGACCGCCTCCCCAAAAAGCGCACCAACCTTGGTGCCGCCGACGTAGAACGCATCGCACAGGCGCGCCAAGTCAGCCAGCGTCGCGTCGGCGCCAGGAGCCGCAAGCGCATACCCTAAGCGTGCACCGTCTGCAAAAAACGCCAGGTCAAACTCATCGCATACGGCGCTCAGCGCTTCTAATTCTGCAAGCGAGTAGATGGTGCCATACTCGGTGGGTTGCGAGACATAGACCACGCCAGGCGCTACCATGTGATCGCGGTTGGCGTCGCCAAAATATGCCTCACAATACGCGCGAACGTCTGCCGCAACCAGCTTGCCGTCCGTTGGCGCAAGCGGCAAGATTTTGTGCCCCAAGCCTTCAACGGCGCCTGCTTCATGTCCGTTGATGTGGCCGGTCGAAGCCGAAATGACGCCTTCCCACGGCTGGAGGATCTGATCAAGCACCACCGCGTTTGTCTGTGTTCCGCCCACCAAAAAATACACCGCAGCCTCGGGCGCTTGACACGCCTGAGCAATGCGCGCACGAGCGCTTTCGCAAATTTCATCGGTGCCATACCCAGAAGTTTGGCAGAAGTTGGTTTCTGCCAGGCGCTCGATAATGGCGGGGATGGCGCCTTCCATGTAGTCACTATCAAAATGAAGCATGCGCGACTCCTCTGATGCGGTGTGATGGTTGGTTTGCTTGCTTGACAAAGGGATATTGTTGCACAATCTGAAAAGTTAAAGATGCGAATTTGTAATACGCTGCGTTATCGGTGTGAATTCAGTGCGAAGGCATTTTGGACATGTGCTGATTTGGCGCAAGATGGCGAAGTAAGTGCATCAGGTTTTGAGAAGCGCGCTATGATACCACCATATTAAAAGTAAGTACTCTCAAGGAGGTTTTCATGGACGCACGCGTATACGAGCTCCTAAATGACCAGATCAACAAGGAAATGTATTCAGCATACCTGTATCTGTCTTTCGCTGACTACTATGAGGAGGCAGGGCTTAAGGGCTTTGCGAACTGGTATGAAATCCAGGCGAAAGAAGAGATGGATCACGCGCTGATTTTCCGCAACTACCTGCACGAAAACGGCTGCAACGTAAAGCTGCTGGCAATCGATCAACCCGACAAGGTGTTCGACAACTTCTTGGCTCCACTTGAGGCAGCTCTTGAGCACGAGAAGTATGTCACCAGCTTGATTGATGGTATCTATGCTGCAGCAGTTGACGCAAAAGACTACCGCACCATGAAGTTCTTGGACTGGTTCATTGCTGAGCAGCAAGAAGAAGAGGACAACGCCGAGACCATGGTTACGCGCATGAAGCTCTTCGGTGATGACGCCAAAGCGCTCTATGACCTTGACCAGGAGAACTTGGCTCGCGTTTACAGCACGCCGAGCCCGCTTGCTGGCAAATAGATCTTCGCGAAGCTTGCGGATTCGCAAAGCTTTGTTATTGCGAAGGAGCGCGTCTGCAATACGCAGTTCCGCTTACGCTGATCTGAGCGCCGCTTACCCGAGCGGCGCTCTTTTCATATTTTTGACACAAGTTTGTGGCGTGTGGAGGTAACGCAACGCCTCCGGGAGTGTCCAAGAGGAGCTTGCGATTACAAAACTGCATATAATTGAGGAGTTTTCGCATAGTAACGAATCAAGAAAAAATGTGTCAGTTTGTAATCTGAGCAATTACGTAAGGGTAATAGTTCGTTGATCACCTGCACAAAAGCGTTGATAAGGGTGGTCAAATATCAGAAAACTCGTTACAATTCCCGATGTCCGACAGTTGAATAAAACGCAAGAGAGTTTGACTATCTTCGCCAAGTTTATACAGTCTCCAACATCTTTTGCGAACATTCAAAGCATAGGCTGGTGGGTATCACACATACCAAAGGATACTGTCGGTATTCCTTTCGCGGAGTCAAGGTTTCTTGGCTCCGTTTTGTTTTATGGCGGCGGGGACGTCACGCTGTGTTGCTGCTCGGAATCTTAGAATTGCCAGGTCGTGAACAATTGAGCACCCATCAGCTTGTTTCTCGGTATATCTGCGAAAATTACTCAGGTAAAACAGCGTTTATGAGACAAGCGTGAAAGGACGGCAGCCATGCAGACAGCTTTGATGTGGGCGGCCTTTGGAACAGGATTTACCTTTTTGATGACCACGATTGGCGCGGCGTCAGTTTTTCTTTTTCAAAAACGTAACTCGCGGGTACTGCAGCGCATCTTTATGGGGTTTGCTGCGGGCGTCATGATTGCGGCTTCAGTGTGGTCGCTGCTCATACCAGCCATTGAGCGTGCTGAGGAAGCGGGGCAGATCGGCTGGATTCCTGCCGCGGGCGGCTTTGTGCTTGGCGTGGTGTTTTTGCTGGTGTTGCACCAGCTCATTCCTCATATACATCCCGAAGAGGACACCCCTGAAGGTTTGCCGAGTAAGTGGGACAGGCCAACACTTTTGTTCACCGCGGTAACGCTGCACAACATTCCAGAAGGCATGAGCGTGGGATTGTTATTCGCCATAGCTTTTCAGGGCGCGGGCGACCCGGTTATGTTTGGCATGGCCACCGCGTTGGCGCTCGGAATTGGTATTCAAAACATCCCCGAAGGCGCTGCGGTCTCGCTGCCGCTAATGCAGGAGGGCATGAAGCCCATCAAAGCGTTTGGTCTGGGTGCGCTTTCGGGTTTGGCGGAACCGGTGTTTGGCATTTTGGTGGTCTTATTCGCCAGCTTTATTTCACCCTATATGCCCTGGATGTTGGCGTTTTCGGCAGGCGCCATGATGTATGTGGTTGTAGAGGAGCTCATTCCTGAGGCACATCTGGGCGAACACTCCAATGCGGGTACGCTTGGTGTTATGGCAGGCTTTTTGGTGATGATGATTTTGGATGTGGCGCTGGGCTAGACCCAGGGAGTCTTTTGCCTTCAAACCGCGCTTGGTGCTAGAGGAGCGCACAGACCGCGCAGCTGATAAGGCCGCATGTCAGGCCGCACGCTGCACCCGCAACAACATCGCGCACGAAGTGCACGCCGCCAAGAACGCGACATGCGCCCAGGGCAAGCGCGCAGATCCAAAGGAGCACAGCAATGGGTGTGCTGGCCACAAACCATAAAGTGGCTATTGTCGCAGCGGAAAACATATGCCTGCTGGGGAAGGATTTGCCCTCGCCCTCGCGCGCTACGAGGGGAGTGATATGACAAGCCGTTGCAGGGCGCGGTGCATTGTAACGTGCGCGAGCCCAACTCACCAACACAAAACCAGCGCCAGGCACCAGAACCAGACCGATTAGTGTGCGTGGATCAGCAAGCAACATAAACACCAGCAAGAGTCCGTAAGCGCCATAAAAGAGCCAGGTGATAGCCTTGTTCGTTCCAACGAGGAGCGTAAGCAGGCGCGGGTGTTCGCCAAAATATGCGCACCACGTTGCAAAGCATTGGGTATAGCGCACCTGAAAGGCAGCTTGCGAGCGTGTGCTGGGTGCGCTTTGGGCAGCGTCTTGAACCGCGCCTTGAGCAGCCCCATCGGCTTGCTGCGTGCTGGAATATGTCGGGGGTCGTTTATCCATGAGGCTAGCATAGCAAATCTCGCGCGAGTGTGCGCTATACTACCAACCATTGTGGAGCTGACGTCGATGCGTTCGGCGTCGCGAACTTGACTACGTGTGGCTGAGAGCCGCTGAACTGGAGTAACCATGGAGAACTTTGAATTTGTCTCGCCGACCTATTTCGTATTCGGCAAAGAAGCAGAGTGCAAAACGGGCGAAAAACTTGCTGAGCGCGGCGCGAAAAAGGTACTGCTGCATTATGGCGGCAACAGCGCGAAGGCCAGTGGGCTTTTGGACCGAATCAAGGCGTCGCTTGAAACAGCCGGCATTGCCTGGGTTGAGCTGGGTGGCGTGCGTCCGAACCCTGAAATTGGCTTGGTGCGCGAGGGCGTGACGCTGTGCAAAGAGCAGGACGTGGATTGGGTATGCGCCATTGGCGGCGGCTCGGTGATTGACTCGGCGAAGGCAATTGCGGTTGGCGCGCGTTACGAGGGCGACGTATGGGATATCTATCAGAGCAAAGAGCAGCGCAGCGACGTGTTGCCCATTGCAGTGGTGCTGACCATTCCCGCCGCAGGTTCCGAGGCGTCCAAAAATGCGGTTATCTCAAATGATGAGCTGGGCATGAAAACGGGCTATGCCAACAACGCCCAACGCCCCGCGATTGCATTCATGAATCCTGAACTTACGTTTACGCTTCCGCCGTTTCAGACGGCAGCGGGTATCACGGATATGTTCTGCCATTTGCTGGAGCGCTTCTTCGACGATGTGGGCGCGGTGCCGGTGACGGATAACTTGTGCTTGTCGCTTATGAACACGGTACGCGCTGAAGCGCCTCGCGTGTTGGCGGATCCCGACAACTACGATGCGCGCGCCAACATTATGTGGGCGGGTATGCTGTGCCACCAGGGATACGCGGGCGTCGGTCGGCACGAAGACTGGGCAACGCACGGACTTGAGCATGAGCTGTCTGCCTACAACACCGAAATCACGCACGGTGCAGGACTTGCCGTGATGTTCCCGGCCTGGATGGAATATGTGTATGGCGAAAACCCCGAGCGTTTCGCGTTTTATGGTCGCGAAGTTTTCGGTTTGCGTCCAACTGGTGATGTTGAGGCTGACGCACTTTCGGCCATTGATGAGACGCGGAGCTTCTTCGCCTCATTGGGTATGCCAATTAGCTTGAGTGAGCTGGGGATTTCCGAGGACACCCTGGAAGATGCTATCGATTTTATGCTGCCTACGCTCAAGATCAACAAGGGTGAACCGTTTGGAAGCTTCATGAAGCTCACCATGGAGGATGCTGCAAATATTTATCGCTTGGCGCTTTAGGGCGATGTGGCTTGGGCGAAGGTGCCAGGCTCGGGGTGTCCGCGAGGCTTGGGCGACGGCGCCAGGTTCGGGCAATCCTGAGCTCGCACGAACGTGCCATAAGGGCACGTTCGGCTCGTGCGGAATCTCGCGTGGCGCCCCCGCCCAAGCCGCTGCTGCTCGGAGCGCGCCCGAAGCTCACTCAAAACTTGCGTATCGACCGTGCGAAACGCAAAACCGCCCAAATCCGTTAAAAAATCAGCGAATTCCGAAGAATCAACAGCGGTCAGAACCGCGTGAAGAGTTCGCTATCACAATCTCATTCGCAGCGTCGTGAGCACAGGCTTTTGACCAGGCATGATGAGTGTACTCAAAAAACTGTGGAAAGACGACTCAGTAGTGGTATCTGGCATTCTTCGGAATTCGCCTAATTATTAACGCCAGAAGGCCTTTTCGCGTTTCAGACGCATCGCGAAGCTGCCGTCGGGTGAGCGCGCCACCGAATTGACTGCTAGCTCGCACCCCGCCGCACTTTTTCTATAAGCCCACAAACACGAGCAAACAACTTGAATGGCGTGGCGCCCTTGTGCTTGCGCTTGAGACAAAAACGAACGAAAAAAAGAGACGCGCGGTGGGGGAGCTGCGCGTCTCTTTTATGAAGAGAGAACATCACGACCAAGGAGAGAGAGGAGAAGGAGAAAGGGAGAAGAGAGAGGAAATTCACCTAAGGGGGAGGTGCTTGATAGCGATGTTCTCTTGTGTAGGTGCAGGTAGGGTGCCGTTGCTATGCTTCGGCGCTGGTACCCAAGATTGCGTTGACCAGCGAGGATACGATACTGATAACAATGGAGGCTACAAAAGCGCTTCCGAATGAATCAATAACGAACCCAACCTGGAAAATGCCATTTGCCAACCACGCTGCAATGTAGAGCAAAAGCGTATTGACGACGAGGTAAAAAATTCCCAGTGTCAGTACCGAAATGGGTAAGCTCAGCAGTTGCATAATGGGCTTGATGCTGATGTTGATCAGCGACAAGAACAGCCCAAAGACCACGATTCCAACCCAAGCCTCTGATCCGCCGAAAACCTCAATGCCAGGAACAAGCCATACGGCAACTCCAACGGCAATGGCGGTAACCAGCCAGCGGATAATGAAACTCATAGGGGTGCTCCTTTCGTAAGGCGGGGGCTGGTTGATCGGCTACCCCAGCGCATTGGTTGTAGTCAACTTCTGCACAACCGCGATATCAACCATTTCGCTAAGAGCACTATACGAAACTATGAGGACATTGCTTGTGGTAAACGACATCAGTAAGCCCCCTGAAAATATTCTGTTACCTATTGGCTAACATTAAGGCGGCGAAGGGGGCGGCGAAGGAGATGGCGAAGGCAACAACGCGTGCAGGAATGGCGAAGGGGCTGGTGGATGCCCGGCAGGTGCGCACGGCGAAGGAGGCGGCGAAGGGGCGCAAAAAAGCCAGGTCGCATACGCAAACCTGGCCTTATGACTGTTGTGGATGCTGTCGCGTGAGCGCAGCGGTGCCCGCTTAGAAGCGCAAGCTCAGGCAGCTCAAACCGCCGTCAACTTTGCGATACTCAGAAGTATCAACTACCAGCGTCTCATAACCCAGATCCT
>CAJTML010000077.1:0-7939 GCA_910577495.1 uncultured Eggerthellaceae bacterium
CCACCGCAAAGACTTCGATCTGTATTTGACCGTTGATCATCCCGATGACACGTGGGATGGTGAAGTAGGCCTGGTCACCAAGCCGTTTGAGCATCTGGAGCTGGACGCGCGACACACCTATGGTGCGGTGTGCGGACCTCCGGTTATGTATCGATTTGTCATTGATGAGATGCGCAAAAAGGGTATTGAATACGACCATATTTACTGCAGCTTTGAGCGTCATATGAAGTGTGGCATGGGCAAATGCGGCCATTGTCAAATTGGGCATCAGTACGTCTGCATTGACGGCCCGGTCTTTAATTATTGGGAAGCGAAAAACATTCAGGGGTCGATGTAATATGTCAGAGACCTATCCGCAAGGCCGTCGCTTAAACGGCAAAGGTGTGAGAGATCGCAATCGTCCGGTGCGTGTGGTGGTAGCAAGTTTCGCCAGCTGCTTTGGCTGTCAGCTGCAGATCACCAATATGGAGCAACACCTCATGGACGTGCTTGGTCAGATTGATTTGAGCTACTGGCAGCTCACCTCAAGTGAGCCCATGCCTGAATCGTTTGACGTTGCGGTCATTGAAGGCGCGGTTACCACCGAAGAGGCTGAAAAACAGCTTCGTGAACTGCGCGAACGAGCAAAAGCGCTCATTGCCATTGGAGCGTGTGCCACCACAGGAGGTATTCCGGGTATGGCTGCAAAGGGCTTCTATGAGCATCCAGGCGCAGTCTATGAGCACGTTCCGCAAGCATGTGGAGCTATGATTTCGCCCCGCCCGCTTTCAGCCATTGTGGATGTTGATTTTGAGGTGCGCTGCTGTCCGGTAGATCCGTATGACTTTACGATCATGCTGCAGCGCGCGCTCTATGGCTCAAATAAGCTGGCAACCACGCGTATGCTCTGCAGTGACTGTAAGCGCAATGAGACCTCGTGTTTCTTTGGCGAAGGCCAGCTGTGCATGGGGTTGGTGACCAGTGCAGGTTGCGGTGCGCGCTGCGTTAACTTAGGACGTCCGTGTCAGGGATGTGCCGGTATTTCGCCGCACGCCAACCTTGCTTCAGCGCGTACTTCGTGCGAGCGATACGGCGTATCGGTGTCTGATTTTGATGAGAAGCTTGAGTTGTTTAACCAGACCAACCAAGCAATGCATGAAGCAGAGTAAGGGAGAAACCTTATGGCAAAGACGGCTATTTCCGTAGATCATATCGCGCGTGTCGAGGGACACGGAAACGTGCATGTGGTCATTGAGGATGGCGAAGTCAAGACCGTTGAGATGAACGTTGTAGAACCGGCGCGCTTATTTGAGAGTATGGTAAAAGGGCGCAGTTTTGATGACGTTCCCTATATTGCCTCGCGTATCTGTGGCATTTGCTCATCTTCGCACGTTGTGACGGATTTGCTGGCCATTGAACAGGCGTTTGGCGTTGAGGTAACTGATCGCACGAGTGCACTGCGTGAGTTGCTGGTCTACGGTTCGTATTTGCAAAATCACGCAACGCATCTGTTTGTCTTTGCTGCACCGGATTTCTTGGGAACCTCAAGCATTTTCCCGCTTTCAGAAACTGACCCTGACCTGTTTGAAAAGGCGCTCAGTATTAAAGCGCTTGGAAATGAGCTGTGCACGCGCGTTGGTGGGCGAAGCGTTCATCCCATTACTGCGGTGGTGGGCGGTTTTACCTCTGAAATTAGCGCTGCTGACTACCTGATGTTGGCGAACAAGCTTGAGGCTGCATTGCCCTTCGCCCTGCAAACGGTTGACTTGTTTAGAACCTTTCGCTGTCCGGAGCTGCAAACGGCAGGGGACATGTTGGCGATGGTACAAGATGGCGTCTATCCGGTGTGCACCTCGCGCAATGCATCGTTTGTACGATCGGGTCAGGTCTTTGATGCACAAGAAGTCAATGAGGCAATTGAGGAATACGAAGTGCCGCATTCAGCAGCGCTTTTGGCGCGCGTTCGTGACACGGGATCCGCTTTCTTTACCGGTGCTTTGGCGCGCATTAACGCATCATGGGATAACTTGTCTAAGGATGCTCGCGTGGCGGCTGCAAAGGCAGGTCTTCGCCCGCCTGAGTACAACACCTTTACCAACAACGTTGCACAAGCAGTTGAGATTGTAGACGTGCTGATTCGCTGTTCTGCACTGTGTCGAAAGCTTGCAGAGCCAGATGCTTTTGAGGGGAGCTCAACGCCGGTGCCAGTGCAGGTACGTGCAGGTCGCGGTGTGGGCTATACCGAGGCACCGCGTGGTGCGCTCTTCCACGATCTGACGTTTGACGATGAGGGTCGCGTGCTGAAAGCTTCCATTATTACGCCAACGTCGCTCAATGTTGCAAATCTGGAAGCGGACATGCGCATCTTGGCCGAGCAGTTGGTGGCAGATAATTTTGACGAAGCCACCATTCGCCTTGAGATTGAAAAATTGGTGCGCGCATACGATCCGTGTTTGTCATGTAGCGTGCATTAAGGTGGGGAAGTGACGCAGGGTTTGTAGAAGTTTTGTAACCTTTCTTAACTTTGACAAATCTAGTGATGGTGACCAGATGAATTTCCGTTACCAAAAAGGGCTTTATCCTGCTGCTATGATAGAATTTCAAAGCTAAGGTGAAAATATGAGTGACACAAGGGGTTAGCCTGTATGTCCTTTTTAGATATATTTTCGGGGCTGACTGGCCAGCGATCTGCGGACATGGCCATTGACCTCGGCACTGCAAATACATTGGTTGCTATTCCTGGTGAAGGTATCGTCGTAAACGAGCCTTCCGTAGTTGCTATTGAGAAAAACACGCATCGCGTTTTGGCTGTTGGTCATGAGGCAAAAAACATGATCAACCACACGCCAGAAGCGTTCTCAGCAGAGCATCCGCTCCACGATGGCGTAGTTGCTGATTATGACGTCACCGAGGCTATGATCTCGGCTTTTATCAATCGTGCTGCTCCGAGAAAGTATCCTTGGCAGGCGAAACCTCGTATTGTTATTTGTATTCCCTGCGGCGCAACTTCGGTTGAAAAGCGTGCGGTGTTTGAGGCTGCAGTACAGGCTGGCGCGCGCCAGGCGTACCTGATTGAAGAGCCGATGGCTGCCGCCATGGGTGCTGATTTGCCAGTTACGGAGCCTACCGGTTCTATGGTTGTTGATATCGGCGGTGGTACCACTGAGGTTGCCGTTATTTCTTTGGGTGGCATCGTGACGTCGTCATCGCTTCGTTTGGCAGGTAATCGCATGGACGAAGCAATTGCTATGCATTTGCGTGACCTGTTGGGTATCAAGATTGGTGAGCGTACCGCTGAGATCATCAAGATCAAAATCGGTTCCATTCTGCCGTTTGAGGATGGCCGTGAGCGTGACATGATTATCTCAGGTCAGGACGTGATTACCGAGCAGCCAAAAGAAGTTACCATCCAATCAGAAGACGTGCGTGCGGCATTGGTTGCACCATGTGAAGAGATGGTGCTTCACATCAAAGAAACGTTTAAGAAGACAAATCCTGACCTTGCTTCCGACATCATTCAAAACGGTATCTTGCTTACGGGTGGCGGCGGCCTTCTTTCAGGATTGGATCGCTATTTGACTGACAAACTTGAGATTCCGGTGTGGACCAGTGAGACAGCGCTTACCAACGTTGTTATGGGCTGCCTGAAGGTGCTTGAGACACCCACCGCCCTCAAGCAGACGCTCATGCGCTCCAAATAGAGGATAAGCCGGAATTATACATGGCGCTTAATTTTCAACAATCAGGCTCGGTGTTTGTTCGCCGAGTCTTGCTCATTGTCTTTAGCGTTGCCTCCGTGGCAATGATGTTTCTCTATGCTCGTGAGGGTGAAGGCGGCTTGCTCCATGAAGCGCAAGCGGCGTTTTCGGGCGTGACAGCTCCTTTGGAGTACGCTGGAGCTGTGGTAAGCAGTACCACTGAAAACGCAGCTGATGGTGTTGAGAACATGACAGCCACCGATGAGACGCTCAACGGCCTTCGCGAATACAACGCTGAGCTGGTAGAACAGTATGCCAAGCTGGAAGAGTATGCGCAGGAAAATGAGCGCCTTCGCCAACTGCTTGATCTGAAAGACACCTACAAGCTTGAAGGAGTGGGTGCGCGCGTGATTGGCCGCAGTTCACAGGCGTGGTCGCAGACAATCACCCTTGATAAGGGCGAAGCTGATGGCGTGGACACGGGGCTGACGGTCATGGGCGCATCGGGTGTAGTTGGGCAAGTGATTTCTACGACGCAAAACACCTCAGTGGTGCGTTTGCTGACCGATCCGCAATCAGGCGCTGCTGCCATGGTGCAGTCAACGCGTGCTGAAGGAATTGTGCGCGGTTCCTTGGAAGGGCTGCTTTACTTGGAGGGACTTCCTAGTGACGCTGAGGTAAATCCCGGAGATGTGGTTTTGACGTCTGGTCTGGGTGGAAGCTATGCAAAAGGTCTGCTCATTGGCACCATCGTCACCATTGATGAGCGCTCAGGACACGCCACGCGTCGTGCGGTAGTGAGCGCAAATGGCGAAGTTCAGTCTCTTGAAGAAGTACTCGTGGTGTTCTCGGCTGATTCGCCTATGGTGCAAGATGATGCCGATGATAGTGATACTGCAAGCGATGATACCAGTGCTGATACGGCTGCAACGGAGGGGGCGTCATGACAAACGAACGCAGAACCCTCGTCGTAATTATCGGTGCGCTGCTTGCGGTCATCTTGCAAATTGTAGTGGCGCCTGCCATTACCGTGTTTTCGGCTCAGCCCAATTTTATGTTGGCATATGTGCTTACGGTTTCAATTGTGTGTCCGCATCAAGCAGGGCCGGTGCTTCCCTTTGTGTTGGGGTTACTCTATGACCTGATGGGAACCGGACCGGTGGGAGCCATGGCGTTGCTTTTCACCTTGGCATCTTTTGGTGCTTCTCGGGTCTTTGTCGTTGTTGAAAATGATACGCTCTTTATGTCACTTGCCATCTTGGCGGGAATGCTTTTTGGCGTTGAAATGTGCTACGGGCTCATCCTTATGCTCATGCAACTGCCGGTAAGCTTGGCTGATGTCTTTTTGTATCGCGCGCTTCCGTGCGCGTTGTATGACTGCATAATAGGGTTGCTTATTATGCTCGTCATGATGCATGTGCTGGCTGGCCCCAAACAAGATCGCGAGATGCATATTTCTCAGTTGTGATAGGAGGCGTCTGCAATGATTGGTGCTCTTATAGCCGCAGCACTTGCTTTCGTCGCTGCTCTCATAATAATCGTGGTCTTTTTTGCGGTTCGCTCGAAGCACACCTCTGAGCAGGTGGGTTCCAAAAAGCCCATTAATGCCATTGATACGGTTGGGGTGAACTCATCACTTCCTGAGCATTCGCAATTAAGCGCAAAACCTTCTGTAACGGAAAACACGCCGCTTTCGCAATCAACTCCTGCAGGCAATTTGAAGTCGCGTTTCGCTGCTATGGGTGTATTGGTGGCTGCAATTTTTGGAACACTTTCAACCAAGCTCTGGAGTATGCAGGTCATGGAAGCCTCGGCATATGAGGCTGAATCGGAGGAGAATCGCTATACGACCGTCTTTAAGCCTGCACCGCGCGGACTCATTTTTGATGCTGACGGGGTGCCGCTTGTTGAGAATCGGGTGGCGCTGACAGTGTTGGCTGACCCGGATGTGGCTGACAATCGGACGGTGGTGCAACGTCTTTCTGCTTTGCTCGGCGTTCCGCATAACGTGATTCGCCAGCGCATTCAGGATGCCTCATCAGGGGCGCAGTCGCAACGCGTTGTTGTGAGTGACGCGCGTATGCGAGACGTAGCTTTTATTGCAGAGCATGCTGATGCGTTTCCTGGGGTGACCCATGAAGAGCGAACGATTCGCGTGTATCCCTATGGCGCGCTTGCGGCTCACGTGCTGGGATATGCCAGCACGGTGACTGCTGAAGGTATTGAGGCAGCGCGTGAGGGTAGAGCCCTTGAGCTGGGGGATGTTGTCGGGCAGGCTGGCGTAGAGCTTGCCTACGATGATCTGCTAGCTGGAGATCACGGACAGCGTAAAGTCATGGCGGACGCTCAGGGCAACATTGTTCAGCTGATCAGTGAGACGCAGGCAACCAAAGGATCTGACATCTATCTGACTATTAAAGCGCCCGTCCAGTATGTCTGTGACACGGCGCTGGCGAAGCTGATTGCACCTGAAAACGCCACGCTGGGAACCGGCACGGGAACTGCGGGGGCGGCGGTTGTCATGAATGCGAAGGATGGCGCGATACTTGCGATGGCAAGCTATCCGACGTATTCGCCCACCACGTTTGTTGGCGGTATCAACGAAAATATCTGGAGCATTTATCGCGATGACGAGCATCATCCGATGGTAAATCGTGCTATTCAGGGTCTGTATCCGGCGGCGTCAACCTACAAGGCATTTACGGGTTTGGCGGCGCTTGAGTATGGTTTTGCCGACACGTCACGTTCGTGGGATTGTACGGGCGAGTGGGATGGCTGGGATACCGGTGACATCCAAAAGTGCTGGAAGCATTCAGGACACGGGACGCTTGATTTCCGTGGCGGCATCGTGAATTCGTGTGACGTGGTGTTTTATGACATCGCCTATCACTTTTTCGAAAACCGCGGAAATGTGGGCGAAACCGCCATGCAAGACTACATCAAGCGGTATCGCTTCGGAGAGCTTACGGGTATTGAGCTTTCAGGCGAAGAGGCGGGGCTGGTGCCAACGCCTGAGTGGAAGGCTGAGTATTTTCGTGATTACCCCGAAGATGCCGCGTGGCGTGGCGGTGACTCAACAAACATGGTGATTGGCCAGGGCTATGTGTTGACGACCCCCTTGCAGGTGGCTTGTGCGTATGGCGCGCTTGCAACGGGTAATATCATGAAGCCGCATTTGCTCAAAGAAGTGCGAAATGACGCGGGGGATGTGGCATTGTCGTTTGAGCCTGAGATAGTTGCCACGCCTGATGTGAATGAGGCGCACTTAAGTATCGTGCGCGATGCACTGCATGGAGTTGCCACTGAAAACGCCGAGATTGCCAAAGAGTTTTCTGATCGAGGGATTGATCCGTCGCTGGTGGCTTGTAAAACCGGTACGGGTGAGGTTGCGGGCAAAGATGACTTTGCATGGTTCGCCTGTTATTACCCCTACGACGACCCGCAGTATGTGATTTCGTGCTTGGTCGAAGAGGGTGGTGGCGGATCTTCTACGGGCGCCCCGCTTGGTGCTGAGCTTTTGGCGGCCACGATTGCAGCCGAGGATGGCTCGCTGACTACGGTCAATGCGGTGCCTGGCTATACGGGTCGCTGGATTCCTTATGTTGGCGAAGATTCCGGACGTACTGACTAAAGTGTGCACTGCAGGCACACAGTGATGACCAGAAAGGAGTAAAAGGTGGGTTCGCTTCCGCAAATAGATTCGCTTAAAACCGCGCATCAGCAGATGCCATCAAGTGCCAAAAAGCGTAAAACGCCCTGGTTTAACCTGCCGTTTCTGCTGGTCGTTGCGTTGTTGGTTGGGTATGGTTTGGTGGTTGTCTACTCTGCGGTGAGCGTGGATGAAGACTACAACTTCTCCCGACAGCTCATGGGTGTTGCTGCAGGCGCGGTGCTTATGCTGGTGGTCTGGCGCATAGATTATCGCGCCCTTGCGGGCTTTACGATGCTGTTTTTGGTGATCAACGTGGTGTTGATCTTGTCGCCTCATATTCCCGGACTGGGCACCGATGCTGGTATGGGTGCGAAGTCCTGGATTAAATTGGGTATGCAAATACAGCCGGGCGAATTCGCCAAAGTGACTGTGGTGTTGATGGACGCCAGTATTATGGCGCGCTACGGGGGCAAGCTTGATGACCCGCGCGAATACCTTAAAGCGCTGGGACTTATGCTCATTCCGTTTTTCTGCATCATGACCCAACCTGACTTGGGTACCGGTTTGGTGTATTTGTTTATTGCGGCGGTGTCGCTGGTTGCAGGTGGCG
>CAJTML010000077.1:7949-10398 GCA_910577495.1 uncultured Eggerthellaceae bacterium
GTCCGAAGTATTTGCTTATTACGCTTGCAGTAGGTATCGTAGCCATTGCGGCGGTGTTTGCGCTGGATGAGGTTATCAAGTCATCGACGGGCGAATATAAGCTGCTCAAACAATATCAGCGTAATCGTTTGCTGGTCTTTATGAACCAGGATTCCAATAACTTGACCGATGAAGGATATAACCTCAAACAGGCGCAAATTGCGATTGGATCAGGCGGGCTGTTTGGTAAGGGGCTCTTTAACGGAACACAGCATTCGCTTGGACTGTTGCCAGAGGCGCCAACTGACTTTATCTTCTGTGTACTTGCCGAAGAGCTGGGATTTTTTGGTGTGTTGGCATTGCTGGCGCTCTATGTCGCGCTCATTTTGATTTGCTTTGGGATTGCCTATAACGCGTCGGATCTATTCGGTACGGTTATCGTAATGTCCATTGTTGGGATGTGGTTGTTCCAAATTCTTGAAAACATTGGCATGGACTGTGGACTTATGCCCATTACAGGTATTCCGTTACCATTTGTTAGCTATGGGTCTTCGTTTATGGTTGTAAACTTTATTATGCTTGGATTGATTGGTTCTGTGTGGAGCCATAAAGCCACCCTGAGGCGCTAAGGAAGAGAAGCTGTATGAAAAAAATGCCTATCGATGTCAAAGAAGTGCTCAATGAGGCAACGAATATTGAAGCTGCACGTCAGGTGCCGCTTTCGATATCTGTCTACATTGACGACACGGCGCCAGGGGATGTGCAAGCGTTGGTTCGCCAGGCATTTGCAAGCGCTTCTCCGCAGGCGCGCGTTTCCATCCTGTATGTGGGAGATCGCACGTTTGCGCCCTATGCAGGAGATGATATGGCTTGCTTGGTGGCTGGGTTTAACGAGCAAATTGGAAGCTATAAGCGCCAGCTGCAAAAGGCAGGCGTTCCCACGATGGTGGTTACGACCATGCCCGAGATCGTTTCGCAGTTAGCTGAAGCGACCGGCTATCCCATCGCCCCCGCCGACCTCTTGTCATGTGACGAAGGGTCACATCAAATGTCACATGCCGCAACCGAGCGCCGCGCAGCCGTGCAGGCAGCCGATGCCGCTGGCGAAACCGCACCCGATGCGGCAAGCGCCGCACTGGCAACCGAGGCGCCCGAGACCCCCGAAGAGCCCATCTTTCTCAACGAGGAGCTCTCAAATGCGCTCTGCGACCGCATGGGTCAGTGGGTCGTGGCAGCGTGCGACGACAAAAAGCTGGCATTTGCACTTTCGTTCCCGTTTGTTCGCCGTCCGCTCTCTATGAACTCGGTCCGATCAACCGCGCTGCAAAATGCTGGTGTTGGTCTGCTTGCCATTATCCCTGGTGCAGACCTGCCTATCATGACGCTTAACCAGGCAAAGATGCTGCTCATGATTGCAGCCGCGTATGGCGAGAGCCTGAGCATGGATCGCGTGAAAGAGCTGGCGTGTGTGGTGGCTGGCGGCTTTGCATGCCGAGCCGTGGCCAGGCAGCTGGTGGGCATTGTGCCTGCGCTGGGCTGGGCTATCAAAGCCGGCATTGGCTACAGCGGCACCTATGCCATGGGACGCGCGGCCATTGACTACTACGAGGATGGCTGCAAGTTCGGCAAGCTTGAAGACGTTATCACCGCCGCGCGCGATAAGGCCATTGACGTTGCCACCAAAAAGGCTGCCGATAAAACCCAAGCACGCGCGCGCAGCGTGGCGCAAAGAGTTTCGCCTGCCGTTGCGAACGTCTATGACCAGGTCATGGCGAAGGCAACCAAGGTAGCCGATGGCATAGCGGGAGTTGCTGGTGGCGTATCAAGTGTTGCTGGCGGCGTCTCTAATGTTGCCGGTGGCGTGGCTGATGTGGCGTCGAACAGATTTGGCAGCGCTTCGCAATCTCGCAAACGAAAATAAGAGCAAAGGTAGCTACATGAATCTTTGGCCTCAACTTGAGCCGCTTTTGGCAAGCGCAGAACGACCTGCGCGCTATATCAATCACGAATTTGGCTGCGTTCGTAAACCGGATGCAGCATTTCGTTTTTGCATGATTTACCCCGACACCTATGAGCTTGGGCAGGCCAATCAGGCGCTTCGCATTTTGGTCAATGTCGTCAACGCCGTAGACGATATGGCGGCCGAGCGCGCGTTTTTGCCCGCGCCGGAGTTTTGCGACACCATGCGTGAAAACAACCTGCCGCTCTTTTCGCTTGAGAGCTGCGCGCCTGTTCGCGATTTTGACGCGATTGGCATTACGCTGCCGCATGAGCTGGCGGCAACCAACGTGCTTGAGACGCTTGATCTGGCTGGCGTGGCGCTGCATGCTACCGATCGCGCTGAGGACGATCCGTTCGTCTTCGGTGGGGGCCCGTGCGCGTTTAACCCAGAACCCTACGCGCCATTTTTCGACGCTTTTAACATCGGAGAGGGCGAAGAGGCGCTGCCAGAGGGCTTGCTGGTGGTGCG
>CAJTML010000078.1 GCA_910577495.1 uncultured Eggerthellaceae bacterium
CCAGATCTTTCGCCAACCAAACACCAACCTATCGTGTTTTCCCTCAAACGAACGGCGAAATCCACCTAGACGCCCACGAAATTAACGAAACGTTTCACCACTTCATGATGAAAGATTACGTGAAATCGCTCAAAGGAACGAGCTTTCCCGCGTGTATTAAGACGCCCATTACGCAAGAGGAGCTGGATGAGCTTGTGGGCACGTTCATCCAGCTGAGGGATGAGCTTTTTACTGGCGGCATCGTGGTCAAAGCATACGTAGATCTCAAACACTACAACGAAGCCACCAACGAATGGCGCATGTTCGTGCTGTATGGTCGCGTGCTGGGTATGTGCCACAATTCAAACCAACCCACCACTACACCAGCTCCTCCGCAGGCGCTGACCGAAGCGTATACCTCACTTGACTCCCCCTTCTATACCCTGGATTTCGCGGAGCTCGAAGATGAATCGTGGACGATTATCGAAGCGGGCGATGGGCAGGTTTCAGGACTAGCCGCAGCAGACCACCCCACTCGCTTTTACGAGCAGCTCGCATGCATTAACGCAGACTACGAGGCCCAGATGAAATGAGTAGGAAGTTGTGAGTCCTTGTCTCACATCGTCTATCCATTTCATCGACCATACTTTTTCCGGCAACACCCAGCCTCGAATAACTTTATCTTGCGGTCACCGTTAGATACCTCAAAAGCTAGTCACTCTTCACCATCGCCAAGATAATCAGAAAGCATTCTCGTGATTTCAGGGAAGGTTGTGCAAGGATTCATTTGCGATGGACTACAAGATCCCTGTTCTTTATGCCACAACAGCAATCGCTTGACGCAAGCATCGGCATCATCCAATCGATCATATAACTCAGCAAACAGCCCTTCAGTGCTCTTTGTATAAGGATGTTTCAATTCCCTTTTAAAAGCAGCATCCAATTTCGCTATAGCTTCAGTCGAAGTCATCTGCGCAGTTGTGTACCCAAAATGCAGCAACAACCAAACCTCAACACAAGGATTTGACCACAAGGCATGGAAGGTTGTCGCACTGCTTGAGTTTTTCTTACACGCATCAACTACGGAGTCAAAATCATGTGGATCAAAATCGTCTTGGTCATAAACAATCCAAACGTGATCATAACCACCCGACAACCTGCACTCGCGCTTTGCATAGTCAAGCAAATCAGTTGTATGTAAGCCAGTACCCTTTACGACAATATGGATACGATTTCGAAACTCAGGCTTCAGCGCTTCTCGCATCCCTTCGAAATAGAGCGGTTCGGTCTTCTTTCCTTCGCAGACAACAAGATGTCGTTCTGGCGCCAAGACGCGATACCCTTTGCGCCGTCCTGGCTTTCGCCATTCTTTCTTATCTTTAGCATACCCCATTTCTAATCCTCCCAATACAGGAAGCGATCAAGAATTGGGTCAGCCCCGTATCTCCCTGAAAGGTACTGGCGATCAAATGCAGCGTTTTTGCTTACAAGATTACCGTTTGGCTCGTGGATATCAGAGAGCGACCACAAAGTGCTTGCCTCGTCCTCACCGCGTGCTGCAAACCAAATCTCATCTCTGCGAAACACATCACTGCGCATGATACTGACGTCTTGAGAGGTGAATACCAACTGTGCACCCGATTTGTTAATCGTTGGATCCTGAAATAGCGCAACGATAAACCTCAGTAATTTTGGATGCAATTTTGAATCCAATTCATCCGCTACAAGAAGGCCTCCGTTTTTCAGCGCGTCATCAAGCGCAAACGCTATACTCATCATTTTTCTCGTTCCTGAAGATTCCTTGCTAAGACGCAGCTCATAGGGCTCTCCGTTGACGATATGCCGAACCCAAACACGCTTGTTATCAAGGTCACCCTCGTCTCCTTCGACACGAAATCCATCAATGTTTATCCCTGCTGCCTTCAGGATTCCTACAATAACGCCTTCATCCTCCTGCTCAAGCGACTTCTCTAGAATCAACTCCTCAAAATGAAAATCGAAATCAACAAATTGTGCAGATGAAAGCCATTTTGCGGCCATTTTAATAAAATCGTTATCATAATTAAGCGCCAAGAAGGATAGGTAAGGTATATCAGTATTAAATGTCGTTCTTGCCCTGGCTCTTTTTAGAGACGAACCTAATACAACCTTGTCTCCTACACGCTCAAATAGATTCGCCGTCCTTGTCCCTCCTACATTTTTTCTGCTCAAACTTTCAGAGGTTATTCCATTTGCATCTAACGATAATGCGTAACGAAACTCTTGGCCTTCCGTCCTGAAATAAACCTCAAAATCTGATGGCTCATTTGGATGCTCATGATCAAAACGAAAGGCATCTATCCCTCTCAGCTTGAGACGTGGAATATCTTTGATTGTTTCATCTTTGTTCGACAGAAGAAAAATTGGATACGAAACCGCATTAAATAATCTTTGTATAGCTCGAAATAAGTTTGACTTACCACCAGCGTTTGGACCAAATATAACTGAAACCGGAAGAAATGCTTGCCCATCCTTCTCATCAACAATCAAAGATTCCTCAAACTCCTTCATCGAAGAGGCTTGCATGTCAAAAATCGTCTCATCTCTATACGAACAATAATTGCTGAACGTGAATTGACAAAGCATTTCATGTCTCCCTTTGTGCTCATTTGTGCACTATTTAGAACTATTATCATAAGTTTTTTCTGATTTTATACGATTATATTGTTGATTTCTGCATTATTTAAGAAATAGCAACAGTTTTACTGACCTTATTTGCTAACAAAATTCTCCAGAATGGCAAAAACCCGCCAGTGTGCTTCGTAATGAGAGGCCAGGCGGGCTTACTGTTTACCATGCTACCACAGACACGGAAAGAATTCGTGGAACGAACTGATTAACAAAGGCTAGAGCCTCTAGAGAAAACGGTTCGGGTGAAGGTGCCACGCGAGATTCCGCACGAGCCGAACGTGCCCTTATGGCACGTTCGTGCGAGCTCAGGATTGCCCGAGCATGGCACCTTTGCCCAAACCGAATTAGGTTAAGCCTGGCACTTTTGCCCGAACCAAGTTACCTACCGATTATCGATTGGCGTACATCTGCTCGTAGTAGTCGCGGTATTCACCACTGGTAACGTTATCCATCCATTCCTTGTTCGCCAGATACCACTCAATGGTCTTCACGATGCCATCTTCAAACTTGGTCTCAGGATACCAGCCCAAATCAGCCTTGATCTTGTCAGGGGCAATGCCGTAGCGACGGTCGTGTCCTTTGCGATCCTGTACATAGGTAATGAGCGTATCGTTAATCTCAGGATCGTCCACCATGCGCGAGCACTCTTCAATGATCTTGTTGACGATAAAGATATTGGGGCGCTCATTGTGGCCACCAACGTTGTACACTTCGCCAAGTACACCCTGGTCAAGAACCATGTCAATGGCTTTGCAGTGATCTTCAACATAGAGCCAGTCGCGAACGTTGAGACCATCGCCATACACCGGCAAAGACTCATGCGACAGCGCGTTGTTGATCATGAGCGGAATGAGCTTTTCGGGGAACTGGAACGGACCGTAGTTGTTAGAGCAGCGCGTGATGTTGATGGGCATACCATAGGTGTCACCGTATGCCTGCACGAACATATCAGCGGCTGCCTTCGATGACGAATATGGAGAGTGCGGCGAAAGCGGCGTATCCTCGCGGAAGAATGCCTCTGGGTCATCAAGCGGCAGCGAACCATACACCTCATCGGTGGACACCTGCAGATACTTCTTATCAGTCGGATAACTGCCATCTTCCTGCTCCCAGGCCGCACGTGCCACGTTCAGCAGATTGACCGTGCCCATTACGTTTGTTTGAGCGAAGACCTCAGGCGTCTCAATAGAACGGTCAACATGTGACTCGGCAGCGAAGTTCACTACATAATCAGGGTTGTACTGCTCAAAGAGTTCGCGCATGGCCTGTTTATCGCAAATATCTGCCTGCACGAAAATGTGGCGCGGATCATCCTCAATTGCTTTGAGGTTTTCCAAGTTGCCAGCATAGGTCAGCTTATCCACGTTCACAATGCGAATATCGTCATGCTTATCCAGCATGTACAACACAAAGTTTGACCCAATAAAACCAGCGCCACCAGTCACCAAATACGTCGTCGTCATAACCGCTTCTATCTCCTTGCCGTTTGTGCGCAGTGCGCAGAAATCGTTTTCGACTCTTACTCCCCTGCACTTATTAGTCGTCGCGCTTGGGGTTGTAGATTTCACCATTGGCAACACGCTGCAAGTATTCGCCATACGGAGACTTGCCATACTTGCGTGCAGACTCCTGCACCGCCTCCAGCGTGATCCACTTGTAGCGATACGCAATCTCTTCCAAAGACGCAATCTGCAAGTGCTGCGAATTTTCAACCACGCGCACCAGCTCAGCCGCCTCAAACAGCGAGTCAACGGTGCCCGTATCAAGCCATGAGTAGCCACGACCCAACGTCACCACGTTCAGCGAGCCATCCTCCAGATACATCTGGTTGAGGCTTGTGATTTCGTACTCACCACGCGCAGAAGGTTTCACTTGTTTGGCGAATTCACACACGCGATTGTCGTAGAAATACAAGCCCGTGACCGCATAGTTTGACTTGGGATTTTCCGGCTTTTCCTCAATTGAGATGGCCACACCATCGTCGTCAAACTCAACCACGCCAAAGCGCTCCGGATCATCAACGTAGTAGCCAAACACCGTCGCACCGCGCTCATTATTGCGTGCGCGCTGCAGGTGTCTGCCCAGGCCGTTGCCGTAGAAGATGTTGTCGCCAAGCACGAGCGCACACGGTTCACCGTCAATGAATTCTTCGCCAATGACAAATGCTTGTGCCAAGCCGTTGGGCTCGGGCTGTTCAGCATAGGAAAGCTGCAAACCAAACTGAGAGCCATCGCGCAACAAGCGCTTAAAGTTCGGCAAATCATGCGGGGTAGAAATAATGAGAATCTCGCGAATGCCCGCCAGCATCAACGTTGAGAGCGGGTAGTAAATCATCGGCTTATCGTAAACCGGAAGAAGCTGCTTTGAGGTGACCGTGGTCAGCGGATACAACCGCGTTCCTGAACCACCTGCGAGCACGATACCTTTCATGAGTTTCTCGCTTTCCTTGTGATTGCAACCAAACTGCTCTGGCGCATCAGCTAAAATCAAACATAACTCGCTCTATAATATCAGCAAAGCTAACAGATTGGATCCTCATGAGCTCACCTTCGCCCAAACTACAAGGAGTCACGGTAATTTGTGCGTCGTACAACCATGAGCCTTATATCCGTGACGCGCTTGAAGGCTTTGTAAAACAGCAGACCACCTTCCCCTTCCAAGCGTTTGTTACCGATGACGTTTCATCTGACAACACCGCTGCAATTATTCGCGAATACGCCGAAAAATACCCCGACATCATCGTGCCGTTTCTGCACGACAAAAACGTGGGTGCTGGGCGCAGCTGGCGAAATATGATCAACCATGCGAACACCAGCTACATTGCATTTTGTGATGGCGATGACTACTGGACAGACCCACTCAAAATGCAAAAGCAGTTTGACTATATGGAAGCGCATCAAAACCTTCGCGCGTGTTTTCATGATGTAGCAATTAGTATTGAGACCGCTGATGGAACGTGGTTTCAGAGCAAAGATTTCTGCCACACCAAGGACGGATCGCTTCGTTGGCCATCAGGACACGTGCGCTTCTTCAAAAAGCCCACCTACAAATTGGAGAACTTCATCCCCTTTGGTTTTGTGCACACCTCATCTATGTTTTTGCGCTGGGATTACTCTATTGAGTTTCCTGACTGGTATTTTGACAAGGGCGTCGGCGATTTTCCCATGTGGGCGCTCCAGGTAAACACTGGCAGATTTGGATACCTTGATGAAGCTATGTCGGTACACCGCCGCACTGATAGCGGCTCGTACGCCTTTTCCAACAAGTATGAATTTTGGCGTCGAAGCAAAAATGGCTGGGTGGAACTTGACGAAGGCATGATTGATTTCTTCACGCGCACCAAACCCTCAAAAAGCATCGTGCGCGCACTTCGCGCCCGCGAAAACGATGACCTGGCCAAACTTATCAAAGGCACCGCTGAGTGTTGCTCAAAAGATGAACTGGCGAAGGTGCTTGTGCATCGCTCTCCAGAAATTGCCGCGCTGTATGGCGTTGACGTTCCCAAAGACTTCACTGGCGAAGCCTTGGACGCTACCTACGATCAAATTGCAAAGGCAGCACCACTCCCACCCTACAACCAAACACTCGGCACACGTCTTAAGCGCATGCGCGAAATCTTGGCCACTGGATGGAGAACCATCGCCTAGCAAACACGTTTTACAAACTCAAGATACGCGTCGCGTACGTATCGGGTATAATATCGCAAGCAAAAACTCGTCTCGTACGACAATCATCCTGTCCACTCACTGATTGGCGAACAACATGGTCTTTTCCTCACTCATATTTATGTTTGGATTTCTGCCCGCCGTCTTGGTGTGCTACTTCCTGTTTGATAAGCGCTTTTCGAACTATTTGCTCTTAGCGTTCTCGCTTATCTTTTATGCGTGGGGCGAACCAGTCTATGTCTTCCTCATGATCTTCAGCATTTGCACAAACTGGGTGTGCGCGATGGGCATCTCGCACGCGTTTGGACGAAAACGCCTTGGAACGCATACCCCCCCCCAGAAGGCAAATTCACGGGTCTGGCTTATTGTTGGCCTTGTCATCAACTTAGCAATTCTTGGGTTCTTTAAGTACGAAGGCTTTCTTGCCGACAACATCAATGCACTGGTGGGGTCAGACATAGTTCCAAACCTGCATCTTCCACTACCAATTGGCATCTCATTTTTCACACTTCAAGCCGTCTCCTACATTATTGACGTTTACTGGGGCAACGCCAAAGTGCAGCGCAATATCATGTATCTCGGTATGTATATTGCTATGTTTCCCCAGCTTGTTGCCGGCCCGATTGTTCGCTATGTAGATATCGAACACGAGATTGACAACCGAAAAATCACGCTTGACGGATTCGTCAATGGGCTTCGCCTGTTTTGCGTTGGTCTTGGCAAAAAGGTGCTCATTGCCAACATCGTTGCCATCCCTGCTACGCTACTACTCACACAAAGCCCTGAAGCCATAGGCTTTATTGGCTGCTCAACTGCGGTTATCTTCTACACATTCCAGATCTACTTTGATTTTGGCGGCTACTCAGATATGGCTATTGGCTTGGGCAAAATGTTCGGGTTTGACTACAAGCGCAACTTCAACTATCCCTACATCTCAAAATCAGTCACCGAGTTCTGGAGGCGCTGGCACATATCACTCTCCTCGTTCTTCAGGGACTACGTTTATATCCCTCTGGGCGGCAACCGTGTCAGCAGTCTTCGCTGGATGCTCAACATGATGATCGTCTGGGGACTGACTGGTATGTGGCACGGCGCAGCCTGGAACTTCATTGGATGGGGACTCTACTATGGCTTGGTTCTCATTGGAGAGAAAAAGCTGTGGGGCAAAGCGTTGGCGAAGGCGCCATCACTTGTCCAGCATGCATACGGCATCATCTCGTTTTTGATTGGATGGACGTTCTTTGCGGTCGAAGGAGACTTCGCCCACCTTGCCAGCTGGTTCGCTGGGCTATTTGGGGCGTTTGGCTTCTTGGGTACCTCTACACTTTGGGAGCTCACCTCATGGGAATATCTCTCATTCATGCCAATCTGCATTATTGCCGCTACACCCATTGTGCCGTGGCTTCGCAAAAAGGTTGAATGCAAACTGGAGAATCTGCCCGGCTCAACCGTAGTGGCAGCCCCAGAGAAAAACCCTGGTGTACCGCCTTGCGCGCTCGTACTGAGCAATAACCTATCACCTGCGGCAAAACGCTACGCCGTCGCCATCACGGTTGCTGTGGACGTTTGCTTGGCGCTCGTGTTAGTTGCCTCAATTGCTTCTATTGCAGCAGGCGCTTACAACCCCTTCATTTACTTCCAGTTCTAACATCGTTTTCGGAGACTGCTATGACCATTTCGAAAAAATACTACGCTGTATTGGTTGCGCTTTTTACGGTGTTTATTCTGACGCCTGTTGGATTATCTGCGCTTTCGTCATTCGGCGTACCGCTTCCGAAAGCACTTTCCTCTGAAGAAGCAACGCTTTTGGACGGCGCCTATTCCAACCCCAGCATCAAGAAAAGCTTCAACTTAGAAGGTATTGCTTCGGGCGAATTCCAAAATGCGGTAGAAACTCGCATCAAAAATGAACTCCCATTCCGCGCCCAGATGCTCTTAGGCAACGCCGCTGTGCAACGAAGTCTCATCAAAGCATCAAATGCCATTTTTGGTTTCGAAGCAGTCCCCACCTTTTATGGCTCCAAGTACTCCGAGATCGAAGACACGCAACGCATCGTTCCGAACTCTTTTGTAGAGTCACCGAATCTAGCTAACTCGCTTGAAGACTTTGCGAAGTCCCTTGACGCTGTTGCAGCAGAGTACCCCAATACAAAGTTCGTCTTGGTAGTCAACGAAGACTCCTGGACAACACCCGCAAACCCCACCAGCCCGCTAATTTCAAACTCGCTTACAACGCAGTTTGTCCAGACGCATCTCTACGACAACCTCTCCGACAATGTCACGCTGCTGACGCCTCATACGTATACCGACACAAACGAGTACAACCAATATTACATGACAACCGATCACCATTGGAACGTCGAAGGTGTGCGCAAAACCTATGAAGCAATTGCGCACGAACTCGGTCTTGAATCCCTTGCCGATGCCCCCGTGAAGGAGCTTGACGCTGCGCTGACATGCGGCCAAGAAGGCAGACTTGCGCTTGATCCGGCCTACCCATTTACCCTCAAAACCCTTGACGTTGACACGTCGTCGCTCACGCATGAGGCACACAATAAAGCCATCACGCCAGGCAATAAAGACGAATACGAAACTGGCTTAATTAGCGACCCCCTGCGTGCTTACTACAATGGCTATCACTATTATTTCGGTGGCAACGAGGCGCTTGAGATCATTCGCAATTCAGCGATAGACGACGAATCAAAACGCCTCATCTTCGTCTCCGATTCGTACGGCATAGCGCTTATGGATTATCTTGCACTCAATTATTCGGATACCTATAAAACTGATCCATTTAACAACGGTGTCACCTTTACTCTCCCAAGCCTTCTTGATGACACCCGCGCACAAACCGTCGTCATCATGACCACCGCGCGTGGCATCAACACCCTTGAGCAAAAGAATCCTAATTTCGTTGATGGGACAGCTGGCAACTAATCGTGTGCGTTGATCTTGCAAGCGCCGACCTCAAATAAAAACTCCCGTCTTAAATCAAACGCCGGAAAATCCGGCGTTTGATTTATCTCGTTTATTATCAACATTATGCTCGTCACTAGATTAACAAGCGCCGTCCTGGCACCTCATCCCAGGCGTTTAGTGCTTCTATCGTCTCTTCGTTGAACTGATTACCACGACAGTCAATCTCTCTCAATCTGGTGCAGTTTGAGACGTTAAGAGTAACAAGTAGGTTATTTTCACAAAGAAGATCCACAAGATTAGAATGTCCAGAAACGTCCAAAAATGTGAGTCGGTTATCATCACAATTCAGATATGTTAGATCGACACAATTAGAAACGTCTAAATCCGTCAGCTTATTCTTGCTGCAATTAAGTTCTATTAAATCAGGGCAGCCAGACACGTCAAGAGTTGTCAAATTGGTTCCTGCGCATGATAGGCGTTTTAAATGCGTACACTCAGACACATCAAGAGAAGTCATTCGACTATATAAGTTAAGACTCACTTCGCAAACAGGATATCCTTTTAGCGTTTCGGGAATTTTTAGTGATATATCACCATCACCTGGGAAAGCAATCATATTAAGGTCGTCAATAACAACTTCATTATTATCGTTAACATAGGACTGAAATCTTATTAAATCAAGGTCAGTCACCAAGGCACCGGTTGCTCCAACAAACTTATCGCCCACCCATTGATAAATGGCAAGTTTACCAGTATCGCGATCAAAGAAGTAAGTCTTGCCTCCGATGGTGACCCAACCAGATGCCATCTTGTTAGAAGATGGACCAAAGTAGTATTTAGCATCTCCTATGTTTACAAAGCCAGACGCCGCCTTGCCCGTAGCACCTGAGAAATAGTATTGGTACCCAGAGATCTTTTGCCAACCAGTGGCCATCTTGTTTGATGAGGGTCCGAAGTAGTAACGATACCCGCCGATAGTCACCAACCCCGATGCGGCTTTACCAGTAACATTTGAGAAGTAATACTTTGCACCTTGGATGGTCTGCCAACCAGTAGCCATTTTGTTGGAGGATGGACCGAAGTA
>CAJTML010000079.1 GCA_910577495.1 uncultured Eggerthellaceae bacterium
CTTGCCGACGAGGGCATTGCCTGGATAAGCGACACGCTGCGATCGCTTGAGAGTGTAGTTGTTCGTGTGCGCGTGTGGGAGTGAGGTGGGCGTATGCATGAGCGAGGGCAGATGACGGTTGAGTTTGCGGTTGCCTTTCCCGTGCTGTTGGCGGTGGCGCTTATTGCGGTCAATGCTTTGATGTTTATGTCGACATGTGCTGCTTTTGATAATACATTTCGCCAGCTTGCCAGCACGTATTGCACCTCACTGGGCAGTGGGCAAACAGTTCAAGATGCAACAGCGAATGTGTTGGCAACCCTGAGTGATGCCTTTGACGAAGACAACGTCTCAGTGTCGCTGGAAACTGAACATGCGGTTTGTGGGTATACCACCTATATCGCGACACTTGACTTCTATCCGACGTATTTCGGAATGAGTTTCCGGTCAAGTTTTTTAGGCGTGTCGCTTGCGCCCCTTCGCCATCAAGAGAGCATCACACTTGATGGCTATAAGCCAGGAGTGTTTTTATGAGCGCGCGTTCATGTGACAACCGCATGCACAATCGTCGTCTCAGGCGCGCTGTTGCTTTGCTGATTGCTGGTGCGTTTGCGGTAGGGGCAATAGAGCTGTGTTATCAAATGAGCAAACCTGCTGTTCTTTGCGAAGGGGTTAGCGTGTTTGCGGACTCACAGCTTTATGAGCCAGGCGCTGATCTTGATCAGCTGTGCGAAGACAAGACTGCCGCTTATGACGTGCAAACAGTGCCGCCTGGATTTGAGGCCGAGGTTATCGCGCTGGGTGGATATCAAGAAGTGCGCGTGGATAAAACGACGCATCTGGTGGGATTTACCTCGCTGCTTGCAAGTGATGAGGTGCGTTTGCAGATAGATGAAGAGCTGAAGAACAATCAGTGGATAAAAGCAAATACGACCGAGCAGCCATGCGATAACTACGTCAAGCACGAAGGAGTGTATCGGTGGCTATTAATTCGCTTTGTGCAAGTTGGGTCGTGTACGAGTGTGGTCATGCAGTATCAAACAACAGAAATGGGAGGTAACTGATGGAGGCGAACAAGGTAAAAACCGCGAAACGTGCGGGTGTGACTCGCCGGCAAAGGGACACGCGCAAAAAGGCTGACCAGCAGTTTTTGTTGGCGGGCAGTCGTTTTGCAAAAACGCGAGGACTATTGTTTACGCGCCCACACGATAAAACGCTTTTGCTGATGCCATGCAAGGATGTGCATACGGTTGGCATGAGGCATCGCTTAGATGTGGCGTTTCTTGATGCGCAAGGACGGGTTTTGCAGACGCATCAAAATGTTGGACCTTTTCGACGGCTTCGCAACCGACGTGCCGTAGCGGTGCTTGAGCGTTTTTCTACCTGTGCGAGTGCGTGGTACGAAAAAGATGATGTTGTTTTACTCGGGTGTAGCGAAAGGAGTCGCTCATGAAGACATGTCCAGCTTGCCAGTCAGTTGCTTTTAATGATGCCCAGGTTTGTTATGGGTGCATGCATCCCTTCGGGAAGGAATTGTATGACGCAACTAAAGACGCGGAGGGGCAGAACTGTCCCACAGAGTTTGCTTTAATGGATCCAGTCTTACCTGTTGAAGATGAGTGTGCAAATAAACTCCGAACGCAGGATGAAGAGCAAACGCCACAGCAGCATGCGTCGGAATTGATCGCATCAAAGCCAAGTGCACCTCTCAACGCTTCGGTGCTTGAGCTGAAGATCCCACTGCTTGTGGGCAGTGAGTTGTTGAGCTCTGATCTTAGTGAGTGCGATGCGGCGAATGTGGAACAGGTGGCAGACGGGTGGGAAATCAAAATTGAAGTACGAAACAATGCGGGATGCTCATCAAGTACAGCTGTCTCTCGTAGGAGCAAAAAGAAGAAGGCCAAATCAAGAGCCAATAGAAGCGGAGCGGAGGCCTTGGAACAACACGAATCGGTTTGTGCGTGATGGGCGCAGTAACGGTATTTACGCCAGCATCGAAATGGCTGCTTGATCGAGTAGGAAGACGAGCTTGTCTCTATGATAGCGAAGCGGGTATTGCAATTGTGCAAGATGCACAACGCATCAAAACCCATGACTTCACAGTGTGGTCAAGGGTGGCAATCGCAATTTCACTTTTGCTGGCTGCGGTGTTTTTCGTTCGAACTCGCTCCATACCGCTCAGTGTATTGATGCTGTTGCTCTGCGTGGCTGTAAGCGAGGCAGTGCTGTGCGACTTGGTCGCTCGCGTAATTCCGAAAGAGTGCTGTTGGGCGATTGCTCTTTTGGGCGCATTCTTGCAGCTGGCCTTTGGAGGTGTGCAGGGATTGCTAAGCGGTGTTGTTTGGGCACTGGTGCTCTGCGCTCTCATGTAGGGACTTGCAAGTATTTTTGGAAACGACGAAGCGTCGGGGAGTGTGGGAGGAGGTGATCTGCGGCTGCTCTTTGCGATATGCGTTGCATGTGGGAAGCTTGCTCTGCCGGCTGTTTTGCTTGGCATTGGAGCAGCAGCACTATGGGGATGTATAGGAATATGCTGTAAGCGACTTTCGAAGAAAGACACGTTTGCTTTTGCGCCTTTTCTTGCGGCAGGAATAAGCGTACTTGCTCTTGTGTGAGCAAGTACGCCACATGCGCCATAAAGATTGGTTAGTTGATTTCTTCCTGATAGAAGGTTTCGGCTTTAAGCTGCACGAAAGACTCAAGCGCGTCGTAGATCTTGAGCAACGTTTGGCATTCTTCGGTGAGAGTGCTTCCGTGAGCGCCATTTCGCACGAGCAATTGAACGCCTAAGGAATCCTCGGATTCGCGAATGATTCGCCATGCTTTGCTATATGCCATGCCCATGTTTTTGGCTGCAGCATTAAGTGAACCTGTTTCTAAGACGCCCTTGCAAAGTGACGCGATGCCCCTGCTAAACATGGCATTTGCGTGAGAGTCCGGGTTGGTAATAGATACGCGGATAAGCGGTTTGAGGTGCGTTAAATCCTGCATGGTGCCCTCGTTAGCTTTGCTGCTCAACAAGAAATGCGCTGACGGCGTCTTCGATGCTTGAAACGTTGCCTTCGATGACTTCCGTGAAACGAATAGGCATGCTATCGAGAGCTGCAAGGCCAGCAGGGATATCGAACATGCCGGTTTCTTGAGCAATGAGTTCGTTAAGCTCACAACCACTGAGCGCGGCTACGTCTTCAGGAAGTGCCTCGCCTGGTTTCATGTCATGCAAGGCGCGGTAAACGTTGTTGCCGAATTTCGCCCAATGAGCCGTACTCGCTACAAGCACGGGGTTTTCGCCACGAAGGTTTTGCGCTACGTGCAGCGCCACCGCCGTATGGGGGTCGACGAGGTAATCGTGCTCTTCGAATACGGACTTGATCGTTTCAAGGCAGGTTGCGTTGTCAACTGCATCAGCGCTGAATTGCTCTCGCACTGCAGCAAACGTTTCAGGATCAATACGGAAGCGTTTCTCTTGCTTGAGGTCATCCATCCACTGTGCGATGGCATCGGCGTTGCGGCCAGTGAGCTCAAAAAGTTGGCGCTCTAGGTTTGAAGAAACCAAGATGTCCATTGACGGGGAAGGAGTTAAGATGAATTCGCGCGAAGAGATATCGTAGGTGCCAGTGTTGATGAAGTCTGTTAGCACGCGGTTTTCGTTACTTGCGCAAAAGAGCATACCGATCGGCACGCCCATGCGTTTAGCGTAATAAGCAGCCAAGATGTTGCCAAAGTTGCCAGTGGGAACACAAATATCAAGCAGCTGACCTGCCTCTAGTTTGCCTTCGGCAACCAGTTGCGAATAGGCTGAAATGTAGTAGACGATCTGCGGCATGAGGCGACCCCAGTTGATGGAGTTCGCGCTTGAGAGCGAGATATTAAAGCGCTCGCTCAGCTCGGCAGCATACGTGGCATCGCCAAAGACATTTTTTGCACCCGTTTGGCAATCGTCGAAGTTGCCTTCAACGCTCCAAACGCAGACATTGTTGCCTTTTTGCGTTGCCATCTGCTTATATTGGATATCGCTGACGCCACCATGGGGATACATGACGCCAATGGAAATGCCATCGACGTCGCAAAAGCCCTCAAGGGCAGCTTTTCCGGTGTCGCCCGAAGTTGCCACAAGGATCAAGAACTCATGTTCAAGCGTACCTTCTTCGCGCAGCTTTGCGGCGCTTGCGGAAAAGAAGTGGGGAAGGCATTGCAGTGCCATGTCTTTAAACGCGCTGGTTGGGCCATGCCAAAGCTCCAGCACATGCGTTTGGGCATCAAGGCTGGTGATCGGGCAGATTTGATCAGTGTCGAAGTTTTCGCCATACGACTTTTGCATGAGCGTTTCAATTTGGTCATCCGGCAAGTCAACGCCGAATACCTGGTAAATAAACATGGCTCGTTTGGCGTAGGGCATATGCGCAAGTTCGCAGATCTCATCAATGGTTAAAGTAGGAATATGCTCAGGGACGTAAAGTCCGCCGCCGTCCGCTAAACCATTGATGACGGCTTGGGTGAAAGGAACTGCTTGTGGGCAACGTCCACGTGTGTCGCGATACAGATTGTCTGACATATCAGGCGCTTTCTCCTTGCGGGTTAATTATCTACTGACAATATAATAGCCTCGGCGTGCTCTGCGTCTCACAAAATAGCAAATCATTCAAAGCCTACGGTAAACGCTGGAAACGTGGGCGGTTAAATCTCACAAAACCACTCACAAAAAAGTTTTGAAAAAATGTTAACCATGGTTTCCTTTTAGAAAAGTTAGTAGTACGATACTTTATGTTGCATAAGGTTAACTTAATCGAGCGTGTGTACCTATGCGCGCGTGATGCAGGGTGCGTCTTGAAAGCGCCCTACGAGACAAAAGGAGCCGCAATGAGCGTAGCAGCGACAGAAGAGTTTTCTGTCTTTACGAACATGGTGAGTGAACAGTCGGCGCAGTATGCGCAACGAGCACAGCAAGTTCCGCTTTCGTTTTTACGTGGCGGCCAGACGGGTCGCGTGGCAAAGGTGCGAGGCAAGGGCGAACTTCGCCAGCATCTCCAGAATTTGGGATTTGTGGAACACGCCGCTGTGTCGGTTGTGTCTGAGCACGGTGGAGATGTGATCGTTGAGGTTAAGGGAACGCAGCTGGCGCTTAATCGCGGGGTTGCGCTCAATATTATCGTTGAGGCTTAAAGCCCTCTGAAGATAGACGAGTTGAAATTTTATAGGCAAGCAGGAAAGGAGACGGCGAATGGAACAAGCGCGCGAGACAACGGTTGTAACGCTGCGAGATATTCCGATTGGCCAGAGCGCTACGGTGGTGAAGCTCAATGGGGAAGGTGCTCTAAAGCGGCACATTATGGACATGGGTATTACGAAGGGCACCAGCGTATATGTTCGCAAGGTGGCACCCTTGGGGGATCCAATTGAAGTGACGGTTCGCGGATACGAACTCTCGCTTCGCAAGAGTGAAGCTGAAAGCGTTGTGGTGACGCAATAGGCAACAGAGGCTCAAAGCCACTGCGTGGGGGAAGCGTGTGCACCAAGCGCTTTTTGTTTGCACATGAGTTAAATAAAGTTAACTATTAGGCGAAAGCGCAGGGATATGCGAGACGCAAGAAATGCGAGAGATGCAAGAAATGCGAGAGACGCAAGAAATTTGAGAGATGTGCGAAAGGAAGAAGATGGGAATCAACATAGCCCTTGCCGGTAATCCCAATTGCGGCAAGACGACGCTTTTTAATGATCTCACCGGCGCTAATCAATATGTCGGCAACTGGCCAGGCGTCACGGTTGAGAAAAAAGAGGGTAAGTATACTGCCGATAAAGACGTGAGTATCACGGACTTGCCGGGAGTGTACTCGCTTTCGCCGTATTCGCCCGAAGAGGTTGTTTCGCGCGAATACCTGCTCAGTAATCAGCCAGACGTGGTCATTAATCTGGTTGATGCAACCAATCTTGAGCGCAACTTGTATCTCACTACCCAAATTCTTAACGTGGGAATTCCAGTTGTTATTGCGCTCAACATGATGGACCTCGTAGAGAAAAATGGCGACCATATCGACGTAGCGGCGCTCTCAAAGGAGCTGGGCTGTCCAATTGTCCCAACCTCAGCGTTGCGCGGTCGCGGCGTGAAAGAACTCATGAAAACCGCTCTTGATGAGGCGAAATCGGCGGCAGCTCCCGCATCTAAGCTGCGTTTTTCAAACGCTGTTGAAACAGCGCTTGACCAAGTGATTGAGTGTGCGGGCAGCGCAATTGCTGGTCGCACACAGCGCTGGTACGCTATCAAGCTTTTGGAAGGCGAACAAAAAACCCTTGAATCGTTGCCGCTAGATGAAGCAAAGCTTACTGCTATCGCCACTATTCGCGAAAACTTAGAAGCTGCAGAGGATGAGGACGTAGAGTCGCTCATTACAAACGAGCGCTACGAAAGCATTGCCGCTGTGTGCCAGCGGTGCGTCACGCGTGCTCCGCAAAAAGAAACGATGACGCAAAAGATCGACAAAATTGTCACCAACCGCGTGTTGGGCTTGCCAATCTTCGTCATCATTATGTTTTTGGTGTACTACATTTCCGTCTCCACGGTTGGCACGATTGTGACCGACTGGGCAAACGATGGTTTGTTTGGCGACGGTTGGCTCTATACCGGAACCGAGCAGTACGAAGCAGCCGTCGAGGAGTTCGAAGGCATCCTTGAGACCTCTGAAGGAGTGGCTGCATTTGAGGCAGGGGAACTTGAAGAGCCTGATCCGGCTGCATTTGGCTTCTATCACGTAGGTGTTCCGGTGGTGGTCGGCGAGTGGCTTGACTCCATTGATTGTGCGCCGTGGCTTGCCAGCTTGATTTTGGATGGCATTATTGCTGGCGTCGGTGCGGTTATCGGCTTTATTCCGCAGCTGATTGTGCTCTTTATCCTGTTGGGCTTTTTGGAGGGTTGCGGCTACATGGCGCGCGTTGCCTTTATTATGGACCGCATTTTCCGCCGGTTTGGCCTGTCGGGTAAGTCCTTCATTCCGATGCTCATTGCATCGGGTTGTGGTGTGCCTGCTGTCATGGCAACCAAAACTATCGAAAACGAAAAAGATCGCCGTATGACTATCATGACCACTACCATGATTCCGTGTGGTGCAAAACTGCCGATCATCGCGCTGGTATTCGGTGCCTTGGCGGGCGGCGATTACGAGGCCACCTGGTGGGTTGCTACGGTATTTTACTTCCTGGGATTGTTCGCCATCATTATTTCGTGCGTGATGCTCAAGAAATTCAAGGCATTTGCCGGTGAAGCCGCTCCCTTCATCATGGAGTTGCCGCAATATCATCTGCCTACCGTCAAAAACGTGCTGCTGTCCATGTGGGAGCGCGTAAAGAGCTACGTAGTCAAAGCTGGTACGATTATCTTCCTGTCCTCGATGGTCATTTGGTTCCTCTTGAATTTCGGTGTGTACGAAGGTGCGTTTGGCCTGCTTGACACCGAGATGGATGACTACATTCAGTACTCGCTCATGGCCGGTTTGGGTAACCTCTTGGCGTGGATCTTCGCCCCGCTGGGCTTTGGCAACTGGGAGTCAACGGTTACGACTATCACTGGTTTGGTTGCGAAAGAGAACGTGGTTGCAACGGTTGGCATCATCACGAGCCTGGGCGAAGTGGGCGAAACCGACCCGACGCTGTGGTCATCGTTTGCGGCCCTCATGGGCGGCTCTTCGGTGGCGATCATGGCATTCTGCGCGTTCAATTTGCTCTGCGCTCCGTGTTTCGCCGCTATTGGTACGATTCGTCGCCAGATGATGTCGGCGAAGTGGACGTGGGCTGCCATCGGCTACATGACCATCTTTGCGTGGTGTGTGGGTCTCATGATTTACCAAATTGGCGGTCTGATCTCGGGCGAAGTTGCTTTCAGCTTCTGGACGGTCGCGGCATTCGCCGTTGCCGCTGGCATGCTCTATCTCATCTTTAGGCCAACGCCGAAACGTTAGACCGTTCAAAGCGAAGGGAAGGTTTGCGCATGCTGTCACTAGAATTTACTCCCGCTACCGTGGTGCTTGGTCTGGTGATTGTGGCGCTTGCGGTGCTGGCTATCCGGCGCTTGGTGAAAAAGGGCCTTTGCGACTGCCATGCAGACAAAACGGGCTCGGGTGATTCCGGTGCAGGTGCATGCAGCGCGGGCGGTTGCTCGGGAGGCTGTTCTGGGTGTAGTGGTTGTGCGGGTATTCGACACTAAGGGCACATGTGTCAACCCAAGCTGACTCTTGTGCTACCATAGGCGCTAAGATTGAGGAGGCGCCCTGTGGAAAAGATGTCGAAGTCATACGAGGATTATCTGGAAGCTTTGGTAATGCTGGGAGGCACGACGCAAGCGGCTGTTCGCTCGGTGGATTTAGCGGCAAAAATGGGTGTCTCGAAAGCATCGGTTAATAAGGCTGTTGGCATCTTGAAGGAAAAGGGATTGGCTGACCAGCCATATTACGGAGACATCACGCTCACTGAAGCGGGATATGAGTACGGGAGTGCGGTGCTTGACCGACACCAAATGCTGTTCACCTTCTTGAATAAAGCGCTGGGGATTGAGCCTGAGCGTGCTGAGGCTGAGGCATGTTTGATGGAGCATGCAATCTCGGATGAGTCGTTTGAGAAGTGGCGCGCCTACATTGCCGGCCTAGATTTGTAGACTTTTTTGAGTTTGCCGTTTGTCGAAATGTCGGCGGCTCGGGGCTTCGAAAATCAGATAGAATGCTTGCTTCGCCTTTTCGCCACAGTGCGGGAAGGCGAAGTTGTCTTATGGCAAAGTTGCTCTTTGGCGAAGTTGTCTTATGGCGAAAACAAGGCGCATTGCATAACGAGCGTAGCACACGCGAGAGATCTGAGCATAGGAGTGGTGCATATGGCATTAGGCGTAAGTAGAAAAGAACTGGTGATGGTAGGCGTACTTTTGACCGGTACGCTTTTGGCGGTCTTGAATTTGACCATGCTCTCACCAGCACTTCCCGCAATTATGGCGGACATGGGAATAGATGCGACAACGGCTCAGTGGCTGACGTCGGTATATGCGCTGGTGGAAGCAGTAGTCATTCCGCTTTCGGCATATCTGGTGGGTCGCTTCAGCACGCGACAGCTCTTCATAACCGCGCTTTCGGTGTTTACGCTCGGTAGCTTTCTGGCCGCAATTGCCCCGAATTTTTGGATCATTTTGCTTGGTCGAATCTTACAGGCTGCGTGCACAGGCGCAGTTATGCCGATGGTGTTTACCGTTATCTTGCTGGTCTTTCCGCGCGAAAAGCGCGGAACTGCCATGGGTGTCATTGGCCTGATCATTGGTTTTGCGCCTGCAGTTGGTCCGTCTCTTTCGGGTCTTTTGGTGGACAGCGTTGGCTGGCGTATGCTCTTTGCGCTGGTGACCACCTTGGGCGTGATCGTGGTGTTGCTGTCGGCACGTTTTTTGCGCAACTATGGCAGTTTCGCCCGCACGAAGTTCGACATCCCCTCGGTGGTGCTTTCAACGCTTGGCCTGGTGAGCTTGCTCTATGGTTTTTCCACGTTCGCCTCAACCGACAACATGGCGCTCACGGTGGCATTTATCCTGGTCGGCGTAGTGCTGGTGGCATTGTATGTTCGCCGTCAGCTATCTTTGGAAGAGCCAATGCTTAACGTGCGCATCCTCAAAACGCGCAAGTATGCCACCGCGGCGCTCGTCGTGATCATTGTGCAGGCCGCGTTGTTGGGTACCGAGGTTATCACGCCGCTCTACATCCAGGGTATCTTGGGCTTTACGGCAACGATGTCTGGTTTGGCCATGCTTCCGGGTGCGGTGGTCGGCGCGTTTATGGGTCTGGTGTCCGGGCGCCTCTTCGACCGTTTTGGCGTGCGCAAGATTGCTGTTCCGGGCGTTATTGTTGCAGTGCTGGGTGCGTCGGGCTTGGCGCGTCTGGGTATTGACGCAAACTTCATTACGGTTGTGCTGACCTACACGACGCTGGTTATTGGCCTGCAGTTCACGATGACGCCGTTGAATACGTGGGGCGTAAATTCGC
Organism: uncultured Eggerthellaceae bacterium; assembly: GCA_910577495.1. GTDB lineage: Bacteria > Actinomycetota > Coriobacteriia > Coriobacteriales > Eggerthellaceae > Xiamenia. The sequence continues at coordinate 9,981 of CAJTML010000079.1, forward strand.
TGGATAATCGCGTGATTCAGCATGCGCAGGCGCTCTCGAATACGATGAACCAGGTGGCAGGCTCGTTTGGTACGGCGGTGCTGGTGTCGGTGTCGGCTTTGGCACCGATGGTGGCTCCGAATGCGTCTACGTTTGAGCAGTCGTATCTGGGCGACCACATGGCCTACATCACCACCTTCGGGCTCATGTGTGTGGCGGCGTTGGTGATTATCTTTTT
>CAJTML010000080.1 GCA_910577495.1 uncultured Eggerthellaceae bacterium
TGATGCAGAACCGCTGATCAACACATTGCGCTCGGTGTCTGGGGTGCGCGTTGCGTGCATGCTTCGCCAGCAGCAAGACTGCATTCGCGGAAGCTTACGTGCTAAAGATGAGACCGACGTGGCCTCCATTGCGCGCTCGCTTGGCGGCGGTGGCCATACGGCAGCAGCTGGCTTTACGCTTGAGTGCTCGCTTGATGAGGCAGTTGCAACCCTACAAAAGCTCTTGGTTGAGGCGGTGTGTGAGGCATGAAACGAACTCCCAGTGGGCTGTCGCTGATTGTTGGGGTAAACAAGCCGCGTGGTATGACCAGCCATGACGTGGTTAATACCTGCAGGCGTATTTTTGGAGAGCGCCGCGTTGGTCATGTTGGTACGCTTGACCCGCTGGCAACAGGCGTTTTGCTGCTCTGCGTAGGTCCAGCAACGCGGCTTGAGTCGTATTTGGTAGGGCACGAAAAAACCTATCGTGTTCGCATTGCCTTTGGTGCGGGTACAGATACTGATGATGCTGACGGCAGCGTTATTCGCCAAGGTCACGCACCGGCAAAGTTGTCGGACGAAAGCTTCGCCCGTTCATTTTTGGCGGGCATGATTGGCACTACCTCGCAGTTGCCGCCGGCGTATTCGGCGGTGAAGGTTGCCGGCAAAAAGTCATACGAAGCTGCGCGCGCGGGTGTCATTATTGATCTAAAGCCGCGCGTTATTGAGGTGCTGAGTGCGCACTTAAACGAAATCACGTCTGAGGTTATGACGCTGCGCTCTGAGCAAGGCACCTTTGAGCAGGAGTGTCTGATCTGGGATGTAACGTTTCGTGTGTCGAAGGGCACCTACATTCGCTCGCTTGCGCGCGATATGGGAAGTGCGCTGTCGTGTCCGGCGCATGTGGCAACGCTTGAGCGGCTGCAGGTTGGAAATGCAACCATTGATGATTGTGTGAGCTTAGATACGCTCTCTGAGATCGGCAAGGCATGTGCGCTTGATCCGGTGCTGTTGCTGGAAAAACGTTTCATTTATGCTGATGATGCAATGGCTGAGCGCATTGGCCATGGTCAGGAAATTCCTGGCGCATCATGTGCGCTCTTTGAATACAATTCGCGTCGTCCCTATGATGAGTTTTGCGCCTGCACCTCGGGGGTGTGTGAGAGCAAACGCCCAGCAGAAGACGGCGAGCTGATTGCAGTGCTTCACAAGAACACGCTCATTGCGCTGTATGCCTACTCCCTGGAAAAGCAGGCCTATGTCGCGCGATGCGTATTCCAGACGGGGGTTATTCGTGGCGCAGATATTTAACGTAGATCAGTCGTTTGACCAGACGATATTTCAGGGTGCATCGTGCGCATTTGGCGTGTTTGACGGCGTGCATAAGGGGCATCAGTTTTTGATTGAGTGTGCGAAGCAAAGCGCGCAAGCAAGCGGCGGCAAATCGTTGGTGCTCACCTTCGACGTTGATCCTGACGAGGTCTTTCGCCCTGACCAGCTCAAAAAGCTCATGACGAATGAAGATCGCATAGCAACCCTTGCGCAAAGCGGCGTTGATGGGGTGGTGGTGCTGCCCTTTACCCGTGAATTTGCTGCGTCAAGTCCTGAGGAGTTTCTCTACAAGACGTTTGGGGATATGACGCCAGCATTTTTGCACATAGGTTTTGACTTCAAGTTCGGCGCGCGGGCGAAAGGTACCGTGGAGGATCTTCGACAGTGGGGCGAAGCTCATCAGGTCACTATTGATGCGCACGGTTTGAAGGCTGAAGATGGTGCGCCAATTTCGGCAACGCGGATTCGCGCGCTTTTGTCCGAAGGAGATATTGCTGAGGCGAATCGGCTTTTGGGTCATCCCTATTATGTAGCCGGAACGGTAGAGCCTGGGCGTGGCGAAGGTGCTGACATGGGCTTTCGCACGGCAAATTTAGAGATTGCGACCGCTTTTCGCGCGCTTTCTGATGGGGTATACGCTGCCTGGGCTGATGTTGATGGCACGCGTTACAAGGCTGCAGTGAACGTGGGCGTTCCGGCGACGTTTGCAGATCGCTCTCATGCAACGTGCGAGGTTCACCTGCTGGATTTCGACGAAGATTTGTATGGGCGCAGTGTTCGCGTTGAGTTTTTGCACTGGTTGCGCCCGATGAAAAAGTTCGACGATATCAACGAGTTAATTGCTACCGTTCAGGGCAATATTGCGTGGGTTCGCGAAAATCTCTCTGTTTCATAAGCGCATTTTCGCCATACATGTGTGCGCGAACAGCCAAATCAAAGCCCTCTAACGTATTATTCGCGAATTTTTAGGCGCGGTAGGTCATTCATCATCTAAAATGAGGTGGGGCGGTCTGACTTATTTTCCAAGACGCAGATTTCGCCCGTTCTTATTGTTCGGAGCAAGGAGGAGTCAGTGACTACTGCAGTCGCATGGTTGGCACCTGTATGCGCCTTGATTGGCATTATTACAGCTGTCTACTTAGGTTCATGGGTCTTAAAACAAGATCCCGGCCCTGACAAGATGAACAGTATCTCTCTTAAGATTCAGCAGGGTGCAAAAGCGTTTCTTATGAGCGAATATAAACTGCTCATCATCTTTATGGCAATTGTTGCCGTTGTCATGGCTATTGCATTGTCGCCCATCACGGCGCTTGCTTTTATTACTGGTGGCGTTATGTCTGCTGCCGCAGGCTATGTGGGAATGCATGTTGCAACGCGTGCTAACACGCGTACCGCGTATGCCGCCGAAGAGTCGGTTGCTCGGGCGCTCAATGTAAGCTTCAAATCTGGTTTGACCATGGGTCTGTGCGTTGCCTCATTCGCGTTGATGGGCTTGTCACTGTGGTTGATCCTTTTGGTGTTTGGCGTTGACGTGTTCGACCCTGAGCTGATGCATCACAACATCGGCATGGTCGAAGGTTTCGCAACGGGTGCATCTGCTGTTGCATTGTTCGCTCGTGTTGGCGGCGGTATTTACACCAAGGCTGCTGACGTGGGTGCTGACCTGGTTGGTAAGGTTGAAGCTGGTATTCCTGAGGACGACCCGCGCAACCCTGCAACCATCGCTGACAACGTTGGCGACAACGTAGGCGACGTAGCTGGCATGGGTGCAGACCTCTTTGAGTCTTACACGGGCTCAATTTTGGCTCCCACCATTTTGGCAGTTACCTTCGGCTCTCTTGGTGGCTACTTCGCCACGGGAGACTTCGTGTGGGCAATTGTTGTGCCGGTAGTTATTGCGGCATGCGGCATCATCACCTCAATCATTGGTCTGTTCGCTGTTCGCACCAAAGAAGGCGCTGACCTGCACAAAGCACTCAACCGTGGCACCTATGTAGCTGCTGGTATTGAGATTTTGGTTATCTTGGCGCTGTTCTGCATTTGGCAGTCACAGAGCGTTGAAGCACAGCCGATCTTCCTGTTCGGTTCGGTGCTCTGTGGTCTTATTGCTGGTCTTGCCATTGGTAAGATTACCGAGTACTTCTGCTCAGATCATCACAAGCCGGTTCACAAGATTGCGGAGGCTGCTGAGACGGGTGCTGCTACGGTTATTATCGAAGGCATCGGTACGGGCATGCTTTCAACGATTGCCCCTATCATCTTGGTAGCTGCAGCAATCATTGGCGCATTCTTCTTTGGCAACATGGCATTCCCGATGGCTGCTGAAGCAGGCGCGGTTAACGGCATTATGGTTGGTCTGTTTGGCGTTGGCCTGGCAGCAACGGGCATGCTTTCAAATACCGCCATCACCATTGGTGTTGACGCATACGGTCCTGTTGCTGACAACGCTGGCGGTATTGCTGAGATGGCTGGTCTTCCGGAGGAAGTTCGCGATCGCACCGACGCACTGGACGCTGTTGGCAACACCACGGCTGCTATTGCGAAGGGCTTCGCCATTGCTTCTGCTGGCCTGTCTGCAATTTCGTTGTTTGTGTCTTATCAGGCAACCATGCATCACTACATTCCCAACTTCGCACTCTCGCTGACCGATCCGCTGATTGTGGCTGGTATCTTCTTGGGTGCAATGATGCCGTTTATGTTTGCAGCGCTGACCATGGGTGCTGTTTCTCGTGCAGCTCATGCGATGGTTGAAGAAGTTCGCCGTCAGTTCCGCGAGATCAAAGGCATCATGGAGTATGAAGCTGAGCCTGAGTACGACAAGTGCGTTGCAATCTCAACTTCATCTGCATTGCGCGAAATGATGCTTCCGGGTTGCTTGGCAGTTGTTGTGCCGATCTTGGTTGGCTGTGTTGACCCGGCAATGCTGGGTGGCTTCTTGGCTGGTGCGGTTGCAACCGGTATGTTGATGGCAATCTTTATGTCCAACGCTGGTGGCGCATGGGACAACGCGAAGAAGTACATTGAGCAAGGTCACTTCGGTGGCAAGGGCTCAGAAGCTCACAAGGCAGCTGTTGTTGGTGACACCGTTGGCGACCCGTTCAAAGACACCTCTGGTCCGTCTATGAACATCCTCATCAACCTGATGACCATCGTTGCTTTGACGTTCTCTCCGTTGTTCATCTTCATTCAGACGATGCTCTAGGAGAGCACTAAAAGAACTGGGTTAGACTTGCGGTAAGCAAGTCTCGTGGTAGGGGTGCGTGTCGTGAGATGCGCACCCCTTTGCTTTGTCTGTATGCGCCAGATCGCCTTGGGCGTAGGGCCAGGCTCGGGCAATCCTGACGCACGCGTGCTTGGGCGAAGGGCCAGGCTCGGGCAGTCCTGGGCTCGCACGAACGTGCCATAAGGGCACGTTCGGCTCGTGCGGAATCTTGCGTGGCGCCCCCGCCCAAGGCGCTGATGTCCGCAGAGCTCCAAAAACTTGTACTTCAAGCGTCCAAAAACGCAAAATCGTCCAAATCCGTTAAGAAAAACGAGTTTTCCGAAGATCCGAAAGCGATTGACGCCGCAGGGGCGGCTTGCCACCTCAATCGCGTCGTCTACTTCGTGGTCTCAAGCTTCTGATCAGGCACGATGCGAGTACCTCAAAAACTGCGGTACGACTGCTTACTGGAGGATTGCGGGATTCTTCGGAATTCGTCGATATATTAACGTCAGAAGGCTAATTTGCGTTTCAGGGTAATCGTGAAGTCGCCGTCGGGCACTCGCATCACCGAATTGACTGTCAGGATGCGCCCTGACGTGCTTTTCTATAACCTATATATCAAAAGAGCCGGCAGACAAGCCGGCTCTTCACACGTTGAGTTACTGTGGGGCTTTAATTAGACGATGCCCTGTGCCATCATGGCGTCAGCAAGCTTCTTGAAGCCTGCGATGTTAGCGCCCATAACATAGTTGCCCTCAACGCCGTATTCCTTAGCGGCGTCGTCGGCAGCATGATAGATATTCTTCATGATGCCATGCAGCTTCTCGTCGACCTCTTCAAACGTCCAAGACAGGCGCTCTGAGTTCTGGCTCATCTCAAGACCGGAAGTTGCAACGCCACCAGCGTTTGCTGCCTTACCAGGCATGAAGACAATGCCGTTTTCCATGAGGTACTCGGTTGCATCCATGGTGGTGGGCATGTTTGCGCCCTCGGCGACAATCTGTGCTCCATTTGCAACCAGCTGTTTTGCGTCGTCAATGAGCAGCTCGTTTTGGGTTGCGCACGGAAGTGCGATGTCAACTTTGACGCTCCACACGCCACGGCCGTCATGATACTCAACACCTTCGCGACGTTTTGCGTACTCAGAGATGCGGCCGCGCTCAACTTCTTTGATCTGCTTAACAAGTGCAACATCAATGCCTGCCGGATCATAAATCCAACCCGTTGAGTCAGACAGAGTGACAACCTTAGCGCCCAGTTGCTGTGCTTTCTCGGTTGCATAGATTGCAACGTTGCCTGAACCTGAAACAGCAACGGTCTTGCCTTCGAAAGAGTCATCGTGGCAGTTCAGGTATTCTTGTACGAAATACACCAAGCCATAACCAGTAGCTTGGGTACGAGCAAGAGAGCCACCGTAAGATAAGCCTTTGCCCGTCAAAACGCCTTCCCAAACGTTCTTGAGGCGCTTGTACTGGCCAAACATGAAGCCAATCTCACGAGCGCCAGTACCGATGTCGCCAGCAGGAACGTCGGTGTCAGCACCAATGTGGCGATACAGCTCAGTCATAAATGACTGGCAAAAACGCATAACTTCAGCGTCTGACTTGCCCTTCGGGTCGAAGTCACAGCCGCCTTTGCCGCCGCCCATGGGAAGGGTGGTGAGGCTGTTTTTGAAGATCTGCTCAAAGCCCAAGAACTTAATGATGCCCAGGTTTACTGACGGATGCAGGCGAAGGCCACCTTTGTACGGTCCAATGCAGCTATTGAACTGTACGCGGAAACCGCGGTTGACCTGCACTTTGCCGTTGTCGTCTACCCACGGTACACGGAACATGATGACGCGCTCGGGCTCAACGAGGCGCTCAAGAAGGCCTGCTGCCTCATACTCGGGATGAGCGTTGATAACTGGCTCCAGCGAGGTGAGTACCTCAGTAACTGCCTGGATAAATTCCGGTTGTTCAGCGTTCTTTTCTTTTACCTGATCAATGACGCGCTGTACGTAACTCAAAGCAACCTCCTTGAGAGAAACGGTCATGCATCGGCTCAATTGATGCATGCTAACTAATGAGGTCATTATAAGAAGCCGACAAAATTCGCACGCGCGTAGAAATGAAGATTTAACAATCGGTGCGCAAGAGTTTCGCGAGCGGTATCGGTACAACGCGAGATTTGGCGAAAAGCTGCTTGCATGCGACAAATGTGGGACAAGTGGCCATAAGCTGCTGTGATAGGATGATTGCAAGAGAAATACAGCTGGCGAAGAGGAGCGTGTTATGAACGAAATCAAGTGTCCCAACTGTGGCGAAGTGTTTCAGGTGGATGAGTCGGGCTTTGAGGCTATTGTTAAACAGGTAAGAGATGCGGAGTTTGAAAAAGAACTCAAGCGCAACAAAGACCTCTTGGAGAGTGAAAAACAACAAGCCGTTGCGCTTGCTCAAGCGCAGACCAGAGAGGCGGAGCGTGTACAAATCAGTCAGCGTGATGCAAAGATTGCGGAGCTGACGGCCCAGCTAACGTCGCTCCAAGAGAACCAAAAAGTCTCCGAGCAAGCGTTAAGGGCTCAGCAACAACAGCAGCTCGAAGCTGCGGTTGCCCAAAGCAAGCAAGAAATTGTGCAGCTCAAAGAGCAGCTCTCGTCTCAACAGCACACGTTTGAAGCTCAAAAGCAGTTAGCATTGCAAGAGGTTCGCTCGAGCCTTGAGAAAGAGCGCGATCAGCTTAAAGCGGAGCTTGCAGCGCAGCAAAACACCTTTGAAGCTCAGAAGCAATTAGCAGTTCAGGAGGCGCGTGGTGCGCTTGAGAAAGAGCGTGACCAGCTTAAAGCGCAGGTTGAGTTGGCTGAGGCGAAGCATCGTTCGGAAGAGAGTGCACTGAAAGAACAGATGGCGCTTGAGCTTAAGAACAAAGATGAGATTATTGCCTTTAAAGACGGGGAGATTGAGCGCTATCGTGATATGAAGGCTCGCTTGTCCACCAAGATGGTAGGAGAGACACTTGAGCAGCACTGCGAGATTGAGTTCAACAAACTTCGCCCAACGGCATTTCCGCATGCGTATTTCGAAAAAGACAACGATGCCTCTGACGGAACTAAGGGAGACTTCATTTTTCGCGAAGAAGATCCTGATGGTACTGAGATTATCTCAATCATGTTTGAGATGAAAAACGAGTCAGAAGAGTCAGTAACACGTCACAAGAACGAGGATTTTTTCAAAAAGCTGGATTCTGATCGCACCAAAAAGAACTGCGAATATGCTATCTTAGTGAGCATGCTTGAGCCCGAGAACGAGCTTTACAACCAAGGCATTGTTGATGTGTCGTATCGCTATGACAAGATGTATGTCATTCGCCCCCAGTTCTTCATTCCCATCATTACGCTTTTGCGCAATGCGGCGCTGAAATCAGGGGAGTATCGCAAGCAGCTTGCAGAAGTGCGCCAGCAAAACGTGGATGTGACGAACTTTGAGGATCAACTCAACACCTTTAAAAATAACTTTGGTCGCAACTATGACATTGCACATCGTAAGTTCGATGATGCCATTAAAGATATTGACGCAACCATCAAAAAGCTTGAGAAGATCAAAGAAGAATTAACCAGCTCAGATAACAATTTGCGCCTTGCAAACAAAAAACTCAATGAGCTGACGGTTAAAAAACTCACCCGTAAAAATCCTACGATGAAAGCCGCTTTTGATGAGGCTGCCAAGGCTAAGGCGCTTGAAGGAGAGGGTAGCTCTCATGGCCACTTTGCTGATACGGATGATTACGAAGATGATGTGTTGAACGTAGAAGTCATTGAGGAGGACGAGGAATAAAGGTCGCGTTTGTTATACTTGCCTCATGAATACGCAAGCTAGCAATCATCAAGCAAAACTTTCGCGCATTAAGAAGGAATTAGAGTCGGTTCCCACGCTTCCCGGTGTTTATCTATGGAAAGACGCGTCGGGAAACGTGATCTATGTTGGTAAAGCGAAACAGCTTCGTGCGCGTATGCGCCAATATGTCAACTACCAGGACGAACGGGCGAAAATCCCACTATTGGTGGATCAGATTGATTCGTTTGACTACATTGTGGTTGAAAACGAACACGAGTCTTTGGTGCTTGAGAAAAATCTCATCAACCAGTATGCGCCTTGGTTTAATGCTGACTTTAAGGATGATAAGTCCTATCCCTTTATTGCGCTTACCAAAGGCGATGTTTTTCCCGCTATTAAATATACGCGCGAAAAGCATGTTGAAGGAACACGCTATTTCGGCCCGTATACTGACTCGCGCGCTGCGCGAGAAATGGTTGACATCGCCCGTCGCGTAGTGCCACTCTGCGCAAGTGCGTGCGCCGAATGGCGCGGCCTTAACCGCAAGTTAGACAAAGCTTTGCAGGGTGAGGTGGATGCGCGTGCGAAAGCGTTGCAAAACAGTGATTCAGCGCTGACGAAAGCAGAAGCGCAGCGCAAAGCGCGTGGAGCGCTAAAAACCGATAGTGCGGATTTCGATGCTTTTATTGATACCTGCGTTGCTCGTGACAACGAAAACCTTCGCCCGTGTTTTGATGCACATGTCGGGCTTGGTCCTGGTGCTTGCTGCGCGCGTATCTCGGCAAGCGAATACGCGCAAAACGTCAAGCGTATTGAGCGATTTTTGTCGGGACAGCATCGCGAGTTTGTTGAAGAGCTGCAAGTTGAGATGCAAGAAGCAGCAGCAGAGCTTGATTTTGAGCGTGCAGGACGGATTAAAAGTCGCATTGATACGATCAGCTCTCTGACCGATAAACAACATGCGGTATCTACTCGCAACCTCAATGCCGATGTGATTGGCATGTATCGCGAAGAGACGGTCACGGGTGTGCAGGTGTTCATGGTGCGCGAAGGACGCATTATGAACTCAAACGAGTTTGTGCTTAATCGTGGCAAAGATATTCCTGATCAAGACCTGCTTCATATGTTTTTGCTGCGCTACTATGACGCAACGACCTCCATTCCTCACGAGGTGATTGTTGAGACACTTCCTGAAGATGTGGACGCAATGGAGGCGTGGCTGACTGAGCAACTAGCTAGTCCTTATGGCGCGAAGGTGCGCTTTACGGCCCCACAAAAAGGGGAGAAAGCGGATCTGGTACACATGGCGCAAACTAACGCCAAGCACACACTGATGCGTTATAAGGTGCGCACCAACTATGATGACAAGCGCATTAATCAGGCGTTGTTGCAGCTTGAAAGCGCGCTAGCGCTGGATGAGCCGCCTATGCGCATTGAATGTTTCGACATTTCAACCATCCACGGCTCCTACACGGTGGCTTCCATGGTGGTGTTCACCAATGGTAAACCCGACAAGAATCAGTATCGGCGCTTTAAGATAAAGACGCCCCTTGATGAGGCGAATGACTTTTTGTCTATGCAAGAGGTTTTGAGTCGTCGCTATAGCCCAGAGCGCATGGCTGATGAGCGGTTTGGCAAAAAGCCAGATCTGATTATTTTGGACGGCGGTAAACCGCAGCTCAGCGCGGCACTGGAAATGTTTGATGAGCTGG
>CAJTML010000081.1 GCA_910577495.1 uncultured Eggerthellaceae bacterium
TCAACCTACAAAAGCCAGCGCATTGCTGAGGATCTCTCCGGCAAACTCACCCTGGCCTCACCGCGCTGCCGCATTGACGACATGACCTGCACCTCACCCGATGGCTACGAAATCCCGCTGCGCGTATTCACGCCGCTTGACATTGACTTCTCGTTCAAAAGCGGCCTGCGCGTCAACGACGATCACAAAGGCACGATCCTGTTTTTCCATGGTGGCGGCTGGGCTAATGGCGATGTGGATTTTTACGCTGACACCTGCATGAAAATGTGCATCAAGCTGGACAGACGCGTCGTTGCGGTGGACTATCGCCGCTCCCCGGAGCATCGCTTCCCCACCGCTGTTGACGACTGCTACGAGGTTGCGCGCCAGCTCTTCGCCGGCGAAATCCTTACCGACGTTGACCCTGATCACATCGTCCTCTTCGGCGACTCCGCTGGTGGCAACCTGGCTTCAGTGGTCTCGCTCATGGCCCGCGACAAGGGCGAGTTTGCGCCCCGCACCCAAATCCTGCTCTATCCGCTCACCTACGACGATCATCGAGAAGCAACCGGCTTTCCCTCAATTCGCGAAAACGGCGAAGACTACCTGCTCACGCGCGAGGATATCGAAGGCTACATTGAACTTTACCTGGCAAAACCCGAAGACGCGCAAAGCCCGTACTTCGCCCCGATGCTCATGCAAGACCTCACCAACCAACCGCGTACGCTGGTCATAACCGCTGAATATTGCCCCCTGCGCGACGAGGGCGAAGTCTTCGCCGCAGAGTTGGCAAACGACGGCAACGAAGTCGCATGTTACCGCATCATGGACGCCATCCATGGCTACTTCTTGTACCCCACCGTGTTCTCATTTGTGCGCGACACCTACAAACTCATCGAAGCTTTTCTCAACAATGAGCCGCTTCCGCCAACTGAGCCCGGCAAGTGGATTGAGCTGATTGGCGAATAACTCATGATGCGTCCTCAGTGGTACAAGCTTGACAATGTGGGCAAATTCTATGCCGCCCAAGCCGGTAGCACGGCTCAAACGGTGTTTCGATTCTCCGCCACCATGACCGAGCCGGTAGACCCAGCCATTTTGCAAACCGCGCTGGTTCGCGCGCTCTATCAGTTCCCCGGCTTCAACGTGCAACTGCGTTCGGGGCTTTTTTGGCACTACCTGGAAACCGCCGACGAAATCTCCCCCGTAGCGCCAGAAAACGAGCCTGTCTGCTTCGGCCTTCATGCAGACGTCAATAGCGCACTGTATCGCATCAGCTATTTTGATACACGTATTAATGTTGAAGTTTCGCACATGATTTCAGATGGGCGTGGCACCCTTGCATTCTTCAAGACGCTGTTGCGCGCCTACGTGGAAGAGCGCTATGGAGACCGGTGCGTTATCGGACAACGCGGCGCGGAACAAGTACGGCGAAGCGAAGACAGCTACACGGCCAACTACGATAAAAAGGCGGCAGGCTCCGACAAAGCCCACAAGGTTTACCGTCTAACGGGCTGGAAAAACACTGCCGAGCCAACGTTTATGGAATACCACATTAGCGCCTCAGCAGTGCATAGCGCGGCGCATGCGCGCGGCGTGACCGTAACTTCGCTCATTATTGCTGCCGTCATGAAAGCCATTGTGCTTACCATGCCTTCCACCAAACACCAACGCGCCATCACCATTGGCATCCCTGTTGATCTGCGCGCACTCTTCGAATCAGAAACCGCGCGCAACTTCTTTGGTATGGCGTACGTGAGTTTGCTGCCCGCTGACCAGCAGAAAAGCTTAGACGAGATTGCAAGCATTGTGCAAAAACAGCTCAAAGCAGCAACGCGACCTGAAGCTATTAAGCGTCGCATGATGCGCATGATTAAGCTGGAAAAGAACCCGCTCATTCGCGTTGCACCACTCTTTTTGAAAGACGCCGTGCTTGGTTTTGCCGACTGGAAATCATGGCGCGATGTCACGACGACCGTCTCTAATATTGGGTGTGTTTCACTTGACGAAGAAACCGCCCCCTACGTCAAAAACATCAACGTACTCACCTCAACGCGCGGACTCAACTTTGTCCTCTGCAGCTACGGCGATGACTTAAGTTTGGGCATTTCAAGTGTCTACATTCGCCATGAGATCATTCGCCAATTTTGCGAAATCATGCGCGAGCTTGGCATTACTGGTTATATAAATATCAACAAAGACAACGCTCAGGTTGACTTACAACTCAAACAAGCACAGCTTGAAGGTGCCCTCGACACACATCACAAGAACAGAGACGTAAAAGATGGCGAAGGGGCGCTCCCTGCAAAAGAGGTGCGCTCATGAAAACGTGCACTCACTGCGACATTCGCTTTACCGGAGATTTGGATCGGTGCCCCCTGTGCGGCAACGCGCTTTCTGGCACTGCCACCCCATCACACTTTCCGACAAACACACTTCCCGTGCCCAAACGCAAGGCAAGCACGCTCATAGGCGTCATTACCGTACTGGTCATGCTCATGACGTTTGCGGGGGGTTCTCTATGCACACCAAAGCTGGTGGGCACTTGGTGCTGAAGAGGTAGCACTCGCTCTGAACTACCTCTTTTTGCGCAATGTCATTTTGCACGCGCCCAGTTTTTTGCGCATCATCCAGCGCTACTTCTTGCTCATTATTGGCGTGGCACTTTTGCTGTTGCTGGTCACCAAGCAAGCCGTCATTGCCACGTTTATCATACCGGTCATCTGCCTGGTTGCCTTGATCACCAACTCCGTTTTGGTGCTCATCTTTCGCGATGCCTTTGTCAAAGGGTATGCCAAGTACCTACTCTATGAACTAGTACTTGGCTTTCTACCGCTGCTTCTCATGCTTTCTGGCCTTGTCACCTGGCCATATCTTGCATACGCCAGCGCTTGCGTCAGTGTGCTCCTGCTTGCAACGCTGCTCTTGCTTTGTCGACAACAGCTGATCCTTGAATTCAAAAAACTCTTTAGCGCATAAGACCCGCGGGCGCGTCATCGGTCGTCAAAACGCCTCCGCCGAACCCGCGGGCAGAAACGCCATTCTTATTTAAAGCGCTTGAGCAAAAGCGAGTTGCTCACCACCGACACACTTGAGAGTGCCATGGCAGCCCCCGCAAGTGCCGGAGCCAAGATGCCAACTGCCGCAAGCGGAATCATGATGCAGTTGTAGATGAGCGCCCAAAAGAGGTTCTGCTTAATCTTTCGCATCGTAGCTTTGGATAAACGCAGTGCAACCAGCACATCGGAAAGTTTGTTGCGCATCAGCACGACCGAACCCGCATCAAGCGCAACGTCAGTTCCCGAGGCCATCGCCACGCCAATGTCAGCCGCAGCCAACGCCGGAGCATCGTTAATGCCGTCTCCCACAAAGGCCGTGACGGCCGATGCCTTGCGGCCCTCCAGTTTGGCCACGTCGGCGGACGCCTTCACATCAGCCACGCACGCCGCCTTCTCCAGAGGCTTCACGCCGGCGAACACATGGTCGGCGGGAATGCCCACCTCCTCGGCAATACTGCGGGCCGTGGCCGCCGCGTCGCCAGTCACCATGTAGGAGGCCACGGCGTACTGCTCGCGCAGCGCGCGCACCGTGGCAGCGGCGTCAGCTTTGGGCTCGTCACGGAACTGGAGGGCACCAGCAGCCGTGCCATCGATGGTCACGAGCGAGCCAGCACCCGCGGCGTTCGCGCCCACGAGCACCTCGTGGCCCTCCACGGTACCGCGAACTCCTTCGCCCACCACGGCTTCAAAGCCTTCAACCGGCGGCAGCGTGCCAACGCCCTGCTCCTCTGCATACGCCACCACTGCACGAGCCAGGGGGTGTTCACTTTTCGCCTCCACAGCAGCGGCCAGACGCAGAGCCTCAGGCGCCACATCGCTTGCTACCACGCGCGGCTCGCCCACGGTAAGCGTGCCTGTTTTGTCGAACACGGCAGCTGTCAGGTTTCCCATGGTTTCCAACACAGTGCCGTCCTTGATGAGCACGCCAAGCTGCGCGCCCTTGCCCATACCCACCGTCAGAGCCGTGGGGGTGGCCAGACCCAGCGCACAAGGGCAGGCCACGCAGATAACCGCGATGGCCGGCATGAGCGCCTGCACAAGACGCGCGCTCTCGTCAGCCGACGGCACCAGGAAGAACCACACGCAGAATACGACCAGTGCGATAAGCAGAATAGCGGGCACGAACACGGCCGCGATGCGGTCGGCGATGCGCTGGATGGGCGCCTTGGTGCCCTGGGCGTCCTCCACGGCACGCACGATGCGAGCCAGCGTGGAATCGGCGCCCACGCGCAGAGCGCGCACGGTGACCGCGCCCGTGGTGTTCTGGGTGCCGCCTGTAACGGCGTCGCCGGTCACCTTCACCACCGGCAGCGTCTCGCCAGTGAGCATGGACTCGTCCACCTCGGTGGAGCCCTCGGTCACCACGCCGTCCACCGGCATCTTCTCTCCAGGGCGCACGAGCACCACATCGCCCGCCACCACCTGAGCCAGCGGCACTTCGCGCTCTTCGCCGCCGCGCACCACGCGAGCCGTGGGCGGCGTCAAGTTCATGAGCGACTCGATGGCCTGGTTTGTGGCTCCTTTGGCGCGGCTTTCCAGCATCTTGCCGAACAGTACAAAGGTGATAAGCATGGCACAGGTCTCGAAATAGGGCATGCCGTCGTTAATGGCCAGAGCCTCGTGGCTTGACCAATCGTTCGTGATCACCGGCAGGAAGGTAATCCACAACGAGAACAAAAACGCAATAGAGGTGCCCAGCGCAACCAGCACATCCATGTTGGCCGAGCCTCCCTTGAGCGAGCCCCAGGCACCCTTATAGAATCGCGCGCCGCAGCAGAACTGCACGGGAATAGTCAGCGCCAGCAACAGGATGTTCGCGGCGAACATGGCCTGCACGTGGGTGGGATCGGCTACGAAGAGATCGGCGAGCGCGGCGCCTACACCCATGTGCCAGCCGGGCAGCATGCCGATGGCCACGATGAGCACCGTAAGCACCGCTGCGGTGCCAAACACCTTGCGGTCGCGCTTGGCTCGGGCGGCCTCGCGGGCGCGTCGCTTCTCGTCAATGAGCGGGGCATCCTCAGGAATAAGCTCGGCCGAGAAAGCCAGATTATCGAAGACGGCCAGCATGTCGTCCACGGAAGCCTGAGCGGGGTCGAAGGTGACGCGTCCGGTGTTGTTCGCCAGGTTCACCGCCATGTCAATGACGCCAGGGGTCTTACGGTAATGGCTCTCGATGGTGGCGGCGCAGTTGGCGCAGTGCATGCCCTCGATGGCCAGGCGCAGGGTGGATTGAGCCGGGGCAACAGACTCCTCAGGGGCGGAAGCGGCCTTAGCTTCAGCCTTCTTCTGCGCATCCTTGGCCGCCTTCTCAGCCGCATCGGCGGCAATGTGCTCGGCGAAGGGATGTTCGCCCTCCTCGGGCATGACGGCCACCTTGAAGTTGGTGTCGTCCAGAGCGTGCAGCAGGTCGTCGAGGGTTACCTGAGCCGGGTCGAAGGTCACATCGGCCCACTGGCCATCAAGGCTCACCTCCACCGCGGTCACGCCTTGCAGCTGCTCATAATGCTCCGTCACATTCGCCACACACTTGTTGCAGTGCATGACGGCCGTGGCCAAACGAATGGTTTCCATAGCTTCAGCTCCTTATTAGCGAAAACGACGCATGAGCGTCATGACTTCATCCACGACCTCATCGTTGCCATTGCGAATCTCTTCAATCACACAGGTCTGCATGTGATCTTGCAACAGCATCTCAGAAATACGGCGAATTGCAGACTCAGCAGCTGCAAGCTGGGTGAGGACGTCTCCGCAATAGCGATTCTCCTCAATCATGCTCTTTACGCCATTGAGCTGGCCAATCGCACGATTAAGCCGTTTGGTTAGATCCGCCTGAAACTCCTCTGAGCGCGGTGTATGCTTGTGTCGGCACGCGCAGCCCGCCGCCGCTCTCACCGCTTCTTCGGTTCCGTCCATCCCGATCCTTTCCTTTGTTTTTCCGTACCAGGATGTTGCGCCTCAGCGGCATCCCGGACAGCTGTAGTTCGTCGCATAGGTATACCCCCTGGGGGTATCTTTGTCAAGGATATGCACCTTACCAACGCATGAGAATCATGTGCCAACGGCAGGCCGCTTATATCGTGAGCAAGGGCGAACCTGCTATCATAGTCAAAAAACTCGAAGCACTATTCAAAGGAAGCACCATGCCGTTTCGACCCTCACATCAACCAACTACAGATAACCGCGAAACTCAGGCGACAGGCCTTGATGACCTCCACAAACGTCGCGAGCAGCTTGCCACACAGGTGGTAACACGCCTTGCCACCAATGCCGAATTCGCCGATATGCTCAAGCGCAACCTTGCGCCCTTTCAGCGGCTGATGACCTATTACGAATGCGCCATGATGGAGATTGAAACCAAGTTTCGCGTGCTGGATGCCGAATACGGCCTGCGCTTTGACCGCAACCCCATTGAGTCCATCAAAACGCGCCTCAAGGGAACGGACAGCCTTGCCAAAAAACTCAATCGTAAAGGCTTTCCACTAACCGTTGATTCTATCGAACAAAATATTTTTGACGTTGCCGGCGTGCGTGTAGTCTGCACGTTTCCCGAAGACATTTTCACGCTGGCAGAAGCGCTCCTTGCACAAGACGATGTCACCTTAGTTGAGATGCGCGATTACGTGAACAATCCCAAACCAAGTGGGTATCGCAGTTTGCACCTTATCGTGGAAACGCCCATCTTTTTGGAAAAAGAAAAGCGCCCGGTGAAAGTTGAGGTTCAGCTTCGCACGATTTCCATGAACTTCTGGGCAAGTTTGGAACACCAACTTCGCTACAAAAAGGATCTCTCCGAAGAAATGACGCAACAGGTCAGCGATGAGCTGGTAAAACTTGCCGAAGATGCTGCCAGCTTAGACCAACGCATGCAGGCACTTCGCACGTATTTAGATAGCGAAACCGCAGCTGAGTAGCGCAAAGGAGCCTCTATGACCGCCGAACACCTTGATGAGTTTAACTAATCCCCAAATTGCATCTTGTAGTAGCGCGCATAGATACCCTGCTGCGCCAGCAATTCGTCGTGTGTGCCCTGCTCAACAACGCGTCCCTCTTCCACCACCGCAATCAGTTGCGCAGTGCGAATCGTTGAGAGCCTGTGCGCAATAATGAGCGTAGTGCGTCCGCGCGAAAGCTCCGCAAGCGAGGCTTGAATGGCATGCTCACTCTCATTATCAAGCGCGCTGGTAGCCTCGTCCAAAATAAGAATCCGCGGGTTGCGCAAAAAGACGCGCGCAATAGCAATGCGCTGCTTCTGCCCGCCTGAAAGTCGCGCGCCACGCTCTCCCACGAGCGTGTCATACCCATCAGGCAGCGCCTCAACAAACTCATGCGCGTTGGCCTTTTTGGCCGCGGCAATAATTTCTTCATCGGTGGCATTCGCACGCCCGTAAGCAATGTTGTCGCGCACCGATCCGCCAAACAGATACACATCCTGCTGCACAATGCCAATTGCCTCGCGCAATGACTGGATGGTTACCTGGCGAATATCAATGCCATCAATACTAATGGAGCCTTGATCCACATCGTAAAAGCGAGGCAACAGTGAGCACGTGGTTGTCTTGCCGCCACCACTCGGTCCAACTAGCGCCACGGTTGCACCTGCCGGGATATGCAAGTCAAGCCCTTGCAGTACGGGTTTGTCCTGATCGTAGGCAAACCACACGTTCGAGTAATCCACCCGCCCGCGGACTTCGCCATCTTCTTTTGCCTGGAGCGGCTGCGCATTGGGAAGATTCTGCACATCAGGATGCTCGTCCAACACTTCCATAAAGCGCCTAAAGCCCGCATACCCTTTCTGCAGCGTCTCGGTAAAGTTGATCAGCTGCTCAATGGGTGAGATAAAAATGCCGATATACAACGCATAAATTGCCAGATCAGTGACGTGCAGCGTGCCCTGCGCCACAAAATAGCCGCCACCAACAATAGTCACGGTATACAGCACGCCCATAAAGAGCGAATTCATGGCATGAAACGCTCCCATAAACCGATACGAGCGTTTCTTGGTGTCTAAAAACGCATCGTTTGCACGCGCGAATTTTGCCTGCTCAGCGCGCTCTCCACCAAACGATTTCACCACGCGAATGCCGCCGAGCGAGTCCTGCACCGTGGCGTTAATACCCGCCATGCGCTCGCGATTTTCCCGGAAAATGGTGCGCCGGCGGTAATTGAGCACGAGCGACACCGTGGCCATAATCACCGTCACAGCCAACATGATGGCCGTAAGCGGAACGTTGATCATAAAGAGCAACACGAACGAACCAATGATCTTCAGCGTGCAGATAAACAGGTTCTCCGGTCCGTGATGCGCCAGCTCAGAAATGTCGAAGAGGTCTGACGTGACCTTCGCCATCATGGCGCCGGTGTTGTGGCGGTCATAATAGCTAAAGGTCAGGCGCTGAAACTGGCTAAACAGATCACGGCGCATGTCGGCTTCCATATAGGCGCCCATGATATGGCCCCAGCACGTGATGAAAAACTGACAACCCGAACGAAGCAGATACAACGCGGCGAACAGCAGCGCAATCAACCCGAGGCTCCCTAAAATGACAGAGGGTGCCTCCAGAAAGAACTCCTTCGTGAAGAAGTTCAAAAACTGCGGAAAAGCCAGGTCAATGCCTGCCAAGATTGTCGCACACGCAAGGTCTGCAAAAAGCAGCCCTTTATACGGGCCATAGTAGCTGATAAAGCGCGACCACACGCGCCACGCAGACACGTGCGCATGGGATTCTGTGAGTATTTCGTCTGTCTGATCCATAGCCCTATCTTATCACGCAAGCGTGCGTGGTATAGTAGGTGACCATGGAATCAAAACAGCAACATACCAACAAACCAACAGGTGCAGCGCTCTATCTGCGCTGGCTTGCAATCCTGTGCGCCGTTATGGCGCTGTTTTGCGTCGGCGTTTTTGTTGTTGGTTACAAAGACCCCAGCTTAGGTCGCGTGGCAACGCTTGTGCTTTTATGCGTAGCGTGCCCCGTGTTACTGCTCATCTCCAAGCGCCTGAGCAGCAAAAACTAGCGTGCGCCTTCGCTGCGCTAGTTTGCCGCGCTCCTTCTCCGCACGCCTTCGCCGCGCTAGAGCGCAAACACCACGTTAAAGATAACGTTGAGCACAAACAAGCCCACCACAATGAGCGCAAACAGCCCAATACGGCGCGTGTCGCCCTGCGCGAGACCAGTCTTTTGGTCCAGCGGATTTTCCTCAGGCGCATCCACCGCAAGTCCGCCATATAAGCGCTTGAACAGCACATACGCCACGACACCCGAGGCTAAAAAGCCCAGGGTGGCCACGAAATTCTCAAGCGGATTGAGGCACAGCGCAAAGGTTGCAATAGCGCAAGCCAAAACCGAATACACCACGACACCATACTTGCCGCCACCGATAACGTAGCAATCGCGCGGTCGCTCAGCAACCGGATACATCTTGCGCAAGCGCATCACGATAAAGCCCAAAAACATGTAGCGCGCCAAGATGAAGACGATGTTCATCTCAATAATGGCCACAAAATCAAACTGCGAAAAAATGAGCGACGAGATGGCAATGGTCAACACGCCAACATAGGGGCTGCGGCCAGACTTGTCCACCTTGCGAATGAATTTCGGGAAGAGATTGTCTTCGGAAAGCACCCAGAAGCTGCGCGAACCCGATGCCAGATAGGTGTTGTAAATGGTGCACTGACTCATGATGGCAATGACCAAAAATAGCACCACGCCAGTATGTCCCAGCACCATGGAGAAAATCGTGCCATAGCCCAGCACATCAGCGCTAAAGCCCCCATCAATGCCCCAGCTC
>CAJTML010000082.1 GCA_910577495.1 uncultured Eggerthellaceae bacterium
CAGCGGACGCATGGACATCACCATCTTGCCGCTCATGGAGCCCGCCGGAACGCAATCCACATCAGTCAGATACATGGAGACGTTTCTGCCCTGGGTGTTGTGACGCATCTCAATGCCGGCTTCAATAAGTTCGCTCTCAAACGAAAACGAGCATCCAATCACAAACGACACCAAGTCATCGCGCCACCAGTCCGCAACATTGTCCACTTCGGCCACCAGCTCCCCGTGCTCGTAGATGCGGTAACGCGGAAAGTCGGTGGCAATATCGCAATCAGTGGCACAAAGCTGCGTCATGCGCTCACCGACATCGGTTACCTCCAAAAGCGGGCAGGGCTTAGGGTTTCGCTGGGCGAAGAGCAGAAAGTCATACGCTTGCTCTTTGGGCAGCACAATAAGGTTTGCCTGCGCAAATCCCGGGCACAAACCGCTAGTAGGAGCGTCATAAAGGCCTTCGCGAATCAGATGACGCGCCTCTTGTGGCGTTGCGTGAAGCAGGCGTTCCCACACCTCATCTGAGACATTTGCTGGCTTCGTTGGTTGCTGCATCATTACACTTCGCCTTTCAAGAATCGCTCAATAAAGCTTGTGTCGGCTTTGCCTTCGCAAAACGTTTCGTTCTCCATAATGGCGAACTGGAAATCCAGATTCGTATCCACGCCCACGATAACCATCTCTTCAAGAGCGGTGCGCATCTTTGCGATGGCCTCGGTGCGGTTGCGCCCGCGCACGATGATTTTCGCAATCATGGAGTCGTAGTAGGGCGAAATCTCAAAGCCGTCGTAGGCCGCCGTGTCCACGCGCACGCCATTGCCACCCGGCAGGTGCATCTGCGAGATCACGCCCGGGCTGGGCATAAAGTTGCGCTCGGGCATTTCGGCGTTGATGCGACACTCAATGGCGTGTCCTTGCAACACAATGTCATTTTGCGTGAAAGAAAGAGGTTCACCTGCGGCAACGCGAATCATTTCGCCCATCAGATCGGTGTGGGTGACCATCTCGGTAACGCAGTGCTCCACCTGGATGCGCGTATTCATCTCCATAAAGTAGTAGTTGCGGTTCTCGTCCATGAGAAACTCGATGGTGCCAGCCGAAGTGTAGCCCACCGCGCGCGCGGCCTTCACCGCGTCGTTCATCATCTGGGCGCGTAGCTCCTCGTCCAAAAGCGGAGAGGGGCTCTCTTCAATCATCTTTTGATGGTTGCGCTGAACCGAACAATCTCGCTCACCCATAGCCACAATATTGCCGTGGTTGTCTGCGATGATCTGCACCTCCACGTGGCGCGGGTTGCGCACGCAACGCTCCAAATACATGGTGTTATCGCCAAAGGCATTCACGCTTTCACGCTGCGCAATATTGAACTGGTCGAAGAAATCCTCTTCGCTCTCAGACACGCGCATGCCCTTGCCGCCGCCGCCCGAAGACGCCTTGATCATGATTGGCCACCCAATGCTGCGCGCTTCAATGAGCGCCTGTTCAACGTCATGAATGCCCTTTTTGGTGCCCGGGACAACGGGAACCCCTGCCTCCATCATGGTGCGCCGAGCAGCGCTTTTGTTGCCCATGCGATCAATCACCTCAGGGGTGGGGCCAATAAAGGTGATGTCGTTGTCTCTGCACATTTTGGCGAAGGTGGCATTCTCGGACAAAAACCCGTACCCGGGATGAATGGCGTCCGCGCCGGTGCCCTTCGCCGCCGTGAGGATGGCGGTGGTGTTGAGGTATGAATCGCGCGCAGGGGCAGGCCCTATGCAGACGGCCTCGTCAGCCAGGTAGGTGTGGAGCGCCTGGCGATCCGCCGTGGAATACACCGCGACCGTTTTGATATTCATTGCGCGGCATGCGCGAATAATGCGTACGGCAATTTCGCCACGATTTGCTATGAGAACTTTATTAAACATGCATCTCTCCTGAGAGGATAGCTTGGGCACATCCGCACGTGCTTGCAAGCGCGGCGGCTTGGCCAGGTGGCATTAGGACAGCAACTAGGCGGTGGGCTCGGTTGAAATGCGGAACAGGGGCTGATCGTATTCAACCTGTGTGCCGTTTGCTGCCAGAATTTCGGTGATGATGCCCGGAGCGGGTGCCGTGATTTCGTTCATCATCTTCATGGCTTCAACAATGGCAAGCGTCTGTCCGGTGAGCACCTCTTGGCCAATGCGTACAAATGGCTCCTCGTCAGGGCTCGGAGCGGTATAGAACGTGCCAATCATGGGGCTTCGTACGAGCGTCACTGACGTCTCGTCAACCGGCAGTGCCGCGCTTTGCACGCCTTGCGTCACACCTGAAACGTCGTCGCGGGCACTCAGCAGCTGCCCAACGCGTTCGGCCAGCGGAAGCGCTGCCGCAGATGAGAGCGAGGTACGTGAACGCTCCAGCTCAATTTTGACGTTGCCGTCGTCAAAGCGAAGCGCGGTTAAATCCGCTTCGTCCATAATGCTCAATAACTCTTTAATGTCTTTGGTGTCCATAACGTCTCCTTCTGCGCCTTAGTGCTTTGTGGCGGTTTTTGGGTGGGTGGGCGAATGTTGAGCGCTTAAGCTGGCAGCTTTAGCGCGTTTGTGCTCATCTTCCAGTTCAATCCAGAGTTTGTGGCCGTTGCTGATACGCGCTTGCTTCTCCAGAATAGGGGTGAGGCGTCGCGCGGTTTTGCGGGGCGAAACCCCGCCGTAGCATGGTCGGCGCACAATCTTGGCCAGCGCTTGCATCTCTTCTTCCTCTTTGCGAACAAGCTCCTGGGCAACTTCCACACTGATTGGGGTAAACCGAATGGATTTGCCCGGTTTGCACTGCACGAGTTTAGGGATATCAACCGAGGCAACCGTACCAATTTTGGCATAGCCGCCGGTGGTCTGCCGGTCCGCCAGCATGATGATGGGGTGTCCGTGACTCGGTACTTGTATGGCCCCAAGCGCAATGCCATCTGAGATGATGTCGGATCCGTTGATCGTCTCAATTGCAGGTCCTTCAAGCCGGTATCCCATGCGGTCACACTTGGAAGTGGTTTGGTAGGCTTGCGAATAAAAGGTGGCAATGCCTGCTTCGCTAAAGAGAGACTCTTGCGGGCCGGGCACTACGCGAAGGATGATTTCGTCGTGGTCAAACCCATAAAAGTCAGCATCGTCGTCAAGCACATGGCTGCCTAAGTTCGCCAGATAATCCAAGTTGCGCGTCTCAAAACGCAGGTAGTCGCCGGTGGTCAGCGCGCGCCCGTCCAACCCGCCAATGCCGCACTTGAGATTGGTGGAGCGCGAACCCATAACCTCGGGTAGCGCAAACGAGCCACCCGCCACCGCCAGGTAGCCATAGGTGCCCGTCTTGGGTGCGCCAAACGTGAGCATCTGGCCGCGACGCACGAAATGCGCC
This sequence comes from uncultured Eggerthellaceae bacterium, assembly GCA_910577495.1. GTDB lineage: Bacteria > Actinomycetota > Coriobacteriia > Coriobacteriales > Eggerthellaceae > Xiamenia. Next base: position 3,364 of record CAJTML010000082.1, read on the forward strand.
TTATATGGGGCAAGCGGTTTGCCGTCTAAGCAGGGCGAAAAGTCTCCGCCGGTGATAGCGATAAACGTGTTGGTGGTAAAGCGCAGCGTCGGTCCTGCCAGCACAAACTCTAGTACCGGTGCATTTGCGGGGTTGTCAACCAGCAAATTCGCAATCCGAAACGCGCGCTTGTCCATGACACCCGAGGGCGAAAACCCGCTGCCCAAGTAGCCGAAACGACCTGCGTCTTGTACGGTGGTGAGGATGCCGGGTTTGTTAACGGTAACGCCCATGCTACACCTCCTCAAAGAGCACGTCGCATGTGTAGGTGCCCGCTTGCACCTGCGCGTCTATGGTGAAGTATTCGGATTTCGAAATAGGCACAAAGCGCAGATAATCTCCTGCCGCATAGAGAATCGGCGGGTTGCGATCCGGATCATATGGCCTGATAGGCGTCCTGCCGATGATCTGCCAGCCACCAGGAGATGGCAGTGGATACACGCCCGTTTGTGCCCCGCCGATGCCCACCGAGCCCGCTTCCAGGCGTGTGCGCGGGGTTGCAAGGCGTGGGGTATGCAGGCGCTCATCAAGGCCGCCCAAATAGGCAAATCCGGGCAAAAAGCCCAGCATGTCAATGAGATAGTCATGCCCGGTATGCAGCGCAATCACCTCTTCAGGCGTAAGGTGTGCGTGCGCGGCGACGGTATCCATATCCAGCGCAAACTCTTCGTCATAGCACACCGGAATCTTGACGATCCGCTTGACGCTTTGTTCGGTGGTGGTGAGGTTGCGAAGCTTGCCGCGTACTCGCTCGCACAGCTCATCTATGCCAATGATGAGCGGGTCGTAGATCACCATGAGCGAGCAGAATGTGGGCACCAGCTCACGCACGCCGGCAATAGGATCTGCTTCAAGCGTTTGCGCAGCGCTTCTGATTACCCCGTTCGTTTCAGGGGAAATGGTGTCACCAAAAACAAGATTTATGGCCGAATCTCCGGCGATGGTAATGCTGAATTGAGCCATAGGCTTCCACTTCTATTGGTTGCTGATGTGGGTTCAATCTGATACCGTTTTTGTGTTCGTAAGTAGGTAAGGATTGTAGCATATATGGATAAAGCGCTTTTTATAGCGGCCTTTTTCTTCGCGTATACGGTGCAAGCTATCACCGGTTTTGCCGGCAACCTCTTCGCCATGCCCGTCGGCACCACGCTTTTGGGGCTCACCAGTTCGGTTGCCATCTTAAACACCATGGGCTTTTTGGCGTGCGGCACCCTTGCCATCATCAACTACAAACACATCCATTGGCGTGAGCTGGCGAAGATGGTGGGCGTGATGCTACCGTTTGTGCTGCTGGGAATTTGGTTGGATACACTCATGCCACTCTCGGCGCTCTTAAAGGTGTACGGCACCATCATTGTGATTGTTGGCCTGCGCGGTTTGTTGGCGAAACAACAGCGCTTTTTGCCTGAGTGGGCACTGTGGATTGTCATTGGCCTAGCAGGGCTTATTCAGGGCATGTTCGTTTCAGGTGGAGCATTGCTGGTTATCTATGCCATCCAAAAAATCACCGACAAGCAGCAATTTCGCGCGACGCTTTCGGCGGTGTGGATGATCTTGAACTTCCTGTATGCCTGCATTGCTTTTGGGCAGGGAAGCTTTACCCCACAGGTCGTTGACGTGGTGCTTTGGTGCATTCCTGCTGCGGCGTTGGCCACGTTTTTGGGGCAGCGGTTGCAGAAACATTTAAGCCAAGAGCGCTTCTTGAAGTGCACCTATGTCATCTTGTTAGGTATTGGCTTGGTGTTGCTTGTAACTTCCTCGTAGGGTTTGGCAGCGTGCGGCTCTGCTATACTTGCTATGGGTGATCAACCGATGAAAGGACGGGATCATGGCTCAACGATATAAGCGCATTTTTGCTGCCTTAGATGGTGGCTCTACGCAAGAAGCTGTTGCACAACGCGCTATTGCTTTGGCTGCAGGAAACCACGCTGAACTGGTGTTTGGACACGTCATTGACTCAGTGCCCTATGAGGCATCTGGTGTAGATTTCGAAGCATTGTGTGCAGAAAGTCAGGAGCGCATCGCAGAAGATCTGTCAGAGATTTTTGCAGAGGCTTCAGATAACCCCAATATCCCATCCGTCGAATTTATTGTTCGTGCTGGCCGTGTGACTGATACGTTGGCCAAGCAGCTCATTGAGCCGGTTGATCCGGATTTGGTTGTTTGTGGAGAGCGCGGTCTTTCGAATATCAAATACGCATTTGTGGGAAGTGTCTCCACATTCTTGATCCGCTCTATGCGCTGTGACGTCTTGGTTGTTAAACAAGATTAGCGGCTTGTGACGATTCATAACGTAAGCCCTCTCTTACGACATGAACAGGGGAGTTTCCGCGCGCGCGGAGGCTCCCTTTTTGCATGCGGCGAATTGCTCTTGCACAACCAAGTCAACACGCTTACGCACGTTTACCCCTTTTAATAGGGTCTGCGGAAGCCCCAAACAAGGAGATGCCCACAACGGCAGATTGAAGCTTCCTTGGACCCTATTCACACACGAACAACTATAATTCTTGCTTCATATTTATCAATATCTAGAAAATTGATAATAGTAATATCACTATTTGATAGTACACTTATCCCGAAGTGATAATAGTATTATCCGCTTTTGATAGTACGCACTGCTTACACCGTGAGATCGGATGAGGGTATGGCGAAAAAACCCAAGCACATCGCTGCGCCAGATTTGGTGCAATTGCTCTGTGACGAGCGTCTTCGCAAACTTCGCACTGTAGCTGATCAGGGTCTTTTGCTTCATGAGAGCTTGGATGACTATGAGTTGCCTGAGGGATACACCAAAGATGAAGTCTGGCTGATCTTAACCGCCATTCGCAAACAAGCGGCAATCTTTCTTCCAGATGACCCCTTTCGCGAGGCAGACTTTTGGTTTGTGACTACCAGTGCGCTGTCGTTTGATTCGAAAATGCTTGAGCTGCGCTGCGCTACGCACTTTCCGCTGGATTTATCGCTGCAAACGCTGCAGGGGTCTCCCTATATCACACGCTTTTTGGAACAGACGCTTGCGCGCGGGTTGGAGGCGGATAGGATCTCGGTATCTGAGGAGCGCATTCACGAGATCTTTATTGGGGCGCCTTTGGAAAACGATATTGATCGGGTGATTTCGAACTATTTTGTGCTCAGTAATGAAGCTGAGCATTTGGCAGAACGTGAGATTACGCATGGTCTGATTGAGACGTTGTATTACCAGCTTATCGAAGGGGTTGATGCTGCGCGCCTGCCGCGCAGAGGAGAGGTGTGCAAGCTTGACGAGCGCCTGTTGCCGCCCAGCTCAAAACACTGCATGGATGCAATTTGCATGCGCGCCAGTGATGACTTTGGTGATGAGTCGCGCTTCGGGCCGGTGCTTCGCATTATTAACGTGTCGTGGTTCTTCTGGAACTTCGACGTCTTTCCGTGTTTGAACACGCTGGTTGGCATCTTGCTTCGCAATATTATGGCCATCAAGTGGGGTTTTCCTGTGCTCAGCTGGCTGCCGGTGGGCTATTACCCCTTCGGACAGCTCAATACGCCGCAGATGGAGGCGGTGTTTAATAACTGGTCAATAGACTATGGGTTCGGCTTTGACTTCACCTCGTACTTTGCGGTGAACGTGCAGCTGTATCTGGAAGAGCTTGACCGGTTGGAGCTGGCCATTGGAGAGCTGGAGCGCCTGAATCGCCGCATTGATGAGATCTTGTCGGCCGATATCAACCATCGTCAAAAGTCCATTTTGGCCTCGCTCGTGCGTGAGCCCGATGCTTTGCTGCGCATTGCGCCTCATCAGCGCATGTTTCGTGTGGCTTATGCTACGGCGCGCGCTGACTTTTTGGAGCTTGAGCAAGAGGGCTATCTGGTGCGCGAGCAGGAGGGTAAGGCGTTTGTGTTTCGAGCGTGCGATGACCTGCGTGAGCGTATTGTTCGATTGGGCGAAGCAGCGCTTTCGCTCAATACACAAGACGACACGGCATCGTCGTGATCCCGTGTCGTGTAGCGTGTGGTGTAGCGCGCCGCGAAGAGTTGCGCTATCGGTGCCGTAGGCGTTGTGCGTCTGTGCGCGATAGCGCGCCTTATGCGGCAACCGCCTGGCGCGTGAGGTCGGCCAGGTTGTAGTAAAACGCGGTGTGCGCGTGCTTTTGTACGTCGGCGCTAAAAGCGTCAACCCAGCTCAGATGTTCGCGCACGAACTCATCAAGGTCGGCGGCCAGTTGTTGGGCTTCTTCGTCATTGTGTGCTTCAAGCGCCTCAAGGCTGCGCGTTGCCAGGTGAGCTGCCAGCTCAAACTCAAGTCCAAGATGATCCTCTGGCAGATCAAATGCCTTATCGACACTCAAACCATACTGATTGTAGAGCGCAACCATCTCATCGCGTGCCTCTTGCATGAGCAGGCCTTCGTCTGAGGTATAAACCGACTCATAGGGTGCAACTGGATGCGGGCTCATGCCTAAGAAAAGTTGGTTATAGTCAGCCGCCAGATCCTTGCGCAATACTTCGCGATCAGCATCGTGCGCTTCAGCATAAAACTCGGGCAGCATCTCTTTCGTCTCAGGGGTGTCCAGCAGCACGTCAATAAACGCGCTGTCAGGTGCAGCAAGGTAGGCGCGTGAGAGAAATTGGTAAGCGAAGGCGCGCTGCTGCATCAATTCCTTCAGTTCGGTGGTATCCATAAACCCTCCTTGTGGGTGTGAGGTGAGGCTCGTTTTTGCTCATGTCTCAGCAAAGTATAAGGCAGGTGCCGCAAAAAGGGAGGGAGGGGCGGCACCTGCCTTGAGGATAGTTCAGACCACTATGGTCTGGTGTGGAATTGCCTTACGAGACAAACACGCTTGGCGTGGTTTCGCCTTCCATGCGCGTGCCGCCTTTTGCCTTTGCGGCTTCTTCCATCTCTGAAAGCGGACCGAAGTGCAGTGCTTGCACCGGGCAGGTAAGCACGCAGTGCGGTTGACCGTCTTCGCGACCGATGGAGAGGCACGTGTCGCACTTGTCCATCTTGAATCCGCCGCCTTCTACCTCAACGTACTGCGGTACATCGAACGGGCAGGCGCTTGAGCAGGTCTTGCAGCCGATGCAAACTTCCTGATCAACGACAACAACGCCGTCTTCGTCGCGCTTGCTAATGGCACCCTGCGGGCAGCTTGCCATACACAGCGGGTTTTCGCAATGCATGCAGGAAAGCGATTCAAAGTGACGCTTTACCTCAGGGAAGGTACCCTCAACGGTCTCTTGTACGTTACGACGGGAAACCGTGCCTGCTTCAATTTCATGCCACTGCTTGCAAGCAACCTCACATGCCCAGCACTTAATGCAGCGGCTTGTATCTACGTAGAATCCGTATTGTTCAGCCATGATTTACCCCTCTACCTTCGAAATCTTGACCAGCGTTTGTTTTGCCATGGATGACGTAAAGCCGTCGTAGTTTGCCATGTTGTCGTCATACAAAACGTTTACTTCGCTGCCGCCGTCTAATCCATCATAGCCCGGAAGACCGAGTTCTTCGCAAGGCTCCCACCAGCCGCGCTTGGTCATCAACACGTTGGGGTTAATGGCCTCAAAGTAGCGCGCAACCATCTTGATGGATCCGTGCGGGGACTCAATGAGCATCCAGTCGCCGTCGTCAATACCATACTGCTTTGCGGTTGCCGGGTTGATCTTGACCCACGGCTCAGGCTGCAGCTCGCGCAGATACGGAACGTCGTGATAGTAGCTGTGGTTGCACAGACGATATGCATGAACGTCGGAGATAACCAGCGGGTACTCGGCAGCAATGTCCGGAGTGCCGTCCAGGCTCTCGGGTGCTCCCTTGTAGACGGGTAGACGCTCAATCATGGCCGTGTCGTCAGCGTTTGGCTTGCCGCCAATCCACTCGTTGACGCACTGTACCTTGCCCTCAGGAAGTGATGCGAACATCTTCTCGTAGTTTTGATACTCAGGCTCGGTCGGCTTTGCGCCGTCGGTGCGCTCTTTGAAGATGTAGCCCTTTTCGCGCAGCTCTTCCAGCGTGACGCCTGAGCCGTCAAGTTGCTCGGAGAGCATTGCGTCAATGTCGCCATTCCAGAAGTCGTCGCCATAACCCATAGCCACTGCCAGATCCAGGTAGTACTGCCAGTCAGAGTGGCATTCGCCCATAGGCTCAGAGATAACCTGGTTGATGCCGATGAAGGTGCCAGCAGGAGAGTTCTTCGTGGCGAACTGGTCAGCAGACTCATACTGCGTGGTTGCCGGCAAAACGATGTCAGCATAGTCACACGATGAGTTCCAAGCCACGTCCATAACTACATAGTAGTCAAGCTTCTTGAGTGCTTCGGCAACCGTCTTGGGCTGACGCGTTGCTGACATGGGGTTAGAGGATTGCGCAAAGATGCAGCGAAGCGGGT
>CAJTML010000083.1 GCA_910577495.1 uncultured Eggerthellaceae bacterium
AAGCACAGCATGGAATACATGCCTGAGCCCACGCCGCCGAAGACGACCTCGCCCATGCCCATGAGCACCAGCGACACCAGATTGGTCACCGGCGTCATGCCTACAAGCGACGCATTGGCCGAACCATTTGAAGTGCCAGTTGCAAGCGTTGTCCAGAAAGCAGAAGCCGCAACGCCAAAACGCGTTTCTTTGCCTTCCATGTTGCCAGCGGATTGATCCACGCCACCCAGATACACGCTTCCATCAGCGGAAAGCTCGGGGGTTGCTGCGTGCTCTGCCATACCAACGATAGCAAGGGCGGCCACCAACATCACGAGCATCACGCCCAAAATAACGCGCCCCTGCTTGCGGTTGCCTACAAAGCGTCCGAAGGCGAACACGAGCGCAATCGGAATCACCAAAATTGACGCGCTTTGTACGATGTTTGATAACGGCGTGGGGTTTTCCAACATGCTGGCACCATTGGCACCCATATACCCGCCACCGTTGCTGCCGAGCTGTTTGGGAGCAACCTGGCTGGCAATAGGGCCGCCTGGCACGGCCAGCTGCGTGATTTCGTCGGTCGCTTCGCCAGTCGCTTCGCCCGTGCCTTCGTCAGTCGCTTCGCCCGTGCCTTCGCCCGACTCAACCGTCACCGGTTCAAGCAAGCTCACCGACTGGTACTCATCAAACGTTTGCGGCACGCCTTGGCTCACGTTTACGAGCGAGACCACCAAACACAGCGGCAACAGCACATAGAGCACCGCGCGCGTGGTATCAGCCCAAAAATTGCCCACGCGGCCTTCGTCGTCATCATCGGCAACCATGCCGCGGAACAGCGCGTATACCACCGCAATGCCCACCGCAGGCGTCAAAACGTTGGCTACCGCCAGCCCCACCGCCTGCGAGAAATAGCTCATCGTCTCTTCGCCCGCGTAGGCTTGCCAATTGGCGTTTGCTACATAGCTAGCAGCCGTATTAAGCGCTAAATCCCAGCTCAGCGATGGCATATGCTCGGGGTTGCCTGGCAACACTCCTTGCAACATTAAGATGGCGAACAGTCCTACAAACGAAACTACGGAAAACACGATCACGCAAAGCAAGTAGCGCTTCCAGGGCATCATACGCGCAGCGTTGGTGCCAAGCGCCTTGTAGATCACGCGCTCTACCGGCTGCAATACGCGCCCCAAAACCGTGCGCTCACCAGCCATTACGCGGTTGAGATAGCCGCTTAGGGCATAGCCGCACACAAGCGCCAATGCCAACACAATCGCGCAACCAAACCACGCCTGAGCTGTTGTATTTTGCATCACATCCATCATGTTCACTCACCACCTTGTGCACGTATCCCGCATTGCTTGACAGCAAGCCGCCTCTTAGCGACCATCGCCGCCTCGCAGCAAAACCACCAACAGATACGCTGCACAAGCTAATCCCGCAGCTCCAACAAAACCGGTCAACAATGACATAGCTGCCTGCCTTTCATCTACAAGACACAGCATATCCAGACGTGCATAAACGCCCCATTAAGGTTTTGTTGCGGGTATTAAGATCGTATTAAGATTGCTTATCTACCATATCAATAAGCTGCTGCTTTGAGTGAATGTGTAGCTTCTTGTAGATACTTTTGACGTGTTCGCGTACCGTGTTTTCAGAAACGAAAAGCCGCTTGGCAATGCTTGCGCGCGTATGCCCTTGCGCCAGATAGCGAAACACCTCAGACTCTCGCTCGGTCAGCCGATACTTGCGCGCAAGCTCCGCACAACGCGCGGCATGCGGATCATGAGGCTCAGGTGTGAGCGCTTGATCGGGTGAGGCCTCAGCAGCTGCTGCGGCAGACGTCGCCCCTTCGGCCGCCTGCTCTACTTGCAATGCAGGGGCGAAAGTTTCGGGCGAACCCTGTTCTGCTTCGGATGATCGGGTAGACTCTTGCGGAGCAGTTGCCTTGATTACAAACTTATTACCGAGTAAAAGAATGGAAGCAACCGCCACCATAAAAGCAAGGAGCACCACGCTATTCATCAGCGGTTGAGATCCCGTACCGCCAAGCGGTATCAGTACCTGACCTGTAAATACTCCTATCGCATGACCCGTACACAATATCGCCCACGCTGCCGGGAATATAAACGATAGTGAAATAATGCGGCGTTTATGTATCCCAACAAGAACCAAAAGCACTAATACCTTCAATACTTGCCAGGCAAACAAAGTTGCAGATAGCCAGATTGGTGCCAAGTCTAACCAGACAATATTCAGAAGAATGATCGCCAATAAAACGATTGCGAATCCTTTTATGAGCGTGATGGTTTGTATGGATCTACGATGTATTCCCAACAACAAAACAAGCAGCATGCAAACGGCAATGCCAAACACAGAAACCGTTTCATTGATAACGCGCATTTTTTCTTCTGTTGATCCCTCGGCCGTTGTGCCAGCAACAATTCCAAGAGCTATTGCGAAAAGCGCAATTCCAATCGCGAGTTTTGTAAATTCAGCAGGGTGCTTCGGCCGAATAAGAAGCGAGGAGTTTTCAAGGCGCTCTCCTTTCATTACGACAGCAGCACACACAAGCGATCCTGCTCCGCAAAGGGGCACAAACACGGGAATCCCCATCTCAGCGCCATTCATAAGCAGATAGTCAACGCAACTCCCTACAAGCATGCCTCCGCAAGCAACCCAAAGCAGGGATTTATCCGAATAATGAGACAACGCTGTTGCCCAAACATACGCCATGGCAGCTATAGAGAAGCCCACGACTACCGCACCAAGATACACTCCCCACAAGGAGAGCAGCGTACGGGAAAGCAGAACGATAGCCACAGCGCATATCACAACAGCCAAGGCACCAAGCCCAAGCATCCACGAAAATGAAAAGGCATCTCGATCCTGTTTGTAGGCAATAAGACAAAATACAAGGAGTATGCAAGCGCTTACATCGCTGACGGCTAAAGGCGAGACAAATAGTCCAGAAGAGCTTGGGAACAAAAACAAGACCGCAGCATTTTGCCACGCAAAAAAGAGGCCAAACCCAAGTATGGCCAAAGAAACTCGCATAGTATTTGTTTGCTGCGTCACGGTTCCCTCCCTTCCCCGAAACGTGTTATGAATTTAACTTACGCCGTTTTTGCGCTGATGACAAGCGTATTTTCAAAAACCACCCGTTTGTGGTTACCGCACTGCAACTATCTTATGACTCGGAAGGCAACAGCTGACAAGCAATTTCTCAACGCTTAGCTGTTGTAAGAGAGAGAACCTCAAAGGAGGGGTTATGAAACAAACTGAGAAAGGCGTATCTCGCCGTTCATTTCTCAAAGGTGCAGCCCTTGCTGGCGTAGGTGCAGCAGCCACCTCTATGATTGCAGGATGCGCACCACAAGCAAGCGAAGACGCAAAAAACGCTGAAGATCTTGCTGCTACCGGCACGACTGCATCAGGCAATCCCGCATGGCTCGGTGACGCTCCCGTTATCGACGAAGCTGACGTTGTTCGCACCATTGACACCGAACTCTTGGTTATTGGTGGTGGCGAAAGCGGTGTTCCTGCATCACGTCGCGCTGCAGAGCTGGGCATGAAAGTCGTTGTTATGGAGAAGCAGCCCGAAGACACATGGGCACCCATTGGCTGCGACGCGGGCACTGTCAACTCACAGGCTTACCTTGAAACGGGCGCTGAGCCTATTGACGAGATGGAAGTACTTAATGAATGGCAACGCCGTAATTATTGTCGCACCATGCCGTCGGTTGCAAAGATGTATGCAACCCGATCGGGTGAAGTCTATGACTGGGTTTGCGAGCTTGCTCCCCAAGAAGTACTTGACGAATTCCGCGTGCTTTATGGATTCCCCAATGGCCGAAATCGTGTTGCGGTAAACCATGCAGGATATACCTCTTTCCCAGGAAACATATCTCATCGTGACTTCAACAACACGCTTGGCAAAGGCGAGAACCAGCCGGCATGGGGCGCAATCATGCGTTATAGCATCGAGAAATCCCAGGAGCTTGGTGCAGAATGGCTTTTCTCCACCTCAGCTCTGGTACTGATTCAGGACGAAGAAGGCAGCGTAACTGGCGCTTACGGCGAAGGCCCTGATGGCATTGTTCGCGTAAATGCTGACGCAGTACTTCTGGCTTGCGGTGACTTCTCAGGCAACGGTGAGATGGTTTTGGCGCTCAATGACGAGGTTCGCCAAATTGCCGAGACTTCCGACATTGACACCTCAGATCCGTCTGGCTTCCTGGGCATGGGCCAAGATGGTATGGGTCACAAGTTGGCTTGCTGGGCAGGCGCTGTAATGGAACCCGGCCCGCGTGCTGCTATGAACTTCGGCAACGGCATGGGTGCACCTGGCCTGACGGCAGTTGGTAACTACCCGGTCTTTGGCCCGGACGGCAAGCGCTTCTACAATGATTCGCAGCTGCAATTCGGCGGGCAAGGCTTCTTCTTCCGTCGTCCACGTGGTGAGAAAATGTGCACCATTGCTGATGGCAAATGGGAAGAAAACATCTTGAACCAAGGCTACGAGCACAATATGTCTTCGACAACGTGCGCTCGCGAATGGGACTTGGTGAAAGAATGCATGGCAAATTATGTCACCGGCCCCGATGGCTTTGAGGTATACGGCTTCACTGGTTACGGCATGAACAAGTCAAGGATGTTCGCAGCCGAAACGCTTGAAGAGCTGGCTGATATCTTGGGCTATGAAGGCGAAGCAAAACAGGGTCTGCTGGACGAAATTGCTCACTACAACGAGATGTGTGCTGCAGGTAAAGACACCGACTGGGGACGCGACGCCTCTCTTATGACGCCACTTGATACCCCGCCATTCTTTGGAGTATCCGTAGAAACTGATAAAGGTCGCGTTGCTTCGGGTATGGTGCAGATGTCAGGCGTTTTGGTCAACGACAACCAACAGGTTCGTCGTGTTGACGATAGCATCATCAAGGGTCTCTATGCTTGCGGCAATACCGCAGGTGGCCGTTACGCCATGCAGTATCACACGATCATTACTGGTAATTCAGTAGGCTTGGCAATCACGCAAGGCTATTGCACTGCTGAGCACATTGCCGAGAGTCTGGAAGCTGACAAGGCATACGCCGATGAGTACGCTGCCAAGTTGGCCGAACTGGCTGAGGCACGCGCCAACCAGCCCCAGGGTGGCCCTCCGATGTAGGCCGTGCGCTTAACTACACTCCCTCCTTATTAATTTGTGTGACTGTTTGAAGTTACACACTTCGACCCCGCGACATCCCCTCCCACGTCGCGGGGTCTTTTTCGCGGTCACGTTTGTTTGCAGCCGCGTATCATCAACGCTACAGTTCGGCATAAACGCCATCTCACGCGCCATTTTTCGACACCTCACGCACTACCATTGATGATGTGAGCGGTGGTGTGCGCTTCGTGTGGGTGCTCTACCGCATACATACTTATGAAAGCTCGTGGCTAAAGGAGGCACACTATGTCGCATAGAGAGCAATATCAGCACGTTATTGAGCTGCAAGAACGCGTTGTTCGCGAAATGAAGCGCTTGGAGGCTGAGGGTCAGGTTCCGTCTGCACTGGAGCATGCCAAGGAAAAGGCTGTTGCATGGGCAGCGGCAGTGGACAAAGAAGACGGCAACGACAAGTCATATCGCGAGTGGCCGCCCAAGCAATTCGCCCATGAACTGAAGAAGAACATCAACTTGTTTGGCAACCACGAGGGTACGCAGTTTGTTCGCGAGTACGAAGAAGCGGTTGGCAAGATCAAGTACAACGCGGATCACGAAGAGGTCTAAAGCGCTGCTTGCTACCTACTGATAGCGGCAGGAGCATATAGCCTCCTGCTCAGATTGCACTTATACAAAAGCGCTCTTACGAGCGCTTTTGTGTTGCAATGGTATGCGGGGTTGGATGCTTCTATTGAGCGGCTCGCTGATGGATGAGCCCCAGTACTACAACAGCGTCATCTTGAGGTAAATATTCATATATAACATCAAAAGGCGAGACCACTAACTTCCGTACGTGAGATCCAAAGCGACGACGAATCGATTGAGGAAGAAGCGTCGAACCAAGTTCTGGATTCTCCTTTAAAAGAGCTATCCGATCGAGAATCTCATCAAGCTTTTCTTCTCGTTGAACCAAATGCACATCATCCATAAAGCCTTCAGTGAAGATAACCTCAGCCATTGAAGTACCGTCTTTTCAGTTCATCCCGAGCAGCCTCAACACCCTCAACAACACGACCTGCTTGATAGTCTGCACGACCGCGCTCAATACCAAAAGCAAGACGCTCTTCATAAGCAGCTTGTTCGGCAGCTTCAGCAAGCGCGCGTTCAAATATCTCTTCCGAGCAAAACACGTAGGCACCAACACCGTTTTCCGTAATTCGCACGAGGTGGTCTTGTGCTGCGCGTTTCACATCGCTTTGTTTTTTTTGCAAAGCTGAGACAGGGAAAATAGGATCCATGGCGGTATCCATTATTGCATCCTTTCATACATAGCTTTATGCATACAATTATATACCAGATTTGATACTCAGCATCAAAGGGCAACAAACCGTATAGAAGCGAAATACAAAAGTGGGAGCGCTGACCCCTCATTAACCAACTGAAAACGCAAAAAGCCGCTCTGGCGTTAAGAAAAAAGCGAATTCCGAAGAACCGCAAGAACTCAGTCGTGCGAGGTAAGCAAGTCCCTCGCATCGCACCTGATCAGCGGCTTATGCTCTAGAGAGTACCAGTGCACTCCCCCTAAAATGCAAGCCAGTAACTCCAGATTCTTCGGAATTCGCCGATATTTTATTCGAAATCGCCTTTGGAGCGTTTTCATCAGAGCCCAAGCCGTGTTTTAGCTAAAGCCTAGATCAAGGCTTTCAGTTAACATACCCCGTGGCCTTTTTCGTACGTTTTCAATACCGATATGCCGCATCAAGCTCGCGCTGCTGCTGGCGAATCTCGTCGGTCAGCTTCAGGGAGCCCGCAAGAATCATATTCATGCTATCGGCGCAGCTACTATAGGTATCAATGTTGCCCGTGTTCGACCACATCATCGTGTCATCAACCGATAGCGTTGCGCACCCAAACGCAATGCGGCCACACTGCGGCTCATCACCCGTAGCTGCCTGATACCAGTTTACGACCAGCGGGTTTTCGCCACCAGGTTTTACGAAATCATAGGTGGTCACCCGCTCAAAACCGTGTTCAACAAGCCAGTTTGTGGCCAGCTCAAACAGCTCCTCGTTGCATTCGCCCCCAACACACAAAAGCTCAAAGCGCATAACGCCGGTGCGGTTTGCCAGGCGAAGGGTGCGCAGCAGCGTCTCGGGCGTCTGCCCTGCAATGCCCACCGCCACTTTCATGGCCAGGTTGGTGATACCTGCCTGATCAAACAAGATGTCGGTTTTGCCCATCTCGGCCTCAGGCGAGCGCACGCCTAACACATCCGCTTCACGCACATCGCTCGTAAAATAACGCATCACCAGCTGGGGCTGTCCACACGCGCGTAGCTCATTGGTGTGCCCCACCGTCAAGCCACCCGGATCCGCTGTGGCAAACACCGGCGTCTCAGGTGTGAGCGGAAGCCAGCGCTTAATTCCCAGCATGAGACGGCGAAAATCCTCCGCTGAAAGTGAGCTGATCGTGCCACCACCAAGCGTCAAACTGCGAATATCCCACGCGTATGACTCATCTGAAAAGCCCTCGATTTCAGTCAAAAGCGCATCCACGTAGGCGCGCTTTTTCGCTGGGCTCACGCCCGTCAAAAGCCCCTCATCAATACCTTGAGCTGGCGTTACCGCAAATGGAATGTTAATAAAGATGTCGAAAGTTTGCATAATCCCTCCGATTGAAGCACGCATAGGAGCACGCGTGCTCGTGACATTTGAAGTGACCCTTTGTCACTTTGTCACACTAGCATGTGCCCACCCACCCGTTGTGGGGGATTTTTTCAATTAGAGCACGCATGCATGTGACATTTGATGTGACCCTTTGTCACTCTTTGTCACTTAATATGCTTCGTCAAGGTTGGCGTGGGCATACGCATCCGCGTCCAGCCCAAAGAAGCGACCCTGCGCATATCGATCAAGTGCCACGAGCGCAATCATGCCCGCGTTGTCACCGCAGGCAGAAAGCGGCGGCATAATGAGGCGCACGCCGCGGTTTTTGCACATCTGCTCATACGCTTGGCGAAGACGCGGATTAGCCGCAACACCGCCACCCAAACAAAACGTCTTCACGCCGGTTTGCTTGAGCGCGTCAGCCGCCTTTTTCACCTGCACGTCCACAACCGCCTGCTGAAAACTCGCGCAAATATCAGGCACGTTCAGTTCATGTCCCGCCGCGCGTTCGTTGTTGATATACGTCACCACGGCAGTCTTGAGTCCCGAGAGCGAAAACCGCAGATCCCCCGAATGCATCATCGCACGTGGAAACGCAATAGCGTCTGGGTTGCCCTTAGCCGCCTCGCGCGAAATCACCGGACCGCCGGGATACCCCAGCCCAAGCGCTTTGGCAACTTTGTCAAACGCCTCTCCCACCGCATCATCAATGGTGGAGCCAAGCGTTTCGTAATCACCCCAGTCTTTCATGTGCACCAACAGCGTATTGCCACCCGAAACCAGCGACACAATTGCCGGCGGCGCAAAATCAGGCGCGCCAATCTTGTTGGCATAGAGATGTCCCTCCAAATGATGCACACCAATAAACGGCACATCCAACGCCCACGCCGCACCTTTGGCAAACGCGACACCAACCACGAGCGCCCCCACCAAACCCGGTGCATAGGTCACCGCCACCGCATCCAAATCTTTCCAGGTCAGATGCGCTTGGTCGAAGCACTCATCGCACACACCACAAATGGCTTCAATGTGCTTGCGGCTGGCAATCTCGGGCACCACGCCACCAAAGCGCGCATGAAAATCAATCTGAGACGCCACCACATCGGAGAGCAGCTCGCCTGCGCCATCCACCAGCGCAGCCGCCGTCTCATCGCACGACGACTCAATAGCCAAAATACGGGGCGAAGGCACACACGCCGCGCCCGAGCCCGCACCAGCATCCGCACCAGCGTCCGCATCAACATCCGCACCATCAGTCACCTGTGTTGCACGTGCCGCATCAATCTGCAGTTCCATACCTGCCACATCGTGTGCAGCAAGCGGCAGCGGCCCTTCCATGATGAGCGCGTCTTCGCCATCTGAGTAGTAGCGCGGCCGCGTACCCAACGCGCGAAACTCTAGCGCCTCGTACAACGCCTGCGCCCCCGCATTAGACGCGCGCACTTCAAGCGAAGCCGTTTGCGCACCCAGATCGCGCGCATCAGCCGCCACTCGCGCCAAAAGCTCGCGCGCAATACCGCGACGGCGCGCCGCGGGCGCCACACCCACTTTCAGAATCTGCACCTGGCCATCCACAATCCAGCCACCCGCATACCCCAACAGCTC
>CAJTML010000084.1 GCA_910577495.1 uncultured Eggerthellaceae bacterium
CCTTGGCATCACGGTGACCAGGCCAGCCAGTGGGTTGCCGGTCGGGGGAGACCTGGAATTCGCCGACGAAGTCACGCTCGGCCGTGCGCTTGAGGCGCGTCGCGAACTGTAAGAGCCATGCGCGGCGGCGCTGGGAGGTGTTTGCGCTTTTGGAGCGGCGCCCCCGTAGTCCATGTTGTTGCTGCGTTTTCTCAGGGGTGCACCCTCCTGTAATCCACGTTGTGGCCACTTAGATGGGGTTTTGTGCAGACGGATGCCTTATTGCATGTAATTCGCGTCAATTGGCAAATGCTGACCTGGGGTTATGCTGTGATTCGATGGAATGGCGAAGGGCGGCTTGCACAAATCGGGGTCTTATTGACCAGAACTCGCCTGGGCGGGGGTGTGGATGCATAGGGCGCAGTGGAGTTCTTTCGAGATCGGCTTGGGCGGGGGCGCCACGCGAGATTCCGCACGAGCCGAACGTGCCTTTGTGGCACGTTCGTGCGAGCTCAGGATTGCCCGAGCCTGGCGCCCTCGCCCAAGGCGTGCACACGTGCAAGCCTGGCGCCTTCGTATTGTAGAAATCAAGATTCATCAAGAAAAAATAAAGGACTCTGTCCCCTCCAAAAACAGAGCCCTTTTCTTTACCGAAGCTTCGAGCCTCTGTAAACACGAGGCAAAGTATAACACCCGTCTCCATGAAATATCAACAATTTCTTTTGATTTGCGATGCATCCGTTGTTTGTTGAAGGGCGTGGATGCTTTATACTTTCCAAGAATATATGCGCAGGTTATGAGAGGCTACCGATAAGCGCCAACCTGCAATTTGTCAAAGTTCAACAAGCGGGGAGTAACTGTGTTTGAGGTGGGACTTATTCGCGTCATCACCCTTGATGACCCGAAACAACTAACGATTCATGGAAACTTGATTGAGTCGCTCTATCCCGGCATTGCCGTTGAGAGTGCGTGCATTCCCAATCAACCTGAAGGCATTCATTCGGCTGAGCTGTGCCGCGAGGCGATTCCGAAGATCGTTGAGCTTGCGTGCGCGAAGTTCGCCAACAAAGACATGATATTGGTGAGCTGCGCCGACGACCCCGGCGTGGAAGAAATCAAAGCAGCGCTTCCCGGCATGCCCGTGACAGGCGGTGGCGAAAGCGCGGTTGCAGCAGCCCTTCGCTATGGCCCAAACATCGGCGTGCTGGGCATCATTGATCAGGCGCCGAAGGCATATCGTCGCATTCTGGAGGGTCGACTTGTGGGCAATTACCGGCCCGATGGCGTATTCTCTACGCTAGATCTGCAGACCCCTGCGGGTTACGCCGCCTGCATTGAGACGGCGAAAAAGATGGCGGCAGATGACTGTGACGTAATTGCGCTGGGCTGCACCGGCCTTGCCACGATTGGCATTGCCACCGAACTTGAGCGCGTAAGCGGGCTGCCCGTCATTGATCCGGTGGTGGCCATGGGCGCGTTTGTGGCGCTGGAAGCCGCGCGAAAGAAGGTACGAGCTGGCTTATGATCACCTCAGCAGATATCCCCAGTCCCGCACTTTCCATTGTGGGTCGTCACAACTCAGGCAAGACAACCCTCATTGAGAATCTCATCGCTGAGTTGGTCTCGCGCGGCTTTGACGTGGGAAGCGTGAAGCACCATTCGCACGTTGGCTTTGAGATTGACTATCCCGGCAAAGATTCGTATCGGCATCGCGCGGCCGGCGCAACTGAAACGGTTATTGCAGCTCCGGGACAGATGGCGCGCATTAAAACGCTTGATGGCGAAGTGGAGTGCAGCGATATCGTACGCAGCATGCCTGGGCATGACGTGGTTATTGTTGAGGGGTATCGAAAAAGCGGCCTGCCCACTATTGAAATCATGCGCTCAAGCAATGACGCTGACGCTCGTGTGGCTGAGGTCTTTGAGCAGGGCGCGCGAAAAGGCTGGCCGCTGGGCACTGACTTTACGCAGTTCACGCGTGGGCACATTCCGCTCTCAGATGACGAAGCAGCCAAAGAGCACCTTCGCCAAACGCAAAAGCACACGGAGCATGCGCCTCAGTTGCGTCGCAAGAAAACGGCGCTGGTGGGCAATGGGGATGTGGAGCACTTTGCGGTGCAAGCGCCTGATTATGCCGACATTTCAAACAAGCTGCCAACCGACCAGACCATTGCGGTGGTAACCGACATCGCAAAAGCGCAAGAGGCTGCCGCGCTCTACGGCATCCCGGCATTTGACCTGGATGATTACGCGGGTTTGGCTGATTTCGTGGAGCAGCACTGCGTTCGCCCGCAGATTAGCGTGGTCATTCAAGCGGGTGGCGAAAGCAGGCGCATGGGTCAAAGCAAGGCGACGGTGCCCTTTAATGGCCGTCCGCTTATCTGTCGGTTGGTGGAGCGGTTGGCGCCCGTTGCTGATGAGCTGATTATTACCACCAACGAGCCTGATAACCTTGCCTTTTTGGATGAGCTCTATCCACAACTTAATATTCGCCTGGTACGCGATGCGTTTGATGTGCGAGGAGCGCTTCCGGGCATGTATACAGCGCTTTCGGCGGCCACTCATCCCTACGTGGCCATTGTTGCGTGTGATATGGTGTTTGCATCACCATCGCTGGTGGTTGCCGAGGCACTTGCCATGAATGATGCGTCGGCTGATGCGGTCATCCCGGTTAACAAGCATGGTTATGAGCCATTTCATGCCATATATCGCGCTGAGACGTGTTTGCCGGCGGTGAGGGCGCACTTGAACCAGGGTGATAAGCGGGCACAATCATTCTTCGATGATGTGGACGTGTTGGAATTTCCGCAGTCTGCGGTGTTGGATGCAGAGCCTATGGGAGGCTGTTTCGTAAACGCGAACACCCCTGATGAATTGCGCAGACTTGAAGATAGTCTGTTTAATGGGTAGGAGAGGTTCATGCCAAACCTAGTAGATATCGTAGAAGTAGCTGAAGCACTTGAGACAAAGGCCGTGTATCTGGCAACTGATCGCTGCACGGTGGTTCGCAATCGCAACTCAAAGTGCACCAAGTGCACCGATGCGTGCTTGGTGGATGCGGTACATGCACAGAAAAACAAGCTTGAGCTGGATTTTGATACGTGTATTCGCTGTGGTGCGTGTACGACGGTGTGCCCGACCGAAGCGCTTATTCCGCTTGACCCAATGGATGCTGACCTGGCGGGTGAGGTGGCAAGCGCGCTAGAAAAAACGGGCGAAACGGCGGTCTTTGCGTGCGCGCGCATTGCGTCGAAGCACGTCGGAGACCCGACGAAGTTTGCTGAAGTGCCGTGCTTGGCGCGTATGGAAGAGTCTATTTTAGTGAAGCTTGCGGCGCTTGGTATTGAAGACATTGTGCTGGTGGATGGCGTGTGCAAGACCTGCAAGTATCGGGCAACGTCGGCGCAAACTGACAAGACGGTCGAAGACGCCAATCAGCTCATTGAAGCGGTTGGTGGTACCGCGCGTGTGCGGAGAACTTCAGAGTTTCCCGAGGTGGCGCTTTTGCAGGATGCGCACCAGTTGTTGGGCGAATCTCGTCGCGGCTGGTTCTTCAAAACGCGCGAGCGCGCCAAGGATGCCACCGTCAAAACCGTTGAGGTGGTTGCGCTGAAGTCGAACAACCAGGTGGTTGCGTCGCTTCGTGACCGCTTGAAGATTTCTGACGAAGGAACGCTTCCGCAGTTCAACCCAGAGCGCCGCATGGAAATCCTCAATGCCATGTATGAAATGGGCGAACCTGTTTTGCCTGAGATTGATACGCGGCTCTTTGGGTATGTGACCATTGATACCGAAAAGTGCAACGCCTGTAACATGTGCACGGTGTTTTGCACCACCGGCGCTCTTTCGAAAAGCAAAGAAAAGCCCGAAGATGGCGAAGGCAGCTACTTAGAATTCCAGGCAGCAGATTGCGTGCAGTGTAACCTGTGTCAAGACGCCTGCCTCAAGAAATGCTTGACGGTTGAGACGGTGGTGCCCACTGAGGAGCTCTTTGATTTTGAGCCGCGCCTCATTTGGATTCCGAAGTCAAACCGCAAGCCAGGCATGCTGGGTTCTACGCGTTACAAGAAATAAGGTACATACGTGACGTGCAGGGCGCATCACGAGGTGGTGTGCTCTGCATACATGATGAGATATGAGGTAGATCGTGGGATTATCCCTTGATATGAGCGTACCTGCGCTCACGGTGTTCGTGCAAGGTATTTTGAGTTTCTTTTCGCCGTGCGTGTTGCCGCTTATTCCGCTCTATATCGGCTATTTGGCGGGTGGCACCATCACGTATAACGAAGACGGCACCATTGATTATCCGCGCAAGAAAGTGCTGATCAACACGCTTTGTTTTGTGGTGGGCGTGAGTTTCACCTTTGTTTTGCTGGGGCTTGGATTTAGCGCGCTCGGGCAATTCTTTAGTTCAAACCAGCGCGTCTTTTCCACCATTGCTGGTTTGATTATGGTGGTCTTTGGTCTGTATATGATCGGGGTGTTTGGCAAAAGTCGGGTCGTAGAAACGGAGCATCGCCTACCGTTTCGCCTTGATAAGTTTGCCATGAATCCGCTGGTGGCATTGGTGTTAGGCTTTACGTTTAGTTTTGCCTGGACGCCGTGTGTGGGGCCTGTGCTGGCAAGCGTGCTTTTGATGGCCTCCTCAAGTGCCTCCACCTTAAACGGGTTTTTGCTGGTTGGCGTCTATACGCTCGGGTTTGTGCTGCCGTTTTTGGCGGTGGGGTTGTTTACCAGCGAGGTGCTGCGGTTCTTCAAGCGCCACACCAACGTGGTGAAATACACGGTCAAAATTGGCGGTGCGTTGCTGATTGTCATGGGCTTCATGACACTCACTGGCTGGATGAATGGCTTTACGAACTATCTCTCGTCGCTGGGCGAGGCACCTGCTGCTCAGACGCAAACGGTAGATGAAGCGGACAAAGCTGATGGCGAAGATGCTGATGGCGAAGATGCTGATGCGAAGGCGGGTGCGGGCAGTGACGCAAACGCGAACGCTGACTCGCAATCGAAGACAGATGATGGCTCAACTGCCGCAGACGATGCATCCCAAAATGACTCTGACGACCAGAGCATGGCCGCGCCGTTCGCAGACGTGCCGCTCACTGACCAGTATGGGGTAGAGCACACGTTGTCCCAGTACAAGGGCAAGGTGGTGTTGCTGAACTTCTTCGCCACGTGGTGCGGACCGTGCAAGCAAGAAATCCCCGATATTGAGGCACTCTATAAAGAATATGGCGAAAACTCCCAGGATTTGGTGGTGCTTGGCATTGCGAATCCCTCCACTGAGGGCAACATGAATGCAGCCGATGGCACCGTTGAAGAGCTGGAGGCTTTCATTGATGAGCAGGGGATAACGTGTCCGGTGCTCATGGATACCACCGGTAAGCTGTTCTCGGGTTATGGCATCAGTGCGTTCCCGACGACGTTTATGATCTCGGCAAATGGCGACATTTATGGCTATATCACCGGAGCGCTCAGTGCGTCGATGCTGCAAAGTATCGTGGATCAGACGTTTGAGGGGCAGCCGGCCAACTAGGCGTCTCGGCAGCTAACTAGGCGCTCCGGCCAGCTAAGCACCTGCCACTTGCTGCTCGTCTTCCAAAAACGCCAGCACGCACGCATTAAACGCATCGGGGTTGGTGGCAGCCACAAAGTGGTCGCCCTCAATCAGCGAGAGCGTGGCGTTTGGCAGCGCGTCTGCAATGGCGCGGGTGTGAGACTCCTTGATCATATCGCGCGTGCCCGCAACCACCAGCACGGGCATGCGCACCTCAGCCAGCGCCGTCAGGGGAATGTGCGGCTCATCGGCCATAAGACCCAGCAGCTCTTTGCGCGCAGGGTCTTTTGTGAGGCGATGCTCAAGCAGAATTGGCAGCAACACGCTGGTTTTCAAACCGCGCGGTTCAAGGTTGGCGCCGTTTAAGATGAGCTTATGAACGCGCTCAGGGTGCGTCAGTGCGAAGATGAGCGCCACATTGCCGCCGTCCGAAAACCCCAGCAGATCAGCCTGCGCAATATCGTTGTCATCCATAAATGCCGCTAAATCGTCACTCATCTGCGCAAGCGTTAAGGGCGCGCTTCCCCGCGGGCTTTCGCCATGCCCTCTGCTGTCAAGTGCAATAACCTCGCGCGTGGTATTGAGCGCGTGCAGTTGGTGGGCGAAATAGTGCATATCTTCGCCATTTCCGTGCAGCAAGATAAGCGGACACGTTGGATCTGCAGAGCCGCTTTGCGCGCGGGGAGCAACCCGATAAGCATGAAGCGTGATGTCCACAGGCGAAACCTTTCCTCTGACAAGTGCATACGTGATCAAGCAAACGATGATGGATATAATACACTTTCGTTTCAAGAGATGAGATTGAAGGAGTAAAACGCCACATGGATGCGCAGAAGCAGGAACAAACATACGTGCCTGTTGACGTGGGGTTGCGTATTTCAGATGACGAACGAAAGCCGTGGACGTCCATCGCGCTCATTCGCGCAGGAGGCATGTTTAGCGCGCCGACGCTTATGGTGGGCGCGGCGCTGGGAATGGGTATGGCGCTTTCGGGTGCTGCGTTAGCGGTGTTGTGCGGCTACGGATTCGTGGTGCTCTACATGAGTTTTGTGGCTATGCAAGCCAGTGACCTGGGACTTCCAACAGCGGTGCTGACGGCTCCGAGCTTAGGCAAGGCGGGTGCGCGGTATCTGGTGTCCCTCATTGTTGGCATCGTGACTATCGGATGGTTTGGCGTGCAGACTGCCGTGTGCGGCTCGTCGCTGTCGTTTATGTTGGCTGACACCTTTGGTGTCTCAGTGGCGCCGCAGGTGTGTTCGGTGGCGCTTGGGGTACTGATGCTGGTGACGGCCGTTATTGGTTTTGACGGCTTGAAGTGGATCAGTGCTGTTGCCGCACCGCTGCTCATGGCGGTGTGTGTCTATGGCGTGGGATATGCGCTCGTAAACGCAGGTTCGACCGACGTGCTGTTTGCCTACGTGCCGCTGCCCGCCGACGCCATCGGCTTTATTGCGGGTGTGCAAATGGCTATCGGCCTCTACGCGTTTGCGGGGTGCACGGCGGGGGACTTCGCCCGTTTTGCCCCCACACGAAAAGCGGCGGTGCTCTCCAGCGTGCTGGGCGTGTTGCCCGCGGGGTTTGTGGCACTTATGGCGGCGGCTGCGCTGGCTATCGTGACGGGTATTGATGACGTGGCGGTGCTCATGAACTCCATCGGGCTTCCGCTGGTGGGTTTGTTGGCGCTCGTGCTTTCGGCCTGGACGGTCAATGCCGGCAACGTGTACTCGGCGGGGCTGGGCTTTGCGGTCATGCTCGGGCAAGATGAGAGTGGGTCGAAGATTACGACGCTTGTATCAGGCATTATCGGCATCGTGCTTGCCGTTGCGGGTATTTTGGATCAGTTTCAAACGTGGTTGTCGGTACTTTCGGCTATAGCCCCTGCGCTGGCAGGTGCCATGATTGCGGACTACTGGATTGTCCGCAAGGCGAATCCGAAAAATATCGAAGCGTGCGAAGGCGTGTCACTTGCGGGGGTTTGCGCGCTTGTGTTCGGCATGCTGGCGGCGCTTGTTACGTCGGGCACCTTCGCCACGATGCCGGGCGTAAGCTGGCTCAGTTTCCCATTCTTTATCGGCCCGGTTAACGGACTGGTCGTTTCAATCCTGGTGTATGTGATAGCGTACAAACTGAGTGGGCGCGCGCAGTATCCAGGGCGCGTGTGTATGCGGACGCCACAGCAGAAGTGATACAGACGAAAGGATCACCCTATGCGCTTAATTGATTGCGAAGACGTTGTTGATATTGCCACGGGATCGGCGCTTTTGGGCGCGGGTGGCGGCGGAGACCCCTACATGGGCAAGCTTGAAACTATTACGGCAATTCGCGAATGTGGTCCGGTTGAACTTCTGGACGCCGATGAGGTGCCCGATACGTGGACGGTGGCCTCAATTGGCAGCGTCGGTGCGCCTTCGGTGGTGCTTGAAAAGGGTGTCAATGGGCGCGAGTACGTGATTGCGCCTGACTTTTTGGAGCGCATCCTGGACAAGAAAATTGACGCGTTTGTGCTGGCAGAAGCGGGTGGCTTAAACTCGCTTGTGCCGATTGCGGCGGCTGCGCGCGTGGGAATTCCCGTAGTCAACGTTGACGGCATGGGCCGCGCGTTTCCGGGGCTGCAGCAAGATACCTATTGTCTGAACGGCGTTCCCACAACCCCGATGGTCTTTGTGGACGAAAAGGGCAACCGCAGCGTCATTGAGACCATCGACAACGACTGGACTGAAACCATTGGCCGCGCCATTACGTCGGCTTCAGGTGGCGCTATTATCAACATGGGTGCGTCCATGACTGGCGCAAAGATGAAGCAGTGCGCGGTGCGCGGGACGGTTGATTTGGCGCAGCGATTAGGCCGCATTATCCGCCAGGCGAAAGGTGCCGCAGAGCAGGCGGGATGTTCGCCGCGAGACTATTTCTTGCGCGAATCGGGCGCGTATCTGTTTATGCATGCAAAGATTGCTGATGTGCTTCGCCAAACGCGGGATGGGTTTAACTTTGGTCGCGCGGTGTTAGAAGGCATTGGCGAAGACAAGGGCAAAACCGGTTCGGTGGTCTATCAAAACGAAAACCTCTATGCCGAGGTGGATGGCGAAGTGGTCATCAGTGTGCCTGATCTGGTGTGCTTGGTGGATGCCGATACGTTTTTGCCGATCACCACTGAGTCGCTTCGCTATGGCAAGCGCGTGCTGCTCATTGGACTGCCGTGTGACGGCGCATGGCGAACGCCAGAGGGCTTGGCGCTGGGCGGACCTGCGTGGTTTGGATTCGATATTGCCTATATTCCCGTGGAGGAGCAGTGGGTGCGCACCTTTTGCGCTACAATGCCATAGCAACCTATGAGGAACTACGCAATACTCGGGAAAGGGTAAGTATGCGTGAAATTGGAATAGAAGAGATTGAAGATATTGCCTTAGGCGCGGCACTTTTGGGCGCGGGCGGCGGCGGTGACCCGTACGTGGGAAAGCTGACTGCCATTGGTGCTGTTAAAGAGTGCGGCCCGGTGAAGTTGATTAGCGCTGATGAGGTGCCTGACGGCGCCTTTATCATGCCGTCGGCCTCCATGGGGGCACCGACTATTCTGTCCGAGAAGGCGGTTGGCGCAAACGAGTTTCGCCGCCTCTTTGACATGGTGGAGCAGTTCTTTGGCAAGCCGGTCTATGCGACGATGCCCGCAGAAGCAGGTGGCGTGAACTCTATGCTGCCTATTGCGGCGGCAGCTCGTTTGGGTATCCCGCTGGTGGACGCTGATGGCATGGGTCGCGCGTTTCCGGAATTGCAGATGGTGACGTTTTCCATTGGCGGTGTTTCTGCAAGTCCGATGGCCTTT
>CAJTML010000085.1 GCA_910577495.1 uncultured Eggerthellaceae bacterium
ACCGAAACCCCATCATCACGCCGACAACGCTGGTGGTTGCGGTCTCACAATCAGGAGAGACGGCTGACACGCTGGCGGCCATTCGCGATGCGCGCGTCAAAGGTGCGCGCGTGTTTGGCATCACCAACGTGGTGGGAAGCCCGGTGGCGCGCGAGAGCGACGGCGTCATCTATACCAAAGCCAACAAGGAAATTGCGGTAGCGTCCACGAAGTCATTTTTGGGACAGGTAGTGTCGCTTACGCTGTTGGCGCTTTTGTTGGCGCAGGTCAAAGGCAAGCTCAAGATGAATCAGGTTCGCTTGCTGTTTAGTGAGCTGGCTGACACAGCTCATCAGGTTGAAGCTCTTTTGGAAGATACGAGCGCCATTGAGGCGGCGGCTGCGGCGTGTGTGGATGCAACGAGTGCGCTGTTTGTGGGGCGCGGCATGGGTGCGGCCATCAGCTACGAAGGTGCGCTTAAGCTCAAAGAGATCAGCTATTTGCACGCCGAGGCGTATCCGGCAGGAGAGATGAAGCACGGGCCGATTGCGCTGATTGAGGAGGGTTTTCCGGTGATTGCGGTGGCCACCAAAAGCCCAGTCTACGATAAAGTCATCTCAAACTTGCAGGAAAGTAAGGCGCGAGGTGCTATGATTGTTGCCATTGCAACAGAAGGTGACGAAGAAATCACCAAGCACGCTGATCATGTGATTTATATCCCGAAAGTTCGTGATGCGTTTTCTGCCATTACCGCAACGGTGCCGCTGCAATTGTTCGCGCGCGCTATTGCACTTCTGCGCGGCTGCGACGTGGACCAACCGCGCAATTTGGCGAAATCGGTCACGGTGGAATAGGAGCTTATCTCCTTGGGGGTCTTTTGGGACGGCTTGCGTGCGTAGGTAAAGAAGCTGAAAGGAAGGCCATGTCAGACCAGAAAAAGGCAGCGCAACAACCGAGCGGTGGCGAAGTTGACGCAGGTGTGTCAATGGAGGTCGAAGGCGCTGTTGGCCTGGGGGTTGATATTGTCGAAATTGCGCGCATGAAAGCAATTTTGGAGCGGACGCCGTCGTTTCGGATGCGAGTGTTTTCCGAGGACGAACGCGCATATTGTGACAAGACCGCTCAGCCTGCCATCCACTACGCCACGCGTTTCGCCGCGAAAGAAGCTGTGCTTAAAGCGCTGGGCACGGGGTTTTCGCAAGGTATTGGGGTGCGCGATATTGAGGTGCGCCGCAATGCGAAGGGAAAGCCCTCGGTGCATCTGTCGGGTCGCGCGAAAGAAATTGCGGATGATCTGGGAGTTCGCGAGATTCCGGTTTCGCTTTCTTACACGCATACTGATGCGGTGGCATGCGCGATGGCAATCACCGAGGAGTCGGTGCGCGTCAAAGAGGAGCGCGTCAACCCGCTTGAAGAGTTGGGTAAGCAATTCAAAGAGGCTCGCGCGCTGTTAGACGAGGTGCCGGTGGCGAATGCCGCGGCCGCTGTAGCCGCCGCTGCCGCCGAGCCCGCTGCGGACGCTGCCGCTGTCGACGCGCCTGCTGCAGCCGCCGCTGCCGACGAGCCCGCTGCGGACGCTGCTGCTGCCACTCCCGCCGAAACTCCCGCACACTAGATAAGGACACCCTCATGGAACTTATGCGCTATACCAAAGATGACCTGGCAAAACTGCTCCCATATCCGGCGCGCGACGCGAACAAATACACGCGCGGCCGCCTTGTTGCTGTGGTGGGAAGTGCTGCCTATCCTGGAGCTGCGTGCTTAAGCGCGCGTGCTGCTGAGCGCATGGGGGCAGGGTATGTGGAAGTGGTCACCGATGAGGCGGCGTTTATGCCGCTGCATATGGCAAGCTCATCGCTGGTGGTGCGAAGCTGGAACAAGTTCAAGGCAGCCACCTGGCCTGCAACGCGAGAGGGCCATCCAGTAGCTTACCTGGTAGGCAGCGGCTTTGATAGCGCAGATGAGACCTCTGAGCAGCGTGCGCGTCAGGTGCTCAAGCGCGCGCGTGCTGCGGTGGTGGTTGACGGGGGTGGCCTTGATGCACTCGTGAGCGAGAAAGTGGCTCGCATCCTGGCGCAGCGCGAGCAGGATCATTTCGCCACCATTATCACCCCTCACATGGGCGAAGCAGCTCGCTTGGCCAAACCGCTTGGCATCCCAACCGATGACCCCGCGCAGCTTGCGCTTGATCTGTCGCAAGCCTATCACGTGGTCACGCTCTTGAAAGGCCCTGCTTCCTATATATCAGATGGCGCGCGTGTGGTGATCATGGATGAGGGAACGCCTGCGCTGGCGAAAGCGGGCACGGGCGATGTACTTGCGGGCATGGTCTCAGCGCTGGCGGCGCAAGGGCTTGACGCGCTTGACGCGTGCGTGCTGGGAGCCACGCTGCATGCGTGTGCGGGGCGTGCGGCAGCTTCGGTGCTGGGCGAAATTGGCGTGATTGCCAGTGATGTGATTGGTGCCTTTGGCCCGGCTATCGATGAACTGGATAACGGCGATCACCCTAATAACCAGGCATTATAGTTCGCATAACACATAAATCTCACAATTTGGAACACAACGTGTAACGGCAAGCTTACGCCGCGTGCACGGCGCGCGTTTGCGCTGTTTGACATGCTTACAATGCAGGTAACATTTTAAACAGGGTAAGGAGTTGTGTTATGGATACGACGAAAAAGCGCGACTGGGGACTTATCGTTGCCGGTATTTTGCTGATCATCTGCTCGTTTGTCTTTTTCTTCTGGCCAGGCCTGACGCTGGTGACCATTGCTGCAATTGCAGGCGCTGCCTTTTTAGTGGCGGGCATTTTCGACATCATTTCATATGTGCGCATGCGTAAGAGCATGGGACTTTCCGCGTGGGCTATCGTCTATGCCATCTGCGACATCATCTTAGGTCTGTTGCTTCTGCTGCATCCGGTGATGTTTGCGGCAGTTATTCCGTGGGTCGTTGGTGTGTTCTTCGCCGCCTTTGGCATTATGGAAATCGTGCTGGCAGTGCGCGCGAAGGGTGGCAGCGTCAACGGCTGGGGATGGCTGATCTTCTCCGGCATCGTGTCAATCATCTGCGGATTGATGTTCTTCGTGATGCCTGAGACGTTCTCGGTATTCCTGTCAGTCTTTGTTTTGATGCGTGGTATCTCCATGATCTACTACGGCTGGAACGCAGACAAGGGCATGTTTGTTGCATAAGGGCGCGAAAACTGGCTTTGTTTATTTAACCTAAACATGGGTAACGTTGGCTCCGCGGTGTCGGGGCCAACGTTATAATGGGGCTCGCAAACAGTTGTTCTCGCCAGCGGAGGCAGTACCGTTATGTCTGATCAAACCGAACTTTCTAAGCGCGTCGAAGCGCTTCGCCAAGAAATTGAGCACCACACTTATCTCTACTACGCAAAAGACGCGCCTGAGATTTCTGACGCGGCATTTGACTCGCTCATGCGTGAGTTGCGTGAGCTTGAGGCGGCTCATCCTGAGTTGATCGTGCCGCAAAGTCCCACCCAGCGCGTGGGCGGCTATGTGGGCGAGCAGTTCTCGCCGGTGGTGCATGAGCAGCGCATGTACTCGCTGGATAATGCGATGGATTTTGGCGAATTGGACGCGTGGCTTGATCGCGTTGAGGATGCGTTTGGCAAGATGGTGGACGTGTGCTGCGAGCTTAAAATTGACGGCTCTTCCATTGCGCTGACCTACGAAGACGGCCTGCTCATTCGCGCGGCAACGCGTGGCGATGGTACTACGGGCGAGGACGTGACTGCCAACATGCGCACGGTTCGCGATATTCCGCTGCGCCTGCGTGCGGAGGCCATGGATGACATTGTCGCGGGTGTGGACTCGCTTGAGCTGCGTGGCGAAGTTTATATGCCCAAATCAAGTTTTGAGATGCTCAACGCAGCAGCCGAGATGGAGGGCAAGGCGCCGTTTGCGAACCCGCGCAATGCCGCTGCGGGAAGCCTTCGCCAAAAGGATCCGCACGTGACTGCGCAGCGTGACCTTTCCACGTTTTTGTATGCGGTGGCAAACGATGCCGCACTTGAAGTGGAAGGGCAGTGGGAGCTGTTGCAGTGGCTGCGTGAAGCGGGTTTCCATGTAAACCCTGATGTGGAGCTCTGCACAACAAAGGCGCAGGTCAGAGCATTCTGCGAGCGCGCGCTTGAGCGCAGAGAAGCGCTTGCGTATGAAATTGACGGCGTGGTGGTGAAGGTGAATTCGTTTGCCTTGCAGCGCCAGATGGGCTTTACGGCACGCGCCCCCCGCTGGGCAATTGCCTACAAGTTCCCGCCTGAAGAGAAGACCACGCTGCTGCGCGATATTACCGTGCAGGTAGGCCGAACAGGCAAGCTCACGCCGGTGGCTGAGCTTGATCCGGTGGTGGTTGCGGGCTCAACCGTTTCGCGCGCCACCTTGCACAACGAAGACGAAGTTGCGCGCAAAGACGTGCGCGTGGGCGATACGGTCATCGTGCGTAAAGCGGGCGACGTGATCCCCGAGGTGTTAGGGCCGGTGCTCTCGCTTCGTCCGGCAGACGCTGTGCCGTGGCACATGCCGAAGACCTGTCCGAGCTGTGGCAGTGTGGTGGTGCGCGAAGAAACCGAAGCGGATTATCGCTGCATTTCCATTGATTGCCCTGCTCAGGCGCTTGAGCGACTGCTTCACTGGGCAAGCCGCGGTGCGCTTGATATTGATGGAATGGGCGAAGAGATTGTCTCGCGCTTGGTGGCGTCAGGACGCGTGTCTGACGTGGCTGATTACTACATGCTGACCGAGCTTGAACTTGCAGCGCTGGATATGGGTCGCACCAACAAGCGTGGCCAGGCCATCACGCTTGGCAAGACGGTGGCGGCAAAGCTCATTGGCGCCATTGAGCAGAGCAAGACGCGCTCATTTGCGCGCGTGATTTACGGCCTGGGTATTCGTCATGTTGGCAAGACGGTAGCAGAGCTGGTGGCTGCGGCATTTCCGACCATAGAGTTGCTGTCGGCGGCAACTGAGGAGCAGCTTGCGCAGGTCAGTGGTGTGGGTGAAAAGATTGCGCATGCCATCTATCTGTTCATGCGCACACCGGACAATGTGGACGTTATTGAGCGACTTGCGCGCTATGGGGTGACCATGGCAGATGCGTTGCCGCTGGAAGGTGAAGAGGGCGAAAAGCCGCTGGATGGTTTGACGTTTGTCCTGACGGGAAGCCTTGTGCAATCAGGTATGACGCGTGATGAGGCAGGAAGTGCGCTCAAGGCATTAGGCGCGAAAGTGACGGGCAGCGTCTCGAAGAAAACCAGCTACGTGGTGGCAGGCGAAGAGGCGGGCTCTAAGCTGGATAAAGCGCTTGCGCTGGGTGTGCCCGTACTGAATGAGCAACAACTGCTTGACCTGCTTGAGACAGGACGCGTACCTGAGGGCGAAAACTAATGGCACACCCTTTTGGCCGTGCGCGCGGTTTTGCGGCGGCGCTTCGCATGTATGCGCTGCATCCCGCTGCATGGGAGGACGTGTGCGATCGGTGCGCACGCTGCTGTTTTGAGCGCGAAATAACTGACGACGGCGAAGTGATCGTGAACTTCGCCTGTCCGTGTGAGTTTTTGGATACGCAAACGCGGCTGTGCAGCGTCTACGATACACGTTTTTCGCGGTGCGAAGGATGTCACAAGCTCACACCGTTCACGGTGTTTTTCGGGGGACATTTGCCCGATGAGTGTGCATATGTGCGCGCGTTCATGCCGCCTGCTGACCGCTGAGGTTATTTTCTTCTCATTCGTAACACCACCACGGGGGAGATGCGCTAATATGTGTTACGAATTAACAGCGCGTAACACCAAAGCAGGTAACTCCTGTCACACGGTGTTGTGACCGAACACGTGCACCTCGTGCACGCAGAGAGGAAATCTCATGTCGAACCAGCAGCCGCAAGCGCACTTCCCAGCGCAAACTCATATGACGCGTCGCAGCTTTGTCGGAGGGGCTGCGGGCGTGAGCGCGTGGGCACTGTTAGCGGCCACGCTTACGGGTTGCGGTGGTACCGGTGAGAGCACGTCGGCGCCAGGAGGCGGCAGTGGCGCTGCAGGTGCAACCGATGGCGCAACGCCCACCCAGGTGATTGTCACCATGACGCCTGGCTCGGAACCGCCAGCGGGCTTCGACCCCTTTGTGAGCTGGGGGTGTGGTGAGCACGTGCATGAGCCGCTCATTCAATCTACCCTTATTACTACCAACACCGACCTGACGTTCAAAAACGACCTGGCCACCGACTACTCATGCTCAGATGATGGTCTGACCTGGACGTTCAAAATTCGCACGGACGTTGTTTTCTCTGACGGCGAACCGCTGACTGCTCAGGATGTGGCCTTCACGCTAAACGGTATTGCCACCAACGAGGCTGCTGAGGCGGACTTGTCTATGGTGGCCGGTGTGCAAGCACCCGATGATGAGACGGTCGTAATTACGCTCAACAAGCCCTTTAATGCGCTGCTCTATACTCTTGCGGTCGTGGGTATCGTGCCTGAACATGCCTACGATTCAATGTACGGATCAAACCCCATCGGCTCAGGCAGGTATATGGTTGAGCAGTGGGACAAAGGCCAGCAGGTCATCCTTCGTGCAAATCCGCTCTACTACGGAGATGCGCCCACCATTGAGCGGGTGGTTGTGGCTTTTATGGCGGAAGACGCCTCGCTTGCAGCCGCACAAGCTGGTCAGGTGGACGTGGCGTACACCTCAGCCACGCTGGCTTCCGCGCTTCCGACAGGCTATGAGCTCATCAACTGCGCCTCGGTGGATTCGCGTGGCATCTCGCTGCCGTGCGTGCCTGCGGGGTCTGCGCCCATCGTTGAGGGGGATGTGACCTATGAGGTGGGAAACAATGTGACCTCTGATCTGGCCATTCGCCAGGCAATCAACTATGGCGTGGATCGCGACGTGCTGGTTGAGCAGGTGCTCAACGGTTATGGCACGCCAGCGTTTAGCGTGAGCGACGGCATGCCGTGGGCGTCACCCGACATGCAGGTGACAACCGATGTTGCGCGCGCGCAAAAGCTGCTAGATGAGGCGGGGTGGCAAGTGGGTGCAGATGGCATTCGCGAAAAAGATGGCCAGCGTGCCTCGTTTGTACTCTGGTATATGGCGGGAGACTCGGTTCGCCAGGGTTTGGCGGAAGCCTTCGCCGCACAAATGCATGATCTCGGGATTGAAGTGGTGGTACAGGGCGCCTCCTTCGACGACATTTGTCCTCATCAGTACGCAGATCCGGTGCTGTGGGGTTGGGGGTCAAATTCGCCCACCGAAATTTACAACCTTACCTATTCGGATGGCTGGGGCAACTTCGCGCAGTATAAAAGTGATGAGGTGGACGCGTATCTGGACGCGGCGCTGGCATGTCCGGCGGTTGAGGATTCCTTTGAGTTGTGGCAACAAGCGCAGTGGGATGGCGAAGGCGGCATTGCGCCCCAAGGTGGGGCAACGTGGGTGTGGTTAGCAAATATTGATCACTTGTATTTTGTGCGCGAGGGACTGCATCTGGCTGAGCAAAAGCCGCATCCGCATGGACACGGTTGGTCGCTTGTGAATAACGTTGATCAATGGGATTGGCTGGGGTAGCTGCATCGTGAGTAAAGTACTGCTCCATACCATTGCGAAGTTTATCCTGCTCATGCTGGGCGTGAGTTTGGTGACGTTTGTCCTGGTGAGCATGTCGCCCATTGATCCGGTGCAGGCAAACGTTGGCCAGGCAGCCTACCTGAATATGTCTGAGGCCAAGCGCGCCCAGCTGGCTGAATATTGGGGCAGCGGGCTTCCGCTCTGGGAGCGCTACGGCAATTGGCTCGGGGGTTTGCTACACGGGGACATGGGCATGTCGCTCAGGTACAACGCGCCGGTGGCTGAGGTGATTGCTACGCGCGCGCTTAACTCGCTTGCGCTTATGGGATGCGCGTGGGTTGTCAGCGGCGTGCTCGGCTTTGTGCTGGGAATTGGTGCAGCACGGTGGCAAAACAGTGCGTTCGACCGCTTCGTGAAGGGCTACTGCTTTTTGTTGGCTTCCGTGCCGACGTTTTGGCTGGGGCTCATTATTCTGATGGTATTTGCAGTTACGCTCGGGTGGTTTCCGGTGGGCTTCTCGGTGCCACTGGGGATGTCGGCGGCCGATGTTGGTCTGGGCGAAGCGCTCCATCATATGGTACTTCCCGCGCTGACGCTTTCAGTGGTAGGGGTGGCAAACATTGCACTGCACACCCGCGAAAAAGCCATTGACGTGCTTGAGTCTGACTACATTCGCTTTGCGTGTTCGCGCGGACTGACGCGCACGCAAGCCTTGCTCCATCACGGGCTTCGCAATATTGCACTGCCGGCATTAACACTGCAATGTGCCTCTATTGCTGAGATCTTTGGCGGCTCGGTGCTGGTAGAAGAGGTGTTTTCGTATCCGGGACTGGGGCAGGCCGCGGTGACGGCTGGCCTTGGAGGGGATGTGGCGCTTTTGGCGGGCATCGCGCTGGTTTCAGCGGCGCTGGTGTTTGCGGGCAATCTGGTGGCAAACGTGCTCTATGGCGTGGTTGACGTGCGCATGAATGTGTCGCGAAAAACCCAGACAAGCGAAGGTGCGCCTGCGCAAGTAGACGGAGAGTGCTCATGATTTTGCACGAGCCGAAAAACCGTCGCTTGGCAAACCGCCGCTTGCTGTTGGTGGCAGTGGTTGGTGCGTGTGTGGCGCTTGTCGGTATCGTTATCTTTGGGTGTGCGGTCTATGACCAGGCAAACACCACTCACTTCGACCAAAAGAATCTTCCGCCCTCGTTTGCGCATCCGTTTGGCACCGACTGGATGGGTCACGACATGTTTTTGCGCACCGCTGCCGGGCTTTCCACGAGCGTGCTTTTGGGCATGGTGGCCGCGTTGGTTTCGGCGCTGTTGGTGTTTGTGTTGGGTGCGGTGGCGGCCCTTGGCGGCAAGCGGGCTGACGCGGCGGTGTCGTGGCTCATTGATCTAATGATGGGCATCCCTCATATCGTGCTGCTCATTTTGATTTCGTACGCGCTTGGTAAGGGCTTTTGGGGTGTAGCAGTCGGCATTGCGCTGACGCACTGGCCGTCGCTCACGCGTGTGATCCGCGCAGAAATTTTGCAGTGTAAAGAATCGCTTTTCGTGGGTGTGGCACGCTCGCTCGGGCAAAGTCGGGCTCGTATTGCACTTACGCATATGGTGCCCTATGTGTTGCCGCAGTTCATGGTGGGACTCATATTGCTCTTTCCACATGCTATTTTGCACGAGGCCGCGGTCACGTTTTTGGGCTTTGGTCTGCCCCCCGAGCAGCCTGCTCTTGGTGTGATCTTAAGCGAGGCTATG
>CAJTML010000086.1 GCA_910577495.1 uncultured Eggerthellaceae bacterium
TCGGATCATCTGTTTGTAAAATGCACGGGTCACAGAAGAAAGATCGAAACCAAAGAACTCCGCAATCTCTGAAGCATCTTTTTTATCTTTACTATCTATTCTAATCGTTACCGTAGAGGCAGTCATATGATCTCCTAACAACATATTACATTGTTAGTATAACATGCAACAATTAACTACAGAGATAATGTATGCAACTGTAACCTTGTCAGCCGTGCCTTCAAGGGCCTAAATAGCTTCATCCCATGCGGCAACCTGTGCCTCCAGCCTGCCTTTATAAAGCCCGTCGGCAAGTTCA
The DNA here is from genome assembly GCA_910577495.1 of uncultured Eggerthellaceae bacterium. GTDB lineage: Bacteria > Actinomycetota > Coriobacteriia > Coriobacteriales > Eggerthellaceae > Xiamenia. The sequence goes on from CAJTML010000086.1 coordinate 299, forward strand.
AGTGCAATACAGGGATTGTGCCCCGTCACGCGATCCTTCACCACCAATGTGGTCACTGGTGCTTCGGAATACTTGTTGAACAAAATATCGTGTCCCACACAAAGCCCCATTACCACATTCAGCTCGGTGTTAGCCTCTGCAAGCAGTCGCGCTTGCAGCACCGGATTGCACAGCGTAGGTCCTGTCCACGCGTGCTCAGGCGGCAGTCCGAAATCAAGCTTATCCTGCTCTCCTACTTTGCATGACACGCCAAACACCTCAAACCCCGCACGCTCCAAAAGCCTCCGAAGGGTGCGGCTTTCTTTAATGAGCGCTGCACACGTTGCAATACCGATGCGCTTAAATCCCATAAGGTGGGCAAACTCAATCGTTTCTTGCAGACGCGTGAATTCGCAATAGTGATCGCACTCAACCTCAGCGGCCACCTGCATGATCTTTTGATTCTCAGGTTCTGCATAAACGGCAAGTACTTCCTGGCGAAGTTGCTCATCAATTCCAACCGACGGACAAAACGGCGGGTGCGCGCCACCCTTACCCAGACAAGCAGTTGTGCCGCATGAGACACACGATTGGCTCGCGCTTGATTCGCCCTGTTCACCTACTAATCTCGCCATCAGATAAGCCTTTCTACCCTTAAATCTTCGCCTTTGAGACCATACCCTTGACCACCGCAGATACAAACCCTTGCTGCTGCGACTCATAGGGCTTGCCTCCCAGGTAGAGCTGTTCAACAGTGATATCGCACAAATCTGCGGGATCAACCTCATAGGGATTCTGCGAAAGCACCACCATATCGGCAACCTTACCCGACTCAAGCGAGCCACGTTCGGCCTCATCAAAGCACGTCCACGCGCCGTTATAGGTACACATGCGCAGTGCCTCTTGAATGCTTAAGCGCTCTGAGGCGTTCGTGTGATTGCAGGCGCGATGCATCCATAACAGCGGATCAGGGTCGGTGCAGGGCGCGTCGCTTCCCGCAGAAAGCACAATGCCTGCATCCATATACGTGCGAAGCGGATTGAGCTTGTCTGCACGCGCCTCCCCAAGCACCGCAGCCAGATACTCGTCAGGTTCTTGCGGCCAACCAATAAAGCTCGTCTGCATGGGAAAATGAATGTGATACTGCGCACAAGTTGCCAGCGCCTCATCAGTGGGCAGGCACGCATGAATAATTCCGTGGCGATGATCTTCTCGCGGATAATCATCCAGCGCTGCCTTCAGTGCGCGTGCAGCCTGCTCAAAGGCCGCATCCCCAATGGCATGCATCTCAATTTGAAGTCCAGCGCGGTTTGCTTCCTTACAAAACGCAATGACCTGCTCATCGGTGTAATACAACACCCCTTCTCCACCAATTTCGTCAACATAGGGCTCCAAAAGCGCCGCATCGTGGCTGCCAAAACAGCCATCTAAAGCGCACGCAAAACACCCACCAATGCGCGGCAGCTTGCGCTTGGTTGCCACCGAGACATCCATGGACTGCGGAAATACGCGCACCTGAAACCCGCTTTGCGCGCTTTTGCCAACCCATTGCTCCAAATTGATATCCAAGTTGCCCGTAAAGCCAACTCCACTGACGGTATGTACCATCCCAATACCGCGGGATGCCAGATAATCCATAGCGCGCTGGATGTTTCCAATAAGCTCTGGGATGGACAAACTGCCTGTGATGTAGTCGCTCACGGCGAAAAACGCTTCCTGATTCATCTCGCCCGTATCGGGGTGATATCCGCGCAGGCCAGACACCTTGTCATCAATCAGCGCAAGCAGCTGAGAATTCACCACACACGCATGCCCGTCATACTTCACCATAAAGATGGGTTTGTCAGGACACGCCGCGTCCAGTTCTTCGCGCGAGAGCAGACGTCCTTCAGCCACCGAATACGGCGAGGCACCAAAGGCCACCAAAGTCTTCGCCGTGCTCTTCTTGGCAAATTCTGCAACCATATCCATGATCTCGGCGTTTGAGCGTGCGTGCATCACGTTCAATCCCGCGTTAAAGGTAGCAAACGAGGCCAGATGCTCATGCGTATCAACAAACGCCGGACAGAGCGCGCGATCTCCCAGCTGCTCTCGCTCACACGCTGCATACGCTTCGGGCAAGTCGTTTCCCACATAGACAATCGTACCCGCATCTTCCACCAGATAACGCGCTACCCTGTCCTGCGCATCAACCGTCAGAATTGCACCCTCATATACTTTCATGGTGATCCTTGCATCCGTTTGCTCGTAGTATTTTTCGCTCAAACCATGCTAACCGAGCACCGAAAATGCATCAAGATACACGCCTTTCGCGCTGCCCTAAGCACTGCTTATGGATGATTCCTCGCTTTTGATTTAAGTCCCCATAGCGGTAAAGAACCCTGCTACCAATTGCATCCACTTCTTCTTGCGTATGAATATCAGGCAGCTGCTCACAGAGGTGCTCAAGCGTTTCGATAAAATCGTCGCTTAGCTCTGAAGCAATACTCACGTTGACGTTTTTTACAAAACCACGTTCGCCACAATTAAATCCATGCGGTTTCACGAAAACAGTCTGCTCATAAATATCCTCATAGGTGTATTCACGGCAAACCTCTGAAAACAAGTAGGCGTGCGTTTCGTTTTGCCTCAACGCGCACGACAACTGCGAAGAAAAACCAAGTCGCTCTAATTCACGCGCGCTCCAAGGACCAAACTTTTCGCAGACGGCCTCAAACGCTTCTGCATTCTTTGTTGTGAACACGTTGGTAAACTCAAAGCGCGGCGGAACAACAAGGTATGCCGCACGACGCTTCACTTCAAGCACGAAAGCAGCCTGCTTCGTTAAGACAACAAAGTCAGCTTGCGTCCAAAACGACGCATCATCGTATTTGCGCTCTTGCGGCAAATAGACATTCGGGATGATCTGGGCACGATAGAGCGCCGAATCGGGATCCTTCGCCCGCTCAAAGAGCTTCTCACCCACCAGATATTCAGCCGCAAACCCAACCTCATCAGCGCTTGAACAGCTGAGATACCACTTTCCTGCAACGTCATATATGGGAGCAATTTCAAACGGCTCCACTACCGTGCGCTTGAGTGGTATCTGTGTGCGAACAAACCATTCAGAGCTGTAATACCTGCTTTGCGCCAAAACGTTGATTTGTTTGTTGATGCGCTTGATGCTTTTCTGAAGCTCTTGCTTTCTTGGAAGCAGCTTTTCTTTTTTGCGCGCAGCAATATGTCGAGCAGGTGCGATATGCCACCATTTTGTGTGGTCGATTATGGCCGAGAGCCGGTCAATGTTTTCGTTAAGCGTGTCCAATTCAGATTTTGGCGCTTGTTTGCTGCTCAGAAGCTCTTTTGCGCGCGCGTCAAAATCTTTCCCCTCCAAGACGTGATTGCAAGCAGGACACGTCCTTGCCAAGTTGGATCCAGTAACCTTTCCTTGCAAATACGAACGCCCACAGTGCGGACAAATACAGTTCACAATCAGTGGCGGCTCTTCAAGGATGCGCGGTTGCGGCACACTCTTTTTAGCATACGGGTTCTTCTTTTTTGCCATAGCTCCTCCTTAAACGGTTTTGGAGCTATTTTGACGTTCGTACCCTTACAAGCTAGGTTCAACTATGGGACAGCCTTTAGGCAAGTGCATGAAAAATCTCGGCGGCTTCGGCTTTGGAATGCACGCCCAGTTTGCCATATGTATGGCGAAGATGCGTTTTGACTGTATTGCCTGATAGATAGAGTTCCTGCTCAATTTGCGTGCGTGTTTTGCCCTGCAACGTGAGCGCCAAAAGCTCAATTTCGCGCTTGGTGAGGCCATATTGTTCAGCCAGCGCGTCACACTTCGCCATAAAGATCTCATGAGGTCCAGGCACATGTTGTTTGCTCACAATACCCACGCCTTGCGCGCCCCAGTCGGCGTTGACGAAGCGCTCGCTTTTCCAGATGAGCACGCACACCAACACCAACACCAGTCCCGCCAGCGCAAGCGCAATACGCACCACCATGTTATCCAAAAGCTCCAGATGAACCATGGCCCGAGAAAACACCAGCCCTAACAACAGCGGCCCTTCCGTACAAATGCGCGTTACGGCGAACAGGCGCAAACTGGGCACATCATAGCGATGCACAATCCCCACGATCACCAACAACACAAAGAAGGTGAAAAACACGAAAGCGAACTTCTCGGTAAACGAGATCACGTTACCCAGCGCACCCGTTGCAAACGGCACCACGAACAGCGAAAACAGCGCAAGTCCCAGTGACACCATGGCAAGCATGCGTGCATCAAGCTTATCGCGGTGCAGATAGGCCATGCCGAGCACCACCACTCCGAAAGCACCCGTTGCCAAAATGCGATGGATAGAGCCCATGTAATCGGCATTGCTCAAAAACATGGACGAGGTACCCATAATAAAGCTGCCAATAGTCATGATGGCCAACAGCTTCCAGGGCATCGGATAGCGCTGGGTTTGATCAGCGGGCGCCTCAGCAGGCAAAACACGCAAGCACAACGCCACGCACACCATCGAGCACAGCGGCAGCGCCGAGGTCATAAGCACGGCAAAAGGCTCTTTCATAAACGATACAAAACACGACACGATAAATGCCAGCACACACGAAATGGCACCGTCGACAATAGCCTGCGTAATTCCCATGCGGCTATAGACCTGTCCCCACAAACAAAAGAGCAGCGCACCACCTATGGCGGTAGGAATTGCAACGGTGTAAATGACGGGAATATTGACTGATGGGATGGCATACAGTCCGCACACTGCAGACCCAATGGTGCAAAGCGTTGCCAAGCCAAAACAAGCAGTAGGATGCGTGGAGAGCACTCCGATGCGCCGGGCGAACAGCGCCAACACCACAAACGTGCCAATATCTCCTATGCGCATCCCAATATCAAAGGCATTGCGCGCTACAAGATCACATCCCGGTCCTGGAAAAATGAGCGAGATATGTGTGCAGCACAACCATGCAATAAAAAGCCCCATACCAAAAAAGCGCACCAACACGACGCGCGACTGATGTGCCTCTTGTTCAAAGTCATATCCACCAAGATCAGGTGATGCAAGTGGTGACGTCATATTCATCACACTGCCCCCTTATTTCGTTCCCCCTATCAGGCAGTATAGCATGCTTTTCGTGCACAAAAAAAGAGGGCAACCGCACAAGCTGCCCTCAAAAAGTGCTTACATATCCTAAAGTCTGGCGAAGATTTCAAATATAAAGCAACAAGAAATTTATCAGTATTTTGATCAGGTTTACCTCCTAACCGAGCATCGTTTGCCCACCGTTTGGATGGCATTCGCCACAAATATCAACCTGCTCTGCGTGTCCTTTGTGGCACTCGTTGCAGTCCTCAATCGTGCCGTGGATTGAGTCGTGCGGATTATAATCCCCCAAATCCGCCGTGCGCTCTGCAAGCTTGTCCCACGAGACATGACACTCTGAAGACAAGCAGGTCATCGTGTCGTTGTAGAAGGTGGAAGCACAATCAGGCTCGCCATCTTCACCCAGTGCTGCAAGTTGAGCGGCCATGTCGCCCTTATGACATGATTCGCAATCCTGACCAAGCGCCATATGGTAGCTTGCAAGACCTGCGCCGCCATTACCGTTGTCGGCATGCACCGTATAGGTTGCAGCAAGATCGGTGCCGGTTGAAGCCAGCGGCTCGTCGCCGGCACCAGAGGGAGAGCAGCCAGCGGCCAGGCACAGGGCAAATGCCGCGGCTAAACCCATGCTTATAAGCGTCTTAATACGCAGTGACTTTTTCATGTCCTACACCCCCATTGCGGCGCTCTGGCCGGATACATAGCCAAACGTTACGCAGCGACCAATTGACGGTCCAAAGATATGACGCGGATAGTTGGTGTGGAAGAAACCACCCGATGCGCCACCTGCTGCAAACAAGCCCTCAATTGGCTCATTGTCGTAGTCAAGTACGTGACAGTCATAGTCAACGACCAGGCCAGATACCGTAGCCAAGATGGATGACTGATGCTTGATGGCGTAGTATTTTTCGCCCTCAATCTTTTTGGCCTTCTCCATCGGACGGTTGAAGTCCTCGTCTTTTTGCGCATCCACAAACCCGTTGAAACGCTCAATCTCAGCTTCAAGGGTGTCCGCGTCAACTTCCATGATTTTCGCCAGCTCAGCAATTGAGTCAGCCTCAAAAGCCCAGCCCTTCTCCTTGAACGGCTCAAGTGCCTCAAGTACCGCCTCATTAGGAACCTGGGTGGTAGAAGCTACGCGCCAGCAGTTTTCGCCATAATGACGCTGTGCGGTAATGGCATTTGAGCGCGCTTGGAACGGCAAGGACTCAGAGGCGAAGCGCCTACCCTGCTCGTTGATCATGAGGCCACCTGATACCAGACCAGTGATGCCTAAGTTTGACGAATAGAACGACTCAGGGCTGCCAAAGTCAAAGTTCATCACTGCAGCAGGCAGCGGATCCATCTGGCCGCCAACTGCCAAGCCCATGAGCTGGCCATCGCCGGTGGTGCCATAGTTGGGGCACCATGAGGCTGCGTTGGCAATATCTTCAGGACGACACCAAGCTTTGAGCATTGCCGGGTTAGCATCGAAGCCACCCGTTGCCAAGATGACGCCGTTTTTCGCATTCACGCGGAAATACCCTTCAGCGTCTTTGCAGATAGCGCCCGTTACGCGACCGCCGTCTTCGCGCTCAAGCTTCACGACAGCACTGCGGTAGCGAATCTCAGCGTTTGAGCGCTTTGAGATGGTGTTGGCCAGGTCTTGCACGATGTAGATGCCTGCACCGCCAGCGTTTTTGGTGGTTTGCTCTGACCATTTTTCGCACTTGAATTCAATCTCAGTTTGGGGAACGTCGAAGTTGTGCGCGTTGGGGTTGTTCTCTTTAAACCACTCAACAATGCCCATGTCGCCTTCGTCAAACTTCTCCTGCAGCCAGTCAGCCGCCTCAGGAGAGCGATCAGCCCACAGCTTAATCGGGTCAATGGGAACGCGATAATAGGCTGCATGGCGCATACGATCCATCATGAGCGCTTTGTCGCAGGTGTAGCCACTTTCCGCCATGGCTTTGCCGCCGGTCACACCCATGCCCTCAAACATGCCGCGACCCTGGCTCATCTTCTCAAGGCAGAGCACTTTGGTTGTGCCGTCATCAGAAGCTGAAAGCGTGGCACAGGTGCCCGTGATACCGCCGCCAGCAACAAGCACGTCAACTTCTTCGGTGCGCACGAGCTCGTCTTCGCCAATTTCACGCATTTCAAAGGCTACTTCGCCCTGACGATCCATATCTGTTGGCGCATCCACCACGGGCACGAAGCGCACATCAGTTGGGAACACCTCTGAGTACAGGTCCGTTTCAAAGTTGGCAATACCCGTTTCAGGGACAGCCGCAACCTCAGCCTCATCTGCAAATGCAGCAACGGGCGAAGTTGTGCTGAAAGCTCCTGCGGCAGCTGCTGATCCCAGCAACGCAAGACCGCCCGCTTTCAGGAAATCGCGACGGCTGGGCGCAGAATATGCCTTCTCCATCTTGTCTCCTCCTTTAGTTTTACTCTCCCTAAGATGCTGACTGCACGCACGGATGCAAACCCCAGCATGTGACACGCGTGCAGGTTGCGAGGTAGCGCGCGCCACATCCCTTGCACGTATGCAGCTGCAATCAGCGCCGTCGACAAGCGGTATTGTGCCGAGCGTGGTGCGTTTTGAGATGGGTGAAAGTCCTTATCGGCAGGGCGATTTGCACCTCACCCCCTCTCTCACCCCTACATGCACTCAACTGAACTGGGAAAACACTGCGTCTCTTGACGCACTACCCAACAAAGGCGGAAAGGCCCTCGCATTTGCGAGAGCCTTCCACAGAAAGAGGAAACACAGAACGCTACGTTATCTGAGGGGGGACGATAGTGCTTACGTAGCGTTACAGCGTTTGGCGAAATTAAAGCGCAGCCAGCGTCTCACCGACATAGTAGCCGGTAGCCATACACTGCGATACGCTTGCACGAGATTCCAGCGTGATAGCGCCAGCGGCGTACAAGCCCGGGATCTCTTCGTCTTTGGTGTCAAGCACCTGGTTGTTCGGTCCAACCATAACGCCACCCGAAGTCTTATAACGGCTCACGTTGAGCTTTAAGGCGTGATACGGGGGCTGCAATGAGTCAAGCCATGCGGCTTTGCCGAAGTCGGTGTCTTCGCCACCTGCTACCAGTTCATCATAACGGGCGAAGGTTGCAACCAGCGCATCAACCGGCACGTCCATGCCTTGAGCTAACTCCTCAAGGGTGTCTGCCTGCACATATACATCACTATGGGTTTTAATGTTACCCTCAACGGAATTTGAAATAGCGCGAGCATCAAACGCACGGTTGTCAAAGATTGACCACCACTCGCGATACCCTGCATCAATAGCAGCTTGCGCAGCATCGTGAGACTGAGCCTCTTCAATAAAGCGCTTGCCGTTGGGAAGCACCAGCACAACTGGCGTCCAGTAGCCCCATGTGGTGCAGTTTGGGATGTCACCCATCAAGTTGCAGTGCGTGTACGAGGAGTCCATACCGAAGAGCTGAGCACCCGCAGCAACAGCCATCTTGTGACCTTCGCCTAAGCAACCATGCACCATCTGGCCATAGTTTGCCCACTCCGGCAGATATTCGCGAACCATCTCACCGTTATCAGCAAAACCACCGGTTGCCAGGACCGTTGAGCCCGCCTTAATGTCAATGATTTTGCCATTTGCGGTGTCTTCAAAGCGACAGCCAATAACCGTACCCTCGGCATCCTTAATGAGCGCCGTAGCGCGAAGGTTGTATTGCGTGTCAACGCCCAAATCCTTGAGCTTTGCCGCAAGGGGCTGCAACAGGCACGAACCGCCCGAACCAATGCCGTCACCCGGCAAAATAACGCTGCCGTACAGGCGCGGAAGCTCTTCTTCGGTGCAGGGCTCTTGGAAGCTACAGTTAAAGTCATTGATGGCTGAGTCAACAAACTTCGTGTTTGC
>CAJTML010000087.1 GCA_910577495.1 uncultured Eggerthellaceae bacterium
TGTCTATGATCGCCTCTCACCTTGTTCTGATTGCGGCGGTAGCGGCCTTGCTGAGGACGGCAAAGAAGTTACGTGTCCGCAGTGTAATGGCCAGGGTCGCGTGGTAACGGTACAGCGCACGTTCTTGGGTGACATGCAAACGGCTACCACCTGTCCTGAGTGCGGTGGCAGCGGTAAGGTCATTGAAAATCCGTGTCCTGAATGTGAGGGGCAGGGTCGTGTGCCCGATAGGCAGCGTGTAACCGTTGAGGTTCCTGCGGGCATTAAAGATGGTCAGCAGCTGCGCATTTCTGGATTTGGCGAAGCGGGCTTACGTGGCGCACGCGCGGGAGACTTGATTGTTACCTGCCGGATTCAGCCCCATGAGTTCTTTAAGCGCGAAGGAGACTCGCTCCATGCGCGCGCCAACATCTCTATGGTACAAGCAGCACTGGGTGCTGACATTGAACTTGACGGTATTTTGCCCGACGAAAAAGTGAGCGTTCACATTCCTGAGGGCTGCCAGAATGATCAGGTTATTCGCGTAAAAGGTTTTGGCATGCCGAAGTTTAGGAGTGACAGTAGAGGGGACATGTATGTGCATGTCACGGTTGTCATTCCAAAGAAAGTTTCCAAGAAAGAGCGCGAGTTGCTTGAAGAGTTGGCTGAGGTTATGGGCGAAGAAGTGGCTGAAGTTCGCTCTCCGCTGCAAAAGCTCAAAGACGCCTTTAACCAATAGGACGCGTTATGTCACTCCCGCATTTTTATCTGGAACGGCAAGTTCTCGCAGCTGAAGCGGAGCCTGAATTCGTTTTGCGTCTCAGCGATGACGACGTAAAGCATGCGCGTGTTTTGCGCTTTAGTGACGGTGAGCATATTGCGGTAGTTGATGCTGCGCATGATTACTTCGAGTGCGAGATTGTGTCGTTTGAGGGTACGTATCCGGTGGTGCGTATTGCGCAGCACTTGGAAGAGGAGCAGGATAGGCCGCTTGTGGTGTTGGTGCAAGGTCTGGCCAAGGGCGACAAGATGGAATCTATCATTCGCCATGCAACCGAAGTGGGCGTAGGAGCTTTTGTGCCCTTTGCCTGCGAACGTGCCATTGTGAAGCTGGATGCTAAGAAAGCGCAAGCTAAGTGCACGCGCTGGGAAGCAATTGCGAAAAGCGCGGCCATGCAATCTGGCCAACCTAGTATTCCCGAGGTCATGATGCCTCAGAAGCTGGGCGAAGTGTGCGAATTGATCAAAAACGCTCATGCGGTGTTGATTTGCTGGGAGGAAGCGCCTGGTACCGCAAAGCTTGCGAACGCTTTGCATGAAGGGCTGGTTGCAGCTGGAGCTGAACCGCGCGATGCGCGCATTGTGGTTGTGGTTGGTCCTGAAGGCGGGCTTACACAGGCAGAAGTTGATGCGCTGCTTGCAAGTAACCCTCATGCCGCGCTTGTGACACTCGGACCGTCTATTTTGCGTACTGAAACGGCGGGTGTGGTTGCACCAGCGCTCGTTTTATATGAGCTTCGCCGTTAACATATGCCAAGGAAGGCATCTACTTGAGAAAGTTGCTCAATGAAATTTTGTGTCGTTAACCTGGGATGCAAGGTCAACAAGGTTGAATCCGATGCCTTCGCCACTGCGCTTTTAGCACGTGGCTGTGAAGCGGTTGAACTTGCCGATGCTGAGTTGGTCATTATAAACACGTGCACGGTCACTGGCGAGGCCGAAAAAAAGACGCGCAAAGTAACACGTCAGGCGCTGACGCGCGCACCTTTTGCCCAGGTAGTTGTAACGGGTTGTGCGGCAGCCATCAATGCAGATGAATTTCTTGGAATGGATGAGCGTGTATCGGTTGTTGGTAAAACAACGCTGCTTGATCTGCTGCAACAGCAGACCATGGCTCGGTTGCAACACGATGGCTTTCGCACGCGTGTGGGGGTAAAGTTGCAAGATGGATGCAATAATGCGTGCACGTATTGCATTGTGCGCGTGGCGCGCGGCAAAGCATACAGCATCAGCGCACAACAGGTTATTGACGAGTGTGTGGCTTTGGCGCGCGATGGTGTTAAAGAGATCGTTTTGACGGGCATCAATCTGGGGTCATATCGTGATATATCCGACAACGAGGAGGCTCCCTTAACGCTGGCGGGACTTCTTCGTGCGCTGTTGGAAACTACGAAAGATCTACATGCAGAAGGTGAGCCGCCCGTGCGTTTTCGCGTCTCCAGTGTTGAGCCAAAAGATATTGACGACGACTTTGTAGAGCTTTTGGCCAGCTCAGATGGTCGAATCTGCAGGCATCTTCACCTGCCACTGCAGTCGGGTAGCTCAAAAGTGCTCAAAGAGATGGCGCGTCCCTATGACGCAGTGTATTTTGCGCAGTTGGTAGAAACACTCTACAATCGCGTGCCTGAGCTCTCACTTTCAACCGACATTATTGTTGGCTTTCCGGGGGAGACCGAAGCGGAATTTCAGGAAACCTGCGACATGGCGCGTCGGTGTCAATTCTCAAAAATTCACGTCTTTCCCTACTCTCCACGCGAGGGAACCCCGGCAGCAAAACGCACCGATCAGGTGGATCCGCAGGTTAAAACGCGACGTGCAGCTGAGTTGAGGACTCTGGCAAAAACGCTGCGACACCAGGACTTTATGAGGCGCATCGGCAATCAGGAGTGGGTGCTGGTTGAAGAGGGTGGCCAAGGCACGACGGAGAGCTACCATGAGGTTGTGCTTGGAAAAGCGTACCCGTGTGGTTCTTTGGTGCAGGTTGCTCTAACGGATGAGATGCGTATTGATGAGTGAGGCGCTTCGTAAAATCCCTGTATCAGTTCCCAGAGATGCGATGGGCTCGTGATACAATTTCGCCATGACTGATAAGACACAGATAACACTTACCGTACCTGATAGCGTCAATATGGCGCTGATCGTCGGTCGCGCAGATGAATTGCTGCATTTGGTGCAAGATGCGTTTCATGCACGCATCACAGTGCGCGGCAATTCAGTCATTTTGGAGGGCGACCCGCTTGAAGTGCAGACGCTTACGGCGCTTTTTTCCGATCTGATTAAGCTTGTTGAGGCGGGCGAAGCACCCAATGCTGACTATATTCGCCATGCTATTGATCTTTTGCGTACGGCCGAATTTGCACCGCAAACCCTTCGCGAAGATATTTTGCTCACGTATAGAGGTCGGGCAATTCGGCCTAAAACCTCTGGTCAGAAGCTGTATGTAGACGCCATTCGCGACAACACCATTACGTTTGGTATTGGGCCTGCGGGCACCGGAAAGACGTATCTTGCAATGGCTATGGCGGTGGCAGCCCTCAAACGCAAAGAGGTTGGACGCATTATCTTGACGCGTCCAGTAGTTGAGGCGGGCGAGAGTCTCGGTTTTTTGCCGGGTACGCTCACGGAAAAGATTGACCCGTATATTCGCCCCTTGTATGATGCGCTGTTTGATATGACTGATATGGAGCGCGCCAATCAGCTCATTGAAAGTGGGGTCATTGAGATTGCGCCTTTGGCGTTTATGCGTGGACGCACCCTCAATGACAGCTTCATTATTTTGGACGAAGCGCAAAATACTACGCCTGAACAGCTGAAAATGTTTTTAACCAGGCTTGGATTTGGTTCGAAGATGGTTATTACGGGTGATATTACGCAGCTGGATTTGCCGCATGGCATCTCTGGTTTAAAGGGTGCTCGATCCATCTTGGAGGGCGTGCACGATATAGCTTTTTGCGAGTTTAGCGGTAAAGACGTTGTTCGACATTCATTGGTAGCAGCCATTGTTGCGGCGTATGATCGTGCGGTGGCGAAAGGGTAGTTATGGATATTTTAGTAACGTATGAGGCGCACAAAGAAGACTTAGAGCGTTTGCCCATTTATGAGTTGACGCAATTTGTCCTGTCACAGGAAGCCCAGCCGGAAAACACGGAAGTCTCAGTGACCTTTGTGACTGATGAGGTTATTGCGCAGCTCAATGAGAAGTATCGCCAAAAGGTAGGACCGACCGACGTCTTGTCGTTTGAGTGCGATGGCGCCCAGAGTGATCTGGAGCTTCCGATCATTGACGACGAAGTGTTTGAGTTGGGGGACGTGGTGATTGCTCCGGATGTTGCTATTCGCCAATCATATGAGTTTGGTACCACGTTTGAAGAAGAGATTAGCTTGTTGCTGGTGCACGGTCTCTTGCACCTATGTGGTTACGATCACATTGAGGATGCAGAAGCTGAGGTAATGGAGGGTCGCGAGGCGCAGATTTTGGCAGCCTGGTCTCATCGCTAGAAGGCGTCATGGTGCAAGAAACACATTCGACACCTCTGAAAACTGAATCGCCTGATGGGCATGAGCAGTTTGTTCGCAATTCTCAGTCTAAGCAACAAAGAGCCTCATTCTCATTAGGTCGCGCCTTTGGTTGTGCTGCTGAAGGCTTTTGGTATGCGCTTCGCACGCAGCGCAACATGAAGATCCATCTGCTTGTGTTGGTTTTGGTAGTGGTGTTGGGGTTGCTCTTTCGCATTGATACACCCGCATGGCTGGCGGTGGTTTTGAGTTGTGCGTTGGTGATTGGTGCTGAGTGCATTAATACGGCGTTAGAATCGCTGGTTGACCTGGTATCACCTGAGTATCACATCTTGGCTAAACGGGCGAAAGACTGTGCCGCTGCGGCGGTGCTTGTGTGTGCGGTTGGTGCGGTTGTGGTCGGCCTTATTATTTTTGTGCCCGCAGTATATGCGCTTTTTGCGGGTGTATAGCAAAAGGATTACTACATGGATTTAGATTACTTGTTGCATACCGATCTTGATAGTCAGCCTGAGCATTTCAAATCAGGCTTTGTTACGCTTATTGGCCGTCCCAATGCGGGAAAGTCAACGCTGCTCAATGCCATCATGGGTCAAAAGATTGCCATCACCTCTGATACCGCACAAACAACGCGCCATCGCTTTCGTGCGGTATTGACCAAAGAAGACTTTCAGATGGTTATTGTTGACACGCCAGGTCTTCATAAACCGCACGACGTATTAGGCGAAGAGCTCAACACCTCAGCACTCAAAGCGCTTGAAGATGTTGACGTAGTGGCTATGCTCATTGATGCTTCGGCTGAAGTTGGCAGGGGTGATGTTTGGGTGGCGCAGCAGCTTGAGCACACCGCAGCGAAAAAGATTTGCGTGCTTTCCAAGGTTGATCTCGTTTCGCCTGAGCAGCTGGACAAACAGCGACAGGCCGCTGAGGCGCTGTGCGCATGGGACGCTATGGTGGGTCTGTCTTCGGTATCGGGTAAAAACCTGGATGCATTTATAGAAGAAGTTGTCTATTTGTTGCCAGAAGGACCTAAGTGGTTCCCTGATGATATGCAGACTGACCAGCCCATTGAGGTTATTGTTGCTGAATTTATTCGCGAAAAGATCCTTCGTTCTTTTACCGATGAGGTGCCACATGCCATTGGTGTGCAGGTAGAAGAGATGGAGTACGTCAAAAAGAAGGACCTCTATAGAATTTATGCCATGGTCTACGTTGAGCGTGATAGTCAAAAGGGCATAATCATTGGAAAACAGGGGGCTGCACTTAAGAAAATCGGTACCGAAGCACGACAAGATTTAGAGCAGCTTTTGGGGTGTAAGGTCTTTTTGGATTTACGCGTTAAGGTCAAGAAAAACTGGCGCCGTGACGCTAACCAGATCCGCCGCTTCGGATATGGCGAAGGTGCCTAGGTATCAGCTACAATAGGGTGAACTCATTTCGACAAGGAGATATGTGCATGATTTGCCCGCAATGTCATACGGAAAATCGCTCTGGTGCAAAATACTGTAACGAATGTGGCTTGCCGCTCCCGCAAGAGAGCGCATCATCGGTGGGTGAAACGCAAACCCTTGATGCGGTTGTAGTGGATGAAACGGATGACATGGTTGCAGACGAGGCTGAAGATGCAACTGATGCAACTGATGCAACTGACGACGGTGATGAGGCTGTTGAAGAGGAAGTGCTCTCAGAAGACGAGGTCTTCGAGGAGTCGTTTGACAGAAACGACATGGACCTAACCGCTTTCATTCCGCCAAAAGCAAAGCAACCGCACGCTCGGGATCTTTCAGGGATTGATGAGGGTCTGGTTGATTCAAGCTATGTACCTCCGCAACCTGCATGGCGTAGTGGTGATACCGTTGAGATGCCGCGGGTGGAAGACAAGCCGGTTAAACCGCGCGAATATAAGGCACCCGATGCTTCGAAAAAGAAGAGCAAAAAGGGCAAGATTGGCGCAATTGTCGTTGTAGTCTTGGCACTTGCAGTGGTGCTAGGACTGGCTATTACTCATCAAATGGAGATGTGGGGTGGCAAGAGTGTGCCCGATGTTGTGGGCATGACTCAATCAGACGCTGAATATATCTTGGGTACAAAAGGTTTCGCCATCAGCATTGCTACTGAAGCATCCGATGAAGCCGAAGGCTTGGTATTGCGCACGGATCCGGCTGCAGGAGCCCGCGAAGAGGGTAATTTGAGCATTACGCTCTATATTTCAACGTCGCGCTTATTGCCTGATGTTGCTGGTCTTGCACGCGATGAGGCTGTCAATAAACTCAAAGAAGAGGGCTTTGAAAATATCGAATTCACCTCTGAGCGCTCAAATGCGCACGAGGGACTCGTGTTGGCCATATCACCCGAGCCCGGTTCGCGCGCACTGTCTACCGATCCCATCACGCTCACCATTGCAGAGCCGTTTACGGTGCCTGATGTGGTAGGAAAGACTGCGGGAGATGCGTCGCAAGAGCTTGAGATGGACGGCTATATGGTGGCTGTTACGTATACTTATGATGACAGCGTTGAAGATGGTACGGTTTTAAGTACTGACCCTGAGGCACAGACGAAATTGGCATCTGGTGAGACGGTAACTATCAATGTGTCGAAGTCGCGCGCTATTGAGCTTGAGCAGCAAACGCGTTCCTTCCTGGAGGGTCTGGCTGCCAGCGGAGAGCCGTTGGTTATTGATCAGTCAACCAACTATGTTGTGCAATCAGTTGATGCGGTGACCTATGAAGGCGACAACGCAACGTCGTTTGTGATCACGGGTTATCTCACCTATACCGCAGATGGTGAAACCCTCAATGGTGCTTCGCGTACTATCACCGGTGTTATTACCTGGACTGACGATAACTATATTGAAACCATTTCGGCAATACAAAGCTAAGGAACCTCGTGGCTTCGCCAACCTATAGATGCCAAGGTATTGTGCTGAAAAAGACTAAGTTAGGTGAGAGTGATTTAATTCTCACCTTACTTATTGAAGATGGCTCGCAGGTGCGCGCTGTGGCAAAAGGCGCACGAAAACCTGGCTCTTTTGCGGCTCGGCTTGAGCTCTATTCGTGCGTGGATTTGCTTATCGTTGAAGGTAAAAGCTTAGACATCATCAAAGAAGTGCGCATTGTTGCAAGCAATGAGCATATTCGTACCTCACTTGAGCGAACGACGTGCGCCTCGGTGATGGCTGAGTTCTTAGATAAAGTAACTCAGGTTGGCTTGGAGCATGATCGGCTCTATGCGCTTTCAAACAAAGCCTTTCAAACGCTCGGTGAAACAGCCCCTGAACAAGCACCAGCGCTTATGGATGCCCATCTCTTAAAAACGATCGCACTGTGTGGCTTTAAGCCAACGTTTGATAGGTGCGTACTTTGTGGCGAAGCAGTTTTGGCCAACCATGCAAACCTGAGCGATATCGTCAGTTTGGCTGTGCTTGAAGGTGGCGTAGTTTGCGATTCGTGCACCTTTGAGGTGGAAAGTGTGCAGGTGGCCCAAACAACCATCAGCTGGTGTCACTTTTTACTCATGTCTACGTTTGAGCAGATTATTGACGTGACGCTATCGCGTGATGAATCGTTCGCCGTTGCACGCGTGTGCCAAGACTGGATCATGACTCATATGGGGATCAAATTAAAGGCGCTTAACTTTTTCTTTACCGCTCAGATCTTTTAGACAAAGCATCATTTGTTAGGCTGGTATGTGATATATGAGAGGAGAAATATATGCTTACGTACAAAACGAGAGGTGTTTGTTCAAGGTCAATTACGGTTGATGTGGCTGATAACGTGATCACGCACATCTCTTTTGAAGGTGGCTGTGATGGAAACCTCAAAGCTATTGCGAAACTCTGTACCGGAAAACCCGTTGACGAAGTGATTGAACTTTTGGCGGGCAATACCTGTGGTCCGAGACAAACGTCATGTGCTGATCAGCTCACCTACGCCTTGAGGGAGGCGCAGGCTCAGGCATAACACTGGCTCTTGCTGAGGGCGTTGCTTATGATTTTCTTAAAGGACTCAGCTTGTGTAGTGACAAAGCAAGTTCATAGGTACAATGGCTGTAGCCAAAGTGGTTCGTGATGCTTGAGGAGATATCTTGGAATCGTTTGGGCATATTGCCGTTTGTGATGATGATCATGCAATTGCAAATTTAGTTAGCCAGCTGGTATCTGAGAATGGTTGGGAAGTCTCAACGTTTTATCTTGCGAAAGATCTGCTTGAGGCTTCCAAGCATGAGACGTTTGACCTGGTGTTGCTTGACATTATGATGCCAGGTATTGATGGATTTGAGTGCTGTCGGCAACTTCGCAAGCGCTCTGATGTACCCATTGTCTTTTTGAGCGCCAAAGATGAAGAGGTTGATAAGGTTGTTGGCTTTGAGCTAGGAGCTGATGACTATATCGTAAAGCCCTTCAAACCGCGTGAACTCATTGCGCGCGTGAAGGCACGACTCCGAAGAAATGTCATTCCTGAAATGGTGAACACCGATGCTCCGCTTGAGGCGCTTGGCATTGTTTTGGATAAACGGGCACATACTGTGACGCTTTTTGATCAGCAGGTGTTTTTAACGCCGATCGAATTCGACATCTTGGCGGCGCTTTTGCAAGAAAGCGGCAGGCCGGTTGCGTCGAACGCGCTTTATGAACAGGTGTGGAATGAACCAGCAAATGCTCAAAGCAACAATACCGTGATGGTACACATTCGTCACATACGACAAAAACTTTCCGCCATTGACTCGTCGCAAGAATACATTGAGACGGTCTGGGGTGTTGGATATAAGCTTGGTTAGGTTGTGTGTATGGATAACGAGATTTTAGAACCCATACGAAAGCAACAAACCGCACGCTTGGCGCGCTCAATCTTGTGGAGGACGCTGACGGGTGTGTGTGCGTTTTCTGCTATCTATCTGGCACTTTTCGCGGTGTACGTGTCGCTGTTTTCAACGGTAATTTGGCGGCTTGCTTCCGTCTTGTCGGG
>CAJTML010000088.1:0-5453 GCA_910577495.1 uncultured Eggerthellaceae bacterium
CGTGCCGTCACACAATGCAAACAGCGTGTCGTCTTTACCGCGACCAACATTCTCACCAGGATGGAAATGCGTGCCGCGCTGGCGAACGATTACGTTACCAGCATGAACCTTCTGACCAGCAAACATCTTCACGCCAAGTCGTTGTGCGTGGGAGTCGCGACCATTACGGGTAGATCCGAGACCTTTCTTATGAGCCATGGTATCCCTCCTCGCTTACTCAGCGTCAGCAGACGCGGTCTTATCTTCTGCAGCCTCAGCCTCAGCTTCAGCCTTCTTCGGAGCTGCCTTCTTTGCAGCAGGCTTCTTTGCCTTAGCTGCCTTAGCAGAACCGATGGTTTCAATCTCAACGCGAGTGAGCTGCTGACGATGTCCGCGAAGCTTCTTGTAGTTCTTACGCTTCTTGAACTTGAAGACCAGCTGCTTCTCACCTTTGAATTGCTCAATGACCACAGCAGTTACCTTGGTGGCAGCTGCTTTTGCCGGGTCAGCCTCAACCTTATCACCATCGACGATGCAGATTGCGGGCAATTCAACCTTGTCACCAACTTGAGCATCAAGCTTCTCAATGTTGATCTTGTCTCCGGGAGCAACCTTATATTGCTTGCCGCCCGTCTTTACGATTGCGTACATGTATACTCCTTGACGAATAAACGCTTGGCGATAACTTGTAAGCGTGGTTGTTGCAAGTCTCTGATGAGGTCAAATGCACATCCGACGCGTATCATCGCACTTATTCTTCATGCGCCCTTTTGAGCGCAACCATTGCATTTTAGCAGACAAATGCCACCTGTAAAGCACTTATGTAGTTGATGAGGGGCTTTTTCACATTTTGTCGAAAATTCGACCGCTCACGTTCGCCCACACTGCTACTCGGGCAACTACCCGACAGCGCTTACACTTAGTGCGCCTCAGCCCAGTTTTTACCACATCCGACATCTACCACGAGCGGCACCGAAAGCTCAACGACTGACTCCATCACGCTTTTAAGCATCTCAGAGAGGCGCTCCACCTCATCTTTTGGCACGCTCAAATCCAACTCGTCGTGCACCTGCACCAAAAGCTTCGCCCGATATCCATCCGCTTCAAGCCTGCGCTGCACCTCAGTCATAGCAAGCTTGATGATGTCAGCGGCACTTCCCTGCATGGGATGATTCATTGCCGTGCGCTCGCCAAACCCACGTTGGGCGGCATTTGATGCCTTAAGCTCAGGAATATGGCGCTTGCGTTCAAACATGGTCTTGGCAAAACCCTTTTGCTTAGCGTGCTCAACCGTGTCATCAAGGTAGCGTCTCACCTGCGGATATGCCTCAAAGTAGCGGTCGATCATCTCCTTGGCCTCACCAAAGGGAATATCCAAGCTCTGCGAGAGTCCAAACGCCTGCTGCCCATAGACAATACCGAAGTTGACCGCTTTTGCCCGCGAACGAAGCTCAGGAGTCACCTCATCTACCGGCACACCAAAGACATGCGAGGCAGTCTGGGCGTGGAAATCTTCGCCAGAATTGAATGCCGCAATAAGGTGCTCATCTTGGGACAGGTGCGCCAAAAGCCGCAGTTCAATTTGCGAATAGTCGGCTGAAACATACATCTCATCAGCGGAAAGCGGAATAAAGCATTCGCGAATTTGACGACCGAACTCCGTGCGAATCGGGATGTTTTGCAAGTTTGGATCCGACGAAGACAAGCGCCCAGTCGTGGTCACCGTCTCGTTATAGGTGGTGTGAATACGATTGTCACCTTTAAGCATGCGCGGCAACGCATCAATATAGGTAGACTTAATTTTTGCGTGCTCGCGATACTTCAGCACCAGCTCAGGCAACTCATGGGTCTTCGCCAGCTCTTTCAGCACACCCGCGTCGGTGGAATAGCCGCGCGAGTTTTTCTTAAGCGGCGGCAAGCCCAGCACCTCAAAGAGGATGTGCGAGAGCTGCTTGGGCGAATCCACATTGAACTCCTCGCCCGCCAACTCCCAAATGCGTGAGCGCAGCTCATCCAGCTCATCTTGGGCGGTTTTGCCAATTTCGGCCAGCTTCGCGGTATCAAGCGCCACACCGGTGCGCTCCATAATGGCCAGCACGCCAACAAGTGGCAGGTCAATGTCGAAGTACGCCTTGGTGCTTTCATCTTGCCCAAGGGCTTTTTCCAGCGGCTCTTTGAGCACACGAATTGCCGCAGCAGCGTTCACCAATCCCGCCTGGGCATTCTTCGCCTCGGGCATCGTACCACCCACATATTCGCTCAAAAGATGATCCAAGCTATATTCGCTCTGCGAAGAATTGAGCACGTATCCTGCAAGTCCGATATCAAACGCGCGCAGCGCCATGATGGTTGCATCATCAACAAACGCCTCCTGTGAGGTGTCTTTTGGGTAGATATGCTCAACAAGGGTTTTGACGTCTAATGCGGCGAATTCGCCATCACGCACAATTTGGGTGAGTGCGCGTTTTGCCTCATCATCATCAAAAAGCGCAATGCCTTGTGCGGTGGCAACCGCCAGATGAAGTCCCGTAGAAAAGAGCGTGGTTTGCGCCTCTGACTCACACGCCACGCCAACCACATCGTGGTTTGCAAGCGCGGCATCCAAAAGTGCTACCGCCTCTGCGCCCTGTGCCACCGGCTCAACCACCAACTCAACCGCAGCAGCCGAGGCGTCGTGACCCGTGAGCTTAAGCACGCGCGTCAAATGCGAAGAAAAGCGCAGTGCCTCAAATGCTTGCTTGACGCGCTCAGGATCAAACGACGGAAAATGAATGCCTTCTAAGTCCAGATCAAAGTCAAGATCGCGAATAATGGTTGCCACTTTGCGCGAGGCAAACGCATCCTCTTTGTGCGCTTCGATACGCTCTTTTTGCTTACCTTTCAGCTCGTCGGTGTGCTCATAGAGCCCCTCAAGAGAGCCATAGGCTTGCAACAGTTTTGCAGCGGTTTTTTCGCCAATTCCCGGCACACCAGGAATGTTGTCTGATGTGTCGCCTTTAAGCCCCAGATAATCAGGTACCTGCTCTGGGGTGACACCGTAGCGCTCCACCACCTCATCAGGACCGTAAATAGCAATATCGGTGACCCCTTTTTTGGTGGTGACAATACGCGTCAAATCAGTTGCCAGCTGGTAGGCATCTTTGTCTCCGGTAACCAAGAGCGTTTCATACCCAAGCGCTTCATCGCGAGCGGCAATGGTGCCTAAAATGTCATCGCCCTCCCAGCCATCAATGCGCACCACGGGCACATCCATAGCTTCCAGGAGCTGTTCAATAAGCGGAAACTGCGCTTTGAGGTCTGGGTCCATAGGAGGTCGCTGCGCCTTGTAGCCCTCAATGGCCTTCATGCGAAACTCAGGTCTGCCCGCATCAAAAGCGCATACGAGTGCGTCAGGTCGTTCGCCATCCATAAACTTGAGCAGCATTGCCATAAAACCAAATACTGCATTAGTAGGCGTGCCATCAGGTGCATTCATCGTGGGAGGCACCGCATGAAACGCACGATGCATGAGCGAATTTCCGTCAATTACCGCAATCTTTTTCGTCATGAATCCTCGCTATCGTTATGCGCTCCACAGATATCCAACACCGCGCACCGTCTCAAGATGCTGCGAGAGTTCAGGTCCAAGCTTTGCGCGAATGCGGCGCACGTGCACGTCAACCGTGCGTGAACCGCCGTAATAATCAAAGCCCCACACGCGCTGCAAAAGCGCATCACGCGAATAGGTGCGACCGGGATGCGTCACCAAAAAAGCCAGCAACGCGTATTCAAGATACGTCAAGTCAAGAGGTATGTTGCCCACCGTCACCTGATACGTTGCCAAATTGATAGTCATGTTATCTATGCTTAAAAAGTCAGTTGCAGAGCCTTCATTTCCCGGCCAAAGCAAAGAGCGAATGCGGGCACTACATTCTGCTTCCGTAGCACCTTGCACCACAAAGTCGCTTTTGACCTGCACCGGCAGGCGAAACTCATTGAGCGCTTCTTCGCCCACAATCACCAAAAGAGACGCACTCGTGTGCTCAAGCATCATAGACTCAACGTTGGCAACGCGTCCAAGCACGTCTTCGGTAGCTTCAAAGATGACCAGGTCACAGGCAGAATGTTGCGTCAGCAACTTTTTGAGCTGCAGCGACGAACCCGCCGCAATCTCAACATCCATGCTTGCCAGCACGCGCTGGAACTTATAGGCATTATCCAAGCTGTCGGCAACAAAAATAACCGTTTTTCTCACGAGCTATAACACCCCCAGATACCGGTCTTGTTCCCATTGCGATACCGCGCCCTGATAGTCGTTCCATTCGGCGCGTTTGGCTGCCACCAGATACGAGTGAATATGATCCCCAAGAATTTGACGCATGAGATCAGATTCAGCGAAAAGTTCAACCGCTTCGCCCAAGTTCTCAGGCAGCGTAGAAAAGCCCTGATTGCGCAGCTCTTGGCGCGAGAGATTGAAGAGATTTTTGTCCTCGGTAGGTGCTGGCGGCTCAAGCCCTTCTTCAATGCCGCGAAGACCAGCCCCCAGCATGACCGCAAAAGCAAGATAGGGATTTGCCGACGGATCGGGACTGCGAAGTTCCAAACGACACGACATGTCATGTCCAGGTCGATACCCCGGCACACGCACAAGCGTTGAGCGGTTTGAGCGCGCCCACGAGAGATAAATGGGTGCTTCGCCCCCTGAAATAAGGCGCTTGTACGAATTGACGCACGGATTGGTGATCAGGCAAAACTCGGGTGCGTACTTCAACAGACCCGCCAGATAGCTCTTCGCCGTTTGTGAAAGCCCATAACCTTGCGGATCCGCCGCGTCATAAAACGCATTGTTGCCGTCCAGATCAAAAAGACTTTGGTGTACATGCATGCCAGATCCCGGCTTACCTGTCATCGGCTTGGGCATAAATGAGGCATACACCTGGTGTTTGATGGCCACCTCTTTGACGACGAGCTTATAGGTCATGACCGCGTCGGCCATGGTGAGCGCATCGGCAAAGCGCAGGTCAATCTCATGTTGCGACGGTCCGTTTTCGTGATGCGAATACTCAACCGGTATACCCATCTTTTCAAGGGTGAGCACCGTATCACGGCGAAGGTCGCTGGCGTAATCCAAGCTGGTTAAATCAAAGTATCCGCCGTGGTCTAACACCTCGGTTGACTCAGCGTTCCTAAAATAATAGAACTCAAGCTCAGGACCGACGTTAAAGACATAACCCATCTCTTGGGCGCGCGTGACCATGCGGTCAAGCACAAAACGAGGATCGCCCTCAAAAGGCTTGCCATCAGGAGTGCGAATGTTGCAAAACATGCGCGCAACAGCGTCTGCCTGTGGGCGCCACGGCAACACCTGAAACGTCGTCGCATCGGGAAATGCCAGCATATCGGATTCTTGCGTGTGTGAAAAACCCTCAATACAGCTGCCATCAAAGCCCATGCCTGAGTGAAATGCATCGTCTAACTCAGAGGGAATCACCGCA
>CAJTML010000088.1:5463-9074 GCA_910577495.1 uncultured Eggerthellaceae bacterium
GAAACGCACGAAATGCACGTCCCTGCTTTTAATAGTTTTCAACACGAAATCTTGCTCAGGAGTAACTGTCATTTTTCGCCCTTTCTCAAATTCGCTGTTATTATACTCGCCCACCCCACACGAGCGACTGTGCTTTTCGTCATTGGTTGTGCCATACAACGCTTCTGTACAGGTGCGTCTTTGCTATACTGAACCGCATGAATACGCAAATCACACAAACCACCAAACCGCGCATTGCCGTTGTCACCATGGGAGTTAAACTTGGCGACGAAGTGCGCGGCTACACGCGCTTTCGCGCGCTCTCAGAATTGCTGGTCAATCAGGGTTTTGAGGTAGATCTCATCACCTCGTCGTTTCAGCATTGGGACAAAGCACACCGCGACACCACCCGAGCGTGCTATCAGAATCTGCCCTACAAAATTGTCTTTATAGATGAGCCGGGATACCAAAAAAACCTTGATCTAGCGCGCATTCGCTCTCACAAGCAAGCGGCGAAAAACCTACGCGCTTACTTTGAGGCACATCCTGGCCGCTATCAGCTAATCTATGCCGAGATTCCCCCCAATGACGTTGCGCGCGTTTGTGCTGAATATGCCCACGAGCATGGACTGCCGTTTGTAGCCGACGTCAACGATTTGTGGCCTGAGGCCATGCGCATGGTGGTCAACATCCCCGTGATAAGCGACATTGCGTTTTATCCGTTTGCGCGCGACGCACATGTGGTCTATCAGCTGCTTTCGGGTGCGGTTGGCACCTCTGAGGAATATGCTGCTCGCCCGGCACTTGATCGTCAGGAACCCTACCCACGCGCGGTGGTGTATGTAGGCAACAACCTGGCCACCTTTGATGCGGGCGCTCAAGCTTATGCCGATGAAATCACCAAACCTGCTGATGAGTTTTGGGTCACCTACGCGGGCACCCTTGGGGCAAGCTATGACCTGGCAACGCTCATTCGCGCCGCGGCTCTTATTGAGCAAAGCGATGCGCCTTTGGGAAGGCATGCAGACACACCCCTTCGCCTGCGCGTCAAAATCTTAGGTGATGGACCAGACCGAGAGAGCCTAGAGGCACTTACTAAAGAGCTAGATGCTCCCGTGGACTTTTTGGGGTATCAAGACTATGACCACATGGCAGCGTATCTGTGCGCGTCCGACGCCACCATCAATTCGTTGGTTGCATCAGCCGTGCAAAGTATTGTCACCAAAATTGGCGACTACTTAGCCAGTGGACATCCTCTTATTAACACCGGAAGCTCGCCTGAATTTCGCGCGAAAGTGACCTCCGATGGGTTCGGCTTTAACGTGGAAGCCGAAAATCCCGAAGCACTTGCCGCTATCATTGAAGAGCTAGCGAACAACCCGTCCATGTGCAAAATCATGGGGACGAAGGGTCGCCGCATTGCTGAAACCGAATTCGACCAAGCCCACTCTTACCAAAAGATCGTGGACTTGCTGAGAAACTTACTTTAAAGCTGAGACGCAAACGAAGACCAAGGAGCATTCGTGAGTACCGATATTGCTATTCCTTTTTCGCCACCAGATATTACTGACGAAGAGATTGCTGAAGTAGTAGACACCCTCAAGAGCGGATGGATCACCACCGGTCCTAAGGTCAAAGAGCTGGAACGACGCTTAAGTGAGTTTTGCCATACGCCCAAAACGGCATGCGTATCTTCGGCTACGGCAGCACTGGAGTGTGCGTTGCGCGTCTTAGGAATTGGACCGGGGGATGAAGTTATCACGAGCGCCTACACCTACACCGCATCGTGCTCGGTCATCTGCCACGTGGGGGCAACGCCAGTACTCTGCGATACCGCTCCCAATTCATTTGAGATGGACTACAGCGCACTCAAAGCGCTCATCACGCCCAAAACCAAAGCCATCATCCCAGTTGATCTAGCCGGACGTATGGTTGACTACGACGCACTCTTTGACGTGGTCGAAAGCGCAAAAGCATCATTTGTGGCCGCCAGCCCACGCCAGGAAGCACTTGGACGCGTGGCCATCATTGCTGATAGCGCTCATGCACTAGGTGCTGTCCGCCAGGGCGCGCCCGCAGGCTCAGTGGCTGACTTGACGGCATTTTCATACCACGCCGTCAAAAACTTCACCACCGCAGAAGGTGGCGCACTTACGTGGCGCGCTGACACGTTCGATGACGAGGCTCTCTATACCGAGCTTATGCTCTGGGCACTCCACGGACAGACCAAAGACGCTCTGGCCAAGACAAAGGCTGGCGCCTGGGAATATGACATTGCTTTTCCCGGCTACAAGTGCAACATGACCGACATTCAGGCAGCCCTTGGACTCGTGCAGCTCAAACGCTACCCGCAGCTGCTTGCACGCCGTCGAGAGTTGGTAAGTCTCTACCTTGCCAATCTGGATCCGCAGCGCATCTCGGTACTTCGCCACTATGAAAATGGCGAAGGTGCTGACGACTCACTTGCCGATGACGCATACGCGCGCACGATGAAGCATGGCTACTCTTCAAGCGGACACTTGTTGATCTGTAGGCTCCCGGGTAAAACGCAGGCTTTCCGCAATGCGCTTATTGAAGAAATGGCCAAGCGTGGCGTGACAACCAACGTACACTACAAACCGCTGCCGCTTTTGAGCGCATATCGCAATCTTGGATTTGAACCAGCAGACTTTCCGCATGCTATGGCGCAATTCGAAAACGAGATTACGTTGCCGCTGCATACCTTGCTGTCCAATGAAGACGTTGTTACGGTATGCCGCGTTTTTGATGAGGCCTACACACTGCTTGACGATGAGGGTATTGCGTAATGTATAAACGATTCGGAAAACGCCTCTGCGACATCATCATCAGCCTCATTGCGCTCCCCTTTGTGCTGATCATTATTGCTATTCTGGCACCGTTCATTCATTTTGAAGATAAGGGTCCAGTTTTTTACAATGCACCGCGCGTAGGTAAAGACGGCGTTGATTTTAAAATGTACAAGCTTCGCTCTATGCGTGTGAATGCTCCCGATTTGGTGATGGAAGACGGGTCTACCTATAACGGAGCAGATGACCCTCGCATGACCAAGGTTGGTGCTTTTATGCGCAAGACCTCCCTTGATGAGATGCCGCAGTTTTTTAACGTGCTGCTCGGTGACATGTCGGTGGTCGGACCACGTCCCGATCTTCGCCGTGAAACGGAACTCTATGAAGGTAACGAGTCCCTTAAACTGAGTGTGAAACCAGGTATCACAGGCTATGCTGCCGTGTATGGACGAAACTCACTGCCGTGGCATGAGCGCCTCGCACTGGATGTCTATTATGTAGAACATGTGAGTTTTCCTTTGGACGTCAAAGTTTTTTTCAAGACGTTTTCCACGGTTTTTGCACAGGAAGGCATCTATGTTGAGTCTGAGAACGAGGACTCAACTCACCTATAATTCACAAATAGTCTTGTCCTATTAACGGGACTTGCTCCGTTCATTTTGGTTGTATAACCAAAGTCATAATTGATGACTCATCAGGTCATTTCACCATTTGGCAACAGCATTTTACTTGCGTGACAAACTTTTGTAATCCTCGCGTATACTTTCATTATCTTATTGGGGGTACATCTCGGAACACAGAAGGATTTCATCCTGGAATGTGGAG
>CAJTML010000089.1 GCA_910577495.1 uncultured Eggerthellaceae bacterium
GTAGAGCCACCTGCATGGCCACCGCCAATGCCGCAGCCTGCACCATTTTGACCCCACGTATCATCACCGGCAGGACCGTTAGCGCGCGTAGTAATCACACCACCATTGAAGGTCATGTGACCTGAGTTCTCAATAGGACCGCCACCAATAGCAGCAGAACGAATGCCACCAAACGCATTCAAAATACCCGCGTTGCGGCTCTCAAGATTAGAGAGCGAAGACTCAAGATCTTTACCTACACCAGTTGAGGTAGTCTGAATGCCATCGCGATTGATGTAGACCGTATTCGCGGGAATAATGCCATCCTTTGGCGTGATGGGATTGCCATTAATGTCAACGTTGCGAACCGCGTCATCGATAGTGAGCACTGAACCCTCACCGCAGCGCAGGGCTGGGAATTGATAGGAAATATGAGTGCTTCCCGATGAAACTGACGCAAAATAATTGCTGGTCAACGTATTGGTCGTACCATCTGCAAGCGTCAGATGTACCGTTGTTTTATCGGTTACCTCATCTCCGGTAATCTCAGTCGTCAAATTGCCACTCTTATGGGAATTGGTCACCATGTTGAAGGGCATGTAGCTCGTGATATTTACACCTTCAAAGGTAATATCAGCTTTAACACCCGCCTCTACCCGAATGGAGGTGCCTACGGCAGTAGCTACGCCATTGGTGTTTTTGATGCGATACGTACCGTCTTTTTTAATCACGATAGAAGGAATAGTGGTAGAAAGACTTCCACCAACAGGAAGGTTTCGTCCGTTGTCGTAATAGGTGGTGTCAGACTCGGTTTGTCCACGGCCCACCGACGTGCTCACCACGTTTTCAAGCGCATAGTCAACACCGGGTGTACCGCCCGCAATGGACAAGCCACTATAGTCAGTGTAACCATCAGCATCAGCTTGCGGAGCTGGCGTATCCGTATCCGTTTGTGCTGCAAGCTCTACTGCCGTTACCTGCGCCAAGTTTGACAGGGGCGTTTGCGGTGTCACTCCCGCCTCAGACGTTGTGGCGCCCGCTTCCGGCTCTACCGCAACCTCGACATGCTCGGTCTCCAGTTCCACCACATCTGTAGCCTCGTCAGCAACAGCCTCGTCAGCCGCAGTCTCATCCTGTGCTTGGCCGCCATCCAGCTGCACGTCAGCAGCAAGCTGCGTTTGCTCAGGCGCGCTGGTCTGCTCTTCGCCATATGCCAAAAGTCCGACGTTTGGCATCATGAGCCCGCACGCCAAAACAACGGCAAGCAAACTTCGTGTGATTGCTCTTGTTTTCGTTGATTGAGCCTTCATGTATCTACTCCTCATTTCCGTGAAACGTTTTCACCTCATCTATGTGGCGAACGAACACCGCAGGTCGTATAACGCGGATAAGGCTCTAGTAACCTCATTTTGTTACAGAGCCATTGTTCAATCGTTGCCAAATTTACAACATTATACGTTTGCTCACGGGATCGCTCAAGGCTTCAGCGAAATTATTTACCGCAAATTGGTGCCTTTATCAGCACCAACGGTCTCTATTCACTATGCGAACTAGTCATAATTTCGGACACAAAAAAAGAGCCGACACACGGCCGGCTCTCAAGTATTAGCACGATAAGCGCTTTGAGACGTTAGTCAATCTCTTCGAACTCAAAGTCATCGTCAGCGTCGCCAAAACCAGAGAGGTCTTTCTCAACGCTTGACGGCACCACCGTAGCAGCTGCAGCTACAGCACCCGTTGATGAAATAGGCGTGGTGTAGCTTGCGACGGTTGCCTCTACCTCCTCCATGGGAGCCTGTGACCAAGAAGCAGCATGGCTGCCTGCTTTAACCGTAGATGACGTGTAGTTTCCAAGCTCTGCCGGGGCAGTTTCGCCAATTTCTGCAAGCTTGCGCGTTGCATCACCAATGAAGTCCGTGAGCAGGTCTTTGTATGCCTCACGAGCATCTTCACGGTCATCTTCCAGCTTCTTGATAGCGTCAAGTACCTTCTGTTTGTCCGCCTCAGCCTTGTCAACAATGCGACGAGCCTCATCCTCTGCTTCCTTGATGGTGGTAGCAGCGCGAACGTTTGCGTTGGAGATGATCTCATCAGCTGAACGCTGAGCGATGATGAGCGCCTGCGCAATAGCATTGTCGTCAGCCTTCTTGGCCTCAAGCTGGCTCTCAAGATCAGCAATGCGCGCATCTTTTTCGGTCATCAGTTCACCATCTGAGGTGGCCTGTGCGCTTGCCGGACGATCAAAGCCGTCAAACTTGCTCTCATCAAGCTTGCCCTGCAGATAGACGATTTCGTTATTCAGACCATCAATTTCGTCTGCCACGTGCTCCAGGAATACGTCAACCTCGTCAACGTCGTATCCTTTGCGGTCAATGGAAAAGCTTTGGTTGTGAATTTCTTCTGACGTGATAGCCATCTGTATTCCCTTCGTCTTAACTCAACGTGGCCGTATGTACACACTTACAGTAAGTTTACCAGCAAACGTGACCCCAATTGTAGTACAAGCAGCGCAATAATGGGGGTAACGTCCACCATACCTCCAATTGGAGGCAATAATTTCTTGAAAAGGTTCAAGTACGGATCACACAACCGCGACAAAACACGGTTGATATCCGCCAAAAGCCCGCGATCCGTGGGAAACCACGACAGCAAGACATACACAAAGATGATCATGCTATACGCATCAGCGAGCGAAATAATCAAACGACTTAACATGCAGAAAGCTCCTTTGAGCGACGGGCAGCAGCAGAAACGCCCGCTTCGAATACGTGATTAAAACCAGCCGCATACATGGCATCAAGCGCGGCAAGCGTGGTGCCACCTGGAGAGCAAACTGCCACACGACACGTCTCAGGACTCTGTCCGGTCTCAAGCATTAGTGACGCCGTGCCAAACACCGTTTGCAGCGCCAAGTCCTCTGCCACCTGGGCATCCAGTCCAAGCTGAGCACCCGCATCACGCAGCGCCTCAACCATGGCAGCCACGTATGCCGGCCCTGAACCACTGACAGCACAAACCGCATCCATATCGGCTTCATCCACCACGCGCGCAACGCCAAGCGCGCCAAACAGATCGCGCACCAGCGCCACTTCGTCTGCATCTGCACAGCTTCCGCCGCACACACCCGATGCGCCCTTACCCACCATAAGCGGTGTATTCGGCATAACACGCACCAAGTGAGCGCCGCCCGGAAGTGCTTCTTCCAAACGCTCAGTGGTCAAACCAGCTGCAATAGAGACAAACAGCGCGTTGGCGAATTCAGGTTTGTCCTGAATGGTTGCCAGCATATCCATCATAACCTGCGGCTTTACCGCCAACACCACCACATCAGCTTCCGCAGATACTTCACGAGCATCAGCAAGACAGCTCACCTGATAGGTATCCTCAAGATACGCCCTGCGCTCTTCGCCCGGATCAACTACGACAAAGCTTTCCGGCGAAAGCGCCGACAGCACGCCCTCGTTTTGTGCAAGCCAGCCACTCAAAATGGCCTCGCCCATTTTGCCGCCGCCGATGATCACCACACGAGGTGCGGCTCCGTCTGTCTCAAACAACGCACGCTTCCCCATTACAGCACTCCCTGGTTTTTCAGCGAGGTCAGCTCTGCTTGCGAAAGCGCGGCACCCTTGCTGATGGCGAACACCTTATCAGCAATGCACTCAACACTTGCATCCAGCGCACTAGAGGCGCCAAAGGAGAAGTCCAAAATGCGTTTTGCCAGCGTATCAGGCGTATTGCGAAGTGCTAACACCACCGCATCTCCCGCTTTGAGCGCTTTTGCGACACGCTCTGCTTCCGCGTAGCTTGCCGGCTTAATGACCGTCAGCGAACGCGTTGGCGTGTGCTTACCCGTAACAGATCCAGAATAAGCATCATAGGGGTCATAAGCGCGACTTTCAGATGCGCGCGACGAGGCCGAGGCGCTCTCAGTGGTGGGCGAAAAGAGCGAATTCAAGCTCTCGGAACGCTCTTGAGCAGCACCAAGCCCACTGGCTTGCGTGGCAGCGCTGGCTGCAGTTGCTGCACTAGCCGCACTGGCGGCGCTTGCTTGCGCGCGTGCATTCGGCGTTCCCGCATGTGCCGACACCGCCGGATCCACCATCGTGCGCTCAGACTGATAACGCGACGAAGACGCGCTGCTGACATGTCGCGGCGGCAGCGGGTCGCGGTTTAAACTCTCAGGAATCTGCGTGCGTGCGCGCACATCTTCAATGGAAACCAAGCGCGGCGAAGAACCCTCACGGCGCGGTGCTGCATGAGCCGGGCGAATACTGGGATTTGAGTAGCGATCGTAGCTTTCGCGCACCGACGTGCGATCTCGATAGCTCTCCTGTGCCTGATAGCTCGGACCATACTCAGCGAATTCATCATAGCCTTCGCCATACTCGTCATCAGCGGCGTCGTCAAAGTAGCTCTCTTCAACAACATCCTCTTCAGCTTCGGCAAAACCAAGTTTAGATTTCAGTCCGTCGAACATACCGTGCTCCGATTTCTCTCATCGCGGCAACTCCATAAAGATTACCTGCTCCGTTTTCTTTCCGACACCCAAAGTGTCGCTGCGTTTTTTGGTCTTTAGAAGTAAGCGACCTCACTCAAGCTTGCGTGTGCACCTCAGCAAAATCCTCGGCGAACAGCGCACGACCGATGCGCACTATGGTAGCGCCTTGTGCCACCGCTTCGCGCCAGTCCTCGCTCATACCCATAGAAAGTTCATTGAAATACTGGGCATTTGCTGGTTCCATGCCCGCTTTGAGCTCTTTTGCCAGCTGCGCTAATGCGGCGAAACAATCCCGCGCAATGTCAGCGTTACCCTGAGGCGCCATGGTCATAAGCCCGCGCACGCGCACGTGCGGATAACCCGCACACACCTCAAGCATGGACGCAACCTCATCGGGTGCCAAGCCACTTTTGCTCTCTTCGCCCGACACGTTTACTTCCAACAACACGTCTTGCACCTTACCCAGCGCCGCTGCAGCCGCGTCAAACTTCGCCACATGGTGAGGCTGGTAGAGCGAATGCACCAGCGTTGCATACTGCACGATCTCTTCGATCTTGCGCGATTGGATGTTACCGATAAAATGCCACGTCTGATCAGGCAGTTCGCGCGCTTTATCGGCCAGCATATCGGGGCGGTTTTCGCCAAAATTGTGCGCACCAGCTGCCACCGCCGCTTCAATTTCGGGCAACCCGACCGTCTTTGAGACCGCCACAATATTGACCGCATGCGGGTCTCGGCCGTGTGCCACACAAATTGCCTCGCACTCAGCTTTTACCAATTCATAATGCTCGCGAAAAGACACGTTATGACTCCTTTTTGTAAGCAATGGCGCCGTGTCTGCCACACACGCCATCTTCTGCGCGATACGAATAGTACGTATCAGTATGCTCTTTGGTACACGCGCACGCATCCACAATGCGTGCGGGATCCGCGCCCGCCTCTACCAGGCTTACGCGCAGTGCTTCAGTAAGGTTAACATGCCTGCTATCAGGTACGCACGACATGCCAAAGGTGTCGGCAAACTGATGAGCAAGCTCTTCGCTTGTTTCAAAACAGGATGCGCAAATATGCGGTCCAATGTAGATATTGCACGCGCGCTTAAACGCCGCACTGTCGGCTGAGTCGGGAGCTTTGCCTGTTGTGGGGGCGAATGCAACATCCGCAAGCTCATTGAGTGCGGTAGGTGCAATGCGTGCCATAACGCCGCGCCATCCAGCGTGCACCACAGCAAAGGTGCCAGTGGGTGCCACCAGAATCACCGGAACACAATCCGCAAAGCAGAGCAGCGCGCTCACATCCGCACACGTCACCACCACACCATCAGCGCCTTCAGTTGCCAGCGCTTGAGCGTGTGTGAGCGCTGACGGGTCAGCTGATGCTACGTCAACCAGGTTTGACCCGTGCACTTGGTTGGGCACAATCATGTGCTCAGAAGGCGCTCCCAGCGCTTCAAGTATGCGCGCGCGGTTTTGCTGCACGCAGGCAAGACCATCACCCACATGTGCGCCGAGATTGAGCGATGCATACGGCGCCTCGCTCACCCCTCCTGTGCGCGTGGTAAAAGCAATGCGGACGCCCGCCTGCTCAAAGAGCGCCTCATCAGTCAGCGCAGGAATACAACGCGCGCCAAAAAGGCGCGCGCGCAAGGTTGGATTTGGTAGCTGTTGTGTCACAGCCATGGCCAAGATTCGCTCTCGGACCTGCTTAGCGCTGCTGACGCTTCAAGAAGTCCGGGATGTAGTCCTCGTCGTCAAAACGACCGGTGGTCTTGGTCATATCAGGACGCGAAACCGACGTGCTGGTCAGCGTTGGCTCCGGCGTGGTGGTCTGCTCAAACAGGCCGCCGCGCAGTGAATCAAAACCACCCTGACGTGATTGGTTCATCTTGAAGCCCGTTGCAATAACGGTGATGCGAACCGCGTCGCCCATCTCTTCGTCAATGATTTGACCATAGATGATGTTTGCATTCTCATCAGCGCACGCCTCAACGGTACGAGCTGCCTCATCAACTTCGGTCAGCGTCAGATCAGGACCGCCCGCAATTGAGAACAGCACGCGAGAAGCACCCGCAATGGAGGCCTCCAGCAAGTTTGAGTTGGTAGCTTGCTGAGCCGCATCCAGCGCGCGATTCTCACCAGATGAGATACCGATGCCCATCATAGCGGTGCCCGCATCCTTCATAACGGTGCGGATGTCAGCGAAGTCAAGGTTGATAACACCCGGGATAGTAATGAGGTCAGTCACGCCTTGAATGCCCTGGCGAAGCGTGTCGTCAGCAATGCGGAAGGCATCCAGCATGCTGGTCTTTTTGTCCACGATCTCCAGCAAACGGTCATTGGGGATAACAATGAGCGTGTCAACTTTTTGAGACAGCAGGTCAATACCCTGCTCTGCCTGGTTGCGACGCGTACGACCCTCAAACGAGAACGGCTTGGTCACAATACCAACCGTCAGAGCGCCAATTTCTTCGCGCGCAATTTCTGCGATGATCGGTGCAGCACCCGTACCGGTACCGCCGCCTTCACCTGCGGTAACAAATACCATATCCGCTTCAGCAAGCGCCTCGCGAATTTCGTTGCGGCTCTCTTCAGCTGCCTGGCAACCCACCTCAGGGTTTGCGCCAGCGCCCAAGCCGCGCGTCAACTCTTCGCCGATGTGGATGGTGCGATCGGCGTCTGACATAAGAAGTGCCTGACGATCTGTGTTGATAGCGATAAACTCAACGCCTTTAACGCCGGCTTCAACCATGCGGTTAACAGCATTCGTGCCGCCACCACCAACACCAACGACTTTAATAACCGCCAAGTCTTCCCCAATGTTTTTTGGCATCGTTTCCTCCACACCTGCTACGTTTATACAGCTTGACACTGCGTTAGTTGTCTGCACAATAAGCAAACATTGTACACGAACACATACGCAATGCAAACGTAATAAACCACAATGACAAGGAGAAATACATATCTGCCGAGCGGCGGCAAAGACATGGCGAAATGCGCGGGCGCGTCTAGAGCGATCTCCACGTGGGACGATCAACCGTGCGCACATTAATATAAGCCACGCCATCAGGGTGTTCGTCCATAATCTCTAAGCACACACGCTCTTTTTCGCGAATGTTTTCAGCGGTACCAAAGACAATGTCTGGCCCATCTTTAATCGTGAGGGTGGTTGATTCGGGATCTGTTGCCTTCACCGAAGTTACGCGATCAGCCAGCTCAGTGGTCAATCCATCAACAACGGCAAGTGCGTTGTTGACGTTGGCATCGGTGCAGTACTGCCCCACCTCAGCCTCGGTGCCATACGGCACATCAATGATATGGAGCGTTTCTTCGACATCTTTATAGATGGTTGATGAGGTGCGCGCGGCTGCCTCGGTACCCGCTTTCGGAATGGGCATCAGCCACATACCGTCAGAGGCAATTGCCCAGGCCTGCGTGCTTTTTGCGTCTTGCGTAGGCACTTCCACAATAGCAGCAACCGTGCGCTCGGTCACCGAGATCTCAAGGGTGTTGGGAAAGATGCGATTCACGCTCACGTCTTCCACCCATGCATCGCGCAGAAGCGAGTTTTTGATACCCGCCGCATCAACGCGCAGAAGCGTTGTTCCTACGGGCACACCCGCAAGCGCTTGCATCTCTTCGGTGGTCAAGTGCTCTACACCTTGGATGTTGACTTCTTCGATAGTAAACAAGCTGGAGTTATAGACCGCAACCGCACCAATAGCAAGCGCGCTGACCAAAGCGGCAATGACCCCCAAAAAGACAAGGTAGCGCTGGTAGCGTCGCTTCACGCGGGCGTTGCGCTTGGTGCGTTCGATATCCCCGATGCGAACTGAACTCACCTGTGGCGTGCGCGAAGGATTGACGCTGCGAACAGGAGCGGTTGGGCGCGGGGTGCGCGAGCGCGTCGACTGAGATGAGCGCGCAGGTGCTGACGCGGGCGCAAAACCACGTGATGAGGTGCGCGACGCGCCACGAGACACGGTGCGCGCCGAAGCGGCACGCGAAGCGCCCTTTGTCTTGGATTTTGTGCGCGCGGTCTGCTGTTTTGAGGCGCGCGGAGCTTTGGGTTGCTTACGCGAACCCGAGGAAGCGGACTTCCGGTTTAAGCTTGACGCCATAGCACTCAAACACCTTCGTTTGCACCAGATCAATCAGAGCTACCACATCATGCGCGGTTGCCCTTCCTTCATTCACAATAAAGTTTGCATGCATGTCTGACACACATGCTCCCCCCACGCGCAAGCCCTTGCAACCAGCACCATCAATGAGCTGGCCAGCTGATCCATCAGGCGGGTTAATAAACATCGACCCACACGATGCCACGCTTAACGG
>CAJTML010000090.1 GCA_910577495.1 uncultured Eggerthellaceae bacterium
GATCACCCGATCCCATTCCGAACTCGGTAGTTAAGCCCGCCATCGCCTAAAGTACTACAGCGTCAGGCTGTGGGAGGACGGGAAGTCGCGCTCACAAAGGACGCTTTTGTATTTTGGGGATGTTAGCGGGTTGGAGCTAATGGTAGTAGTCTGCTTCGATCGAGCATCCAGAATGTCTCCGCTTGAGGTTGCGGTCGGTCGATTGGTCGGCGCGTTCGACCTATAGATAAGCAGAAAGCTCTATAATAAAGGTTCACCTAAAGTGGGATACGTATACCTAAGCAGAGATTGCAGAGGGATTATATGAGTGAACAAACAGAAGAACTAGATCGTCTGGCAACTGAGGCACTTGCCTCGGATGAGAAACTTCAACAACTTATTGATTCGCTAGCAGGTTCATCACGCAGAGAGCGTCAGACCGCCGCTGCGGCGTTGGCACTGGTGGCTCACCATGATATTGATAAAGTCATTCCGTATCACGCGGAATTGGTGGATGCATTGAACCGTCCTGAGGCACAAACGCGCTGGGAGTGCTTAGACATCTTGACGCAAATTGTTCCGCAGGATTCACGTGTGTGTGATAAAGCGCTTCCGGGCGCCGAGCCTGCGCTCTTTGATGAAAAGAACGGTCCGGTGCGTTTGGCCGCTATGCGCTTCATGTGCAAGCTTGGTGCTACAACAGAGGCTCGCTCAGAGCGTATCTGGCCCTTTATTGATGAGGGCATTCAGTGCTGCCACGGTGATCTCGAGTACCAAGACATGCTCAGTGCCGTTGTAGAGTTTTCGCAAGGTAAGCTTTCCAAAGACGTGAAGGAGCAGCTGGCAAACCGCGTGCGATTTGATGCGGAGATCGGTCGAGGCTGGTTGAAGCGAAAGTCCCAAGCGGTATTGGATAACGTCAAATAGGAATGTATACAGCGGGTGTTTCGCCCGCTTGTCATATGAAGAGTCTTTTGGTTTTAGGAGGAGACGAACCATGGCACAAAGCCGGTATGCGGATATCTTGAAGGTGGGCGACAAGGCTTATACCTACTATCCTGTTGCTGGATGCAAGGGCGCTGAGAAGCTGCCGTACTCGCTCACCGTTTTGCTGGAGAACGTGCTTCGCAAGGCGGAGAGTGATGATGCTGCGCAGATGCTTGCAGATCGCATTATTGAGGCGGGCACGTCGGGTGTCGTTGGAAGCGAAGTTGAGTTTTCGCCTGCACGCGTATTGTTTCAGGACTTCACCGGTGTGCCGGTGTTTGTAGACTTCGCAGTTATGCGCGAAGCATGCGCTGATTTGGGTGGAGATCCCAAGCGCATCAATCCGCAAATCCCGTGCGACCTGGTCATTGATCACTCGGTCATCGCCGATGTGGCGGGTTGTGGGTCAGCTATGTCGAAAAATATGACGCTTGAGTTTGAGCGCAATCGTGAGCGCTATGACTTTTTGAAGTGGTCGCAGCAGTCATTCGACAACGTGCGTATTGTGCCGCCTGGAGTGGGTATCTGCCATCAGCTCAACATAGAGGCGTTCGCGCCGGTGGTAATGACCGCCAAGCCCGGTGAGGCAGGCGCGGGTGTGAACGATCCGGCACGTGCTGAAGCGTCCACAGTGGCTTACTTTGACACACTGGTGGGTACCGACAGCCACACGCCGACCGCCAATGGTATTGGCGTGCTGGGCTGGGGCGTTGGTGGCATTGAGGCTGAAGCAGCTGCGCTGGGACAGCCAATTACCACGCTCGTGCCGCGCGTGGTGGGCGTTCGCCTGACTGGTGAGCTCTCAGAAGGCGTGAGCGCCATGGATGTCTCGCTGGCGTTTGCGCAGATGCTTCGCGCAACTGGTGTGGTTGGCTGCTTTGTTGAGTGTTTTGGACCGGGTCTTGCGTCGCTGAGCGCTACGCAGCGTGCGTGCATTTCAAATATGACGCCTGAGTATGGCTGCACGTGCACGTTGTTCCCGGTGGATGAGGCAACTATTGATTACTTGACGTTGACGGGTCGCAGCCAAGAGCAAGTTGAGCTGGTGCGCGCGTATGCGCAGGCGCAGGGCTTTTGGTATGAGCAGGGGCAAGAAGAGCGCGTTTATTCGGAGGTTATCGAACTTGACTTGGGAAGTGTGCAGCGCTCGCTTGCCGGTCCGTCTCGTCCGCATGATCGCATTGAGTTTGAGTTTATGGCGAAGCGTTTCGCTGAGATTTGCGATGAGCGCGGGGTGGATCGTGAGGGTCGCGTGACGGTGGATGTGGATGGCACTCCTACCGAGCTGCGCGATGGTGCACTGGCAATTGCCGCGGTAACTAGCTGCACGACGGCAACTGACCCGGCCATGATGCTGGCGGCGGGTCTGGTGGCGAAGAAGGCAGCGGAGGCTGGTCTTCGCCCGAAACCGTGGGTTAAGACTATTTTGGCGCCAGGCTCAAAGGCAACCGAGTTGCTGCTTGAGCGTGCAGGCCTTTTGGATGGCTTGCGCGAGCTGGGCTTTTACACGTGTGGTTTTGGCTGCATGAGCTGTATTGGTAACTCTGGCCCCATTCGCCCTGAGCTTCATGAGATTGCTGATCAGATTGAGCTAGCAAGCGTGCTTTCGGGTAATCGCAACTTTGAGGGTCGTATCTCACCGGATGTGTCGCAAAACTATTTGGGCGCGCCGGCAACGGTGATTCTGTATGCGCTGGCGGGCTTTATGGATGTGGATGTTGCTCATGAGGCGCTTGGTGAGCGCGCTGATGGTACGTCGGTGTATGCGGCGGATATTTGGCCGACCAATGCTGAGATCAATGAGCTGGTGGACAAGTTTGTGACGCGCGAACTCTATGAAGAGGGCATGCGCGATATGTATGCGGGTGATGTGGCCTGGCAAGAGCTTGGCAGTGATCCGAGTGATACGTTTGCGTGGGATGAGCGCTCAACGTATGTGCGTCGCGCGCCGTACTTTGACGGCATGGAGAAAGAACCTACCGCTGCTGCCCCCATTGAGGGTGCGTGCATTTTGGCGAAGTTGGGCGACTTCATCACGACCGACCACATCTCACCTGCAGGCTCAATTGCGCTTGATTCGCCGGCTGCGGCTTATCTGGAAGATCACGGCGTTTCAGTTAAGGACTTTAACACGTATGGCTCGCGTCGTGGCAATCACGAGGTGATGATGCGTGGCACCTTCGCCAACGTGAAGTTGCAAAACGAGCTGGCTGAGGGCAGGCGTGGCGGCTGGACGCGCAATGCGCTGACCCAAGAGATTGAACCGCTCTTTAACGCGGCGGTTGCTTATGAAGATGCCCAGGTGGGCGCTGTGGTTGTGGCGGGCAAGATGTATGGCTCGGGGTCTTCCCGTGACTGGGCGGCCAAGGGACCTGCGCTTTTGGGCGTGCGCGCGGTAATTGCGGAGAGCTACGAGCGCATCCATCGTTCTAACCTCATTGGCATGGGTGTGTTGCCGCTGCAGTTTATGGACGGCGAAAACGCGCAGACGCTGGGGCTGGATGGCACGGAGCGCATTGATGTGGCGCCGGTTGATTTTAGCGCGGGGCTGCCCAATCCAGCTATCACTTCGGTGACAGCAACGGACACGCAGGGCAATCAGCGCACGTTTGATGTTATGGTGCGAGTAGATACGCCTACGGAGGGGTACTACATGCAGCACGGCGGCATCTTGCAGTATGTGCTCAGGCAGCTGGCAAGCTAGGTGCCCACAGATACAGAGAGCGAAGGAATATGAAGCAAAATTCAGGGTTCGAGAACCTTATTGAAGCCCTCAAGCAATCAGGCATAAACATGGATGGTCGGTTTGACGCCGATACTCCGTTTTCGGAGCCGCAAACGCCCGGGTCAGACACCGGATCGGGTCGCGCGGGCGGCTCGGGTGGTGCGGGTGGCAACAAGCCGCCGCATCCGCACGTGGAGATTCCCTTCGCGGATAAAATGGCCAACTGGGGCACGCGCGCCATCATTATTGCAGCTATCGTGCTGATCATTGTGGCGCTTGCGGCATACTGGTGGTTCCATCCGCCTATCAACATCCACAGCACCGATACCTGGATGTTTGTCTGCATCTTTATCTTGCTGCCGCTTTTTATCTTGTTCTGGAGCAAGTCAAAGAGCTATAAGAATGGGTCGAAAAAGGTAACGGCTCATGAGGGCAAAGCGAAGGCATTTAAGATTGCGTCGTATGTGCCTGTGGCGGTGGTAGTGCTCGGACTGTTGGGCGCGCTGCTGTCGCTGCCGCTGTTCCCGGGTAACGCGGAGAAGTACTCAAGTGTGCTCAAGACCGACACGCTTGAATTCGCCCAGGACATCAAAGAGGTGAACTACTCAGAGATTCCCGTGATTGACCGCAATTCGGCTATTTTGCTGGGTAATCGTGAGATGGGATCCATTCCGGAGTACGTCAGCCAGTTTGAGGTGTCAACGCTCTATAGCCAGATTAACTATCAGGGCACACCGGTGCGCGTGAGCCCGCTTGGCTATGCTGACCTGTTTAAGTGGTTTACGAATCGCGAAGGGGGCATTCCGGCCTATGCGCTGGTTAATATGACCACCCAAGATGCCGAGATCGTGCGTTTGGGTGATAACCCCATTCACTACTCGCAAAGTGAGCCGCTTGTTCGCAATATTGATAGGCACGTGCAGCTCAAGTACCCCTTCTACATGTTTGATGAGAAGTCATTTGAGATTGACGAAGACGGTCATCCGTGGTGGATCTGCCCGGTAAAGGATTTCACAATTGGCCTGTTCGGTGGACAAACGATTGACCGGGTGGTGCTCTGCGATGCAACCACCGGCGAGTGCCAGGACTTGGCTATTGAGGACTGCCTGGAGTGGGTTGACCGCGTATTCCCGGCAGAGCTGCTCATTCAGCAGTACAACTGGTGGGGCTCCTATAACAATGGCTGGCTAAACTCATTCTTGGGTCAGGAAGGCGTGGTACGCACAACGCCTGGTACCGATGGCACGCTTGGATATAACTACATTGCCAAAGATGACGACGTTTGGGTGTACACGGGTGTGACCTCGGCAACGGCTGACAACTCCATTATCGGCTTTGTGTTGGTCAACCAGCGCACGCAAGAGAGCCACTTCTATAGTGTTTCGGGTGCAACGGAGGATTCGGCCATGGATTCGGCTGAAGGCCAGGTGCAAAACCTTCGCTATACCGCCACGTTCCCGCTGCTCATTAATGTGTCAAATCAGCCGACGTACTTTATGGCGCTCAAAGACGGTGCTGGCTTGGTGAAGAAATTCGCCATGATTGATATCCAGCGCTACCAAAATGTTGCGGTGGGTGACACGGTGGCTGACACGCAGAAGGCGTATGAGGCACTGCTGGCAACCAATGGGGTGGTTGCTGAGGGCGAAGGTGGCGCCACCGACGTGGTGACAGTTAAAGGCGTGATTCGCTCCATGAATCAGGCAGTTATTGAGGGCAACACGCACTTCTATCTGACCATTGAGGGCGAAGATGGCGAAATCTTTGACTTCGCGCTGCCAGGGCTTTTGGACATCGTAGGCTATGCGGTCGGTGACACCATTAACTTCACGTATGTAGAAACCGAAGGTGCTTCGGCGTCGCCGGTGTATGAGATCTTGGGCGGCACGCTGGCAAGCGGTGAGACGGTGACGCAGAAAGAAACCGTTTCAGGTGAGCCTGAAGAAGCACCGGTTGAGCAAAATGATCAGCCGCAAACGCCTGAAGAGGTAGCCGCAGGTGATGACACGAAAACGACGTCATAAGAGCTGACAGGTCCTTGTGATGACTTAGTGAACCTGTTGGGTACGAAAAGCTTGACAGGTTTGTGAGATTTACTAAAATATATGGGCTGTCGTTTTGAACCTGTGTGGTTGAAAAGGACAGTTCGTGAATACAAAAATGTTCCGCTACTAAAGACAGCAGGTACCGGAGGTGCGAAAAGCGCTGAAGGTTTAATCGCACAAGCGGCCCGCCGAGGTGGTTAGCATGATTCGCTCTGTTGAATACTGCGACCTCCGTCTGTGTGCGGGGGTCGTTTTCTTTTCAAGTGAAGCGACCCACCCTCAAAAAGGGCGGAACGCGATTTGCTTGAAAAGGAGGTGTACAGGATGCCAAACGCACAGAACATTGATCAACTTTCGCGCATTAAGTCTGACTTGGAAGATTGCCCCGCAGTTTGGGTAGTTGACTATCGCGGTCTGACCGTTAAGGAAAGCCAGGCACTGCGCAACGCAATTCGTGAAGCAGGCGCAAGCATGAAGGTGTACAAGAACACCATTATGCACATCGCTCTGACCGAAGCTGAACTGCCGACCCTTGATGATATTTTGGAGGGCCCGAGCGCGTTTATCTTCTCTGGTTCAGACGTTGCTGCTTCAGCAAAAGCTGTTAAGAATTTCGCCAAAGGTAATGACAACCTTGTTATCAAGGGCGGCTTGATGGAAGGCGCAGCTGTTTCAGCTGCTGAGGTAGAGGCTATTGCTTCTCTTCCTTCTCGCGAAGAGCTCATGGCTCAAATTGCCGGCGCAATTTCTGGTGTTGCTCGTGGTCTCGCGACGACGATCGACGGCGTGCCGCGCCAGCTGGCACAGGTTATGCAGGCTCTCTCAGATCAGAAGGCTGCATAAGCAAACGTGCGGCGTGAGATGTCGCACACCTTTAGCAGCGTGATGAACGCTGCGCACTGACAACTTGACGCATGTGCGTCGCATTGAGAAAACATGAAACCGGTCTCACAGAGATCGGACCTATGAAAGGAAAGAACAATGGCTGTTACTCGTGAAGAGATCATTGAAGCTTTAAAGGAAATGTCACTGCTTGAGGCATCTGAGCTGGTTAAGGACATCGAGGAGACCTTCGGCGTTTCTGCTGCTGCTCCGGTTGCTGTTGCTGCTGCTCCGGCTGCTGGTGGCGAGGGTGCTGCTGAAGAGAAGAGCGACTTCGACGTTGTTCTCGAGGGCTTCGGCGACAACAAGATCGCTGTTATCAAGGTTGTTCGTGAGATCACCGGTCTTGGCCTGAAAGAGGCTAAAGAGGCTGTTGAGGGTGCACCGACCACCATTCAGGAGGGTGTTGCTAAGGACAAGGCTGAGGAAATCAAGGGCCAACTGGAAGAGGCTGGTGCAGCTGTTACCCTTAAGTAATCACGCTTATTTATTACGTGTAGCTTAAGCTTTGATTAAGAAAGCGTCGCAAATAGCTTGCGGCGCTTTCTTTGTGTATTGAGTGGTGTGGGCATCTGATAAGATGGATAATCGCATAAGGTATGAAAGCTGCATCTGTGTTGAGCTTAAAAGGAGCAAACGATGACCATTGAGTATGCAAAGACCGCATGGGCAGATATTAAGCAGTCGCCAAATTGGTTTGGCAAGCTGCTGTTGCTGGCTCTGGTAAGCCTGATTCCCATTTTTGGCACCATTGTGGTGTATGGTTATTTGCTCAATTGGGCTCGTGAGATTGCGTGGGGTTATAAGACGCCGCTGCCGGCTCATATCTTTGGGAATGAACAGGGCAACCTCTACAAGCTTGGCTTTTTCGCGCTGTTGGTGAGTGTCGTGGTGGGCATCATTGTCAGTGTAGCTGAGGGTTTATTGGATGGCACTAATGCCTTGGGCTCATTTGCTGCCTATGGGAACGGCGGCTACCACTTTATGGGCAGCCTCATGGGACTGGCGCTCACCAGTTCTGTCGTGGTTTTGGCGTTGAGTATATTTCTCACGCTTATTAACTATGCCAGCTGGGCTCGTATGAGCATTTATGGAACGCTCAGCTCAGGTTTTCAGGTTGATAAGATCTGGCAGATGATTCGCTTTGACCCGAAGGGTCTGCTCAAGATTGTCGGT
This sequence comes from uncultured Eggerthellaceae bacterium, assembly GCA_910577495.1. Taxonomy (GTDB): domain Bacteria; phylum Actinomycetota; class Coriobacteriia; order Coriobacteriales; family Eggerthellaceae; genus Xiamenia. Next base: position 7,795 of record CAJTML010000090.1, read on the forward strand.
ATGGCCATCCTCTTTGGGTTAATTACGGGTATTGTCATTGCGGTGCTGGTCTTTGTCATCATCTTTGTGTTTATCGGTGTTGTCGCAGGAGCTTCGTATGGCTATGGCTATGCAACGAATTACTCGCTTCATCACCTCATGGGTCTGGGCATGGGTAGTGTTGGTCTGCTGCTCTTGCTGCTGGTGGTTGGCTATATCGCCGCAGTCGTATCAGTCTTTATTGACATGATGGTGATTCGTGCGTTGGGTTATTGGACGTCCCAGATGCGCGTTAATGAATGGGGTCCGCAAGATATGCCGCTGCCGATTGCTCCGGCTCGCCCGCAGCCCTATAACGCTGCCGCGCAGGCTCAACCGCAACCCCAGCAACCCTATGAGCCGTACGCGTCGCAGCAACCACAGCAGCAGTGGACGCCGCAACCGCAACCTCAGCCGCAGCAGTGGGCACAGCCCCAGCCGCCTGTTGAGCCGCAACCGTATGTGCCGGTGCAGCCCGCACCGATGCCGCAGCAGCAAGCGCCCGTGCAGACAGCGCCAGCTCAACCTGTTGAGCAAGCGTCCGCGGAGCCGCAGCCGAGTGCACCTGAAGCGCCCGATGCACCCGCCGAGAGCGCGTCTCAAGAGGGCACGCAGTAATAAGAGACCAGGTATGGCGTGGCTGACTTTTTGCCGATAACCAAAGAAGAAATGCTTGCTCGCGGATGGGAGCAGGTTGATTTCGTGTACGTATCGGGGGATGCCTATGTGGATCATCCCTCGTTTGGCGCTGCTATCATTACGCGCGTTTTGGAAGCGCAGGGCTACAAGGTTGGCATGATCGCGCAGCCCGACTGGAACGATCCCGCATCGGTGTGCGTCTTTGGCGAGCCGCGCTTGGGTTTTCTCGTGTCTGCAGGCAACATGGACTCCATGGTCAATCACTATACCGTGGCGAAAA
>CAJTML010000091.1 GCA_910577495.1 uncultured Eggerthellaceae bacterium
CGGCGAAGGTGAAAATATGCTCTTCGCCTTCAGGATTACACCACACCATGGCACGACGCTCAGGGTCATTGTCTGCAATGTCATCAACGACGTCGTAGCCAAAGTTAAAGGTCTCAGGAACCGTGATATTGAATTGAGCTAGCAAACCATCAGCATTATATGCTTCGTCAACATAGCGAAGATTGATATCTCTCATGATGTATTTCTCTTTCTTGAAGCGCGCACATGCGCGTGCAAAACCAACAACGACGCTCACTTATAGGGCGCATGCTGCCACGGATGGCAACAGCGCCTATATAATTTCGTCTTGCGGCTTCAGCACGACAGCAAGAAAGACACACGGTTCTCCCCCGGTGGCAATCATGCCATGACCACGACCTGAATCATAGAACAGCAAATCCCCCGCTTCTAATGTTTCAACGTGGTCTTCATAGGCAAACAGCATCTTGCCTGAAATAATATAATCAAGCTCTTGACCTGCATGGTAAGACAAGTGAATGGGCTTATCTTGCTGCTCCTCCAAATACGGAGCAGTTACCAAAAATGGTTCACACAGCTTGTTCTTGAAATACGGCGCTTTATGGAGATACTCAAAACCAGCACGGCGTTTGATAGACAAACCGTCAGCCGCTCGCACCAGCGAATAGCCTGACAGATGCGGATTTTCGCCCGTCAGAAGCTCAATAACGTCAACTCCTAAACGCTGCGCGCATTTGTACAAAAAAGTAAATGACAGGTCTTCTTCGCCCGATTCTTGCGCGGCATATTCATTCACACTTCTGCCGGTTGCATCCGCCATCTCTTGCATGGTGAGGCCAACATCTTCACGCAGGGCTCGGATGCGTCCGGCCACCTCCTTGATGTTTGGTTCCATAACGCGATCCTCCTTTCGTCCCTATCGTGATGTGCGAATACTTGTTCGTTGACAAGTTTGCTTATTGTAGTGCAGCTTTGTTACACGCGCGTTAAAAACTGGCGTTTGGTGCAAATTTATCCGCGCTTCACAAAGCGTGCGGCGAAATGGGCATCCATTGACCCTTGCGTGAGCCTTGTTGCAATACATGAGGAGCCATTAATGGGTGCCAGGGCAAAATCAGCACCTGCATCGCTTTCCAAAAATGCGCGCACCACTCCGTTGTTCTCAGCATGGGTAACCGTGCAGGTGGCATACACCAAAGAACCGCCGTCGCTCACAAAGGGTGCCGCACTTTTCAGCAGGTCAAGCTGGGTTTGCGCATACATCTTAATGTCTTGCGGCGTAATCTTCCAGCGAATTTCAGGGTGCCTGCGAAGCGTACCTAAACCAGAACACGGAGCGTCAATAAAGATGGTGTCGAAGCGCTCATCTTGAAACACGTCATCAAGCTTGAGCGCATCCGCCGTCAGCGTCTCTTTGACTACAACATCGTACTCAGCGATGCGCTGACGCAAGAGCTTCGTCTTAAAGTGGCGGTTATCCAGCGTGGTGTAGTTTTCAATCTGATGACCAAAGCGTCGCATGGCATCACTTTGCAACAGGATTGTTTTTGTGGCACGACCAGCGCCAATCTCCAAAAACGAGGCGGGCTCGGTCTCACCAAATACCGACGACGCCACCAACTGCGATGCCGCATCACTTACCACAATGCGACCTGAGGTCAGCATGCGCTTCACACCGCGCAAGAGCAGCGCACGTGTATCGGCCACACGAAAACACCCCGGGATGGGCTTTTCGTCGTAAAACACCTGATCAACCGTTTCGTCCAGACGATGGAAGGTGTTTTGCAATACCGTATCTGAACAGCGAATGGTATTCACGCCCACAAAGAGCGGCGCCTGTTCGTTCGACAAACGCATGAATTCCATTGCCTCAGGGAGTCCCAAATCAGCAATGAGCAGCTTCGCCAACCACACCGGGAATGCATAGAGTCGCGCAAGCGCGTTAAGGTCTGCGCGCGGGTCTCCAAAGGGAAAACCTGAACGGATGCGCACAATTTTGCGAAGGACCGCATTTGCCATACCAGCTGCAGCAGGTGTCACCGAGCGAACGAGCTCTACCCCTTGGTCAACCGCCGCGTGCGGAGATTTGTCCAAAAAGAGCAGTTCATAGGCTGAAATGCGAAGCGCGTCCCGCACGTCAGGCGAAACCTGATCGGGCTTATCCAGCAGCTGATTGAGCACCTCATCAAGGGTACCCGAGCTACTCACCACACCCAACACGATCTTGGTGGCGAAAGCTCTGTCCTCAGAAGACATCGTCGATACATCAACGGTACGCTCTAGCACCTCTTGGGCATAGGCATCTTTCTCGCGAATTTCGCGCAATGCGGCAAGCGCCTCCAGACGTGCCGGGCTTGCTTTGCCGCGACGTGGACGTTCGTTTTGCGGACGATCTCCGCGCGGACGATCCTCACGCGGACGGTCTGATCGTTTGCGGTCAAATTTCTGCTCAGGCATTGAGTTCCTCCCATGGTTGTACGTTCTGCTTGATTCCCTGAATGCCTGCAGCAAATGCCTTGCCATCCATCTCGTTTTTACCTGCAGGTTTTACCTGCAATATCTCAAGTAAGCCCTCAGCACTACCTGCCAAAAGCCGTTTACGCCACAGCAAAAGCTCTCCCGCTTCAAGTGTGGGCGCCTCTTCGTCTTCAATAACGCGCGCATCTAACACACGCACGTCTCGCCCTGCCATTCGCACATGCGCCGGATGGCCATCACTTGAGGCTTGTACCTTACGAGCAAGCTCTACAGCAGTATCACCCAGAGCGAAATTCAGTTCGCCCTTTTCAATTTTGTCCGCATAGGTAACGTCCGCCTCATCTTGCGCGACCCACTTAACCGCACCAGCCTCAAGCGCGTTGAGCGCATACAAAAGCGCTTGAGCACCCAGCGAGGCCAATTCAGCAGTGAGGCGCTCGGCGGATTTATCGGCAATATCAGTTGCGCGACTAATGCAGAAATCGCCCGTATCCAGGCCTTCTTCCATAGCCATAATGCACACACCAGCCTGCTCATCTCCCGCCAGAATTGCACGTTCAATGGGAGCAGCACCACGCCAACGTGGCAAAAGCGACGCGTGCACGTTAAGACAACCAAACGGGGCAATTGATAACACCTCAGGTGGCAAGATCTTGCCATATGCCGCAACGCAAATCACATCAGGCTCAAGCTCTTTGAGCGCCGTCAATACCAACTCATCGCGAAGGGTTTTCGGGCAAAACACCTTAGTCTGGTGCGAGAGCGCACAGGTTTTCACTGGCGAAGGCTCCAGGGAGTTGCCTCGTCCACGCACCGCATCAGGCCTGGTAAACACACCAACGATCTCATGGTGCCAATAGAGCTCTTCCAAAATATCGGCAGCAAATGAAGGCGTGCCCATAAAAACTATTCGCATATATCTTCCTTATTAAAGCTCAAAACTCCGTCGCCTACACACTTAGGAAAGCGACGTTTCGCCAGGCCTTGCACCCGCCGCCAATGCGCGGTCATACTCAGCTAAAGCCGTGATTCTATCCATCGGGTCACAGCGCTCAAACATGGTGATACCATCAAGGTGATCAATCTCATGCTGCAGACAGCGTCCAAGCAGCCCATCACCTTCTATCTCCCATTCTTCGCCATCGAAGTCAAAGAAGCGCACGCGTGCAGAGGTCGGACGCGAAATCGGAATAGAGATACCAGGGATTGACAAGCACCCCTCTTCAGCAACTTCAGGATCTCCCCAGGTTTCAACAATCGTGGGATTGATAAGTACGATGGGGTTTTGCTCGCCTGATTCATCCTGGTCACAATCAATAACCACGAGGCGCTTGTTAACGCCAACCTGAGGCGCTGCAAGCCCACACCCGGCGTTTTTGTACATGGTTTTAATCATTTGCTTAGCAAGCTTTTGCAGCGATTTATCGCTGACATCGCATGCTTCGCACACTTGGTTCAAACCCGGATCCGGAGAAAGTACTACGCTTAACATATCATCACATCCTTTAATGTTTATTGCTTGGTTTCATACTAAACGCCTTGTCAATGCCACGAGCACGACTCATCACAACATCACAACATTTTTCTCGTAGCTTTTTTGGCAATAAGGTCTTTTTGCATGGCGGCAACCGTCATATAGAGCATGTCATATTCGTCACTTGAAAGTTGCGCGGGGCTGGCCAACTGCGCGCGTAGATCAGCAATGGCCTCTTCCATATCTCCAATGGAAAGCTCATCAATCAAAAACAGTACGCGATCTTCATCGGGTATCTGATTAGTCTTTGGATCTGTTCCCAAAGACCTCGTCAGAAGAGATCCAGCAACAGAAACAGCAGCCGTTGCTGCACTCACCAATTCAGCAGAGCTGATCTGCGGGTTTTGCGAAAACTGGTCCAAAAACACCTCAGCAATGCGCGCATGCACCGGATCGTGCCACTGTGTTTGCGCCAGCGCTGAGACATTCGCAAGCGCAAAGTCACAGCGTTTGGCAAACAGGGAAAGTAGCTGCGCTTCAAGGCGTCGACGATTCTTTTCTTGCGGGCTGAACTGCTTTTTGCGCACAGGTGCCTGCGGCGCATCTGCAACAGGCTGCTCCTCTTCGCGCATCTGACGAGGTGGCTTAAGCGTTGCAAGCACCGCAAGCGCATCAGCCTCTTCCATCCGCACGCGCCCTGCAATCTGACGCGCGTAGTCCTTCGCCAAAAGCGAATCCTTGATGGGAGCCAACACTTCAAGCGCTTCTTTTGCGGCACGCGTTCGCCCTTCAGCGTGCGAGAGGTCATGCTTTGCAATACGTCGGTCTATGCCATATTGCACGAGCGGTACCGCAGAGTCTATGAGGGTTTGCAGTGCTTCAACGCCGCGCGCTTTCACGAAATCTGCCGGGTCTAAGTTGTCGGGAAGAGTAACCGCCACCAGTTCAATACGCGTGCGTCCCGCCTCAGGCGTCATCGACTCATCAATAAATCCCAAAGCTCGATCAGCTGCGCGCTGACCAGCTTCGTCGCCATCAAACAGATACACAATGCGCTTTTGTGCATGCCGCGAGAGGATGCGAATATGGCGCATAGTAAGCGCGGTGCCAAGCGTTGCTACCACGTTTTTTACACCCGCTTCATGCAGTGCAATAACATCGGTATAGCCTTCGGTTACCACCGCAACTCCACTTGCAGCCATGGCGGCTTTCGCCTTATCAAGGCCGAAAAGCACCTCAGATTTATGAAAGATTGGCGTCTCTTGGGAGTTGAGATATTTCGGCTCACCCTGCCCAATAACGCGCCCGCCAAAGGCAATGCATTCGCCCGAAACATCATGAATTGGAAACATGATGCGGTTATAGAATCTATCGCGCATCTGATTGCCCGACTTCGCCCTGAGCGCGACGTTTGCCTGCTCCATCTCCGCAAAGCTAAACCCAAGTGATTGCAGATGCGCCACCAGCGCGCCATTTCCTGGCGCAAAACCAAGCTGCCAGTCTTTGGGAACCTGCCCACCTAAATCACGCGAAGACAAATAGCTGCGCGCTTCTTGTGCAACCGGTGCGGGACTGCGCATGAGTTGCGTGTGATAAAACTGCTCAGTTGCCTCACAAACCGCCTTGAGTCGGTTCTTCACATCCATGCCAACGCGCGGTTTTCCCTGATCAGTCTCTTCGATCTCAATATGAGCCCGATCGGCCAACCGTCGCACCGCCTCAGGAAATGATAAGCCTTCGGTCTTCATGACAAAGTCAAACGCGTCGCCGCCTTCGCCACAACCAAAGCAATGCCACAGCTGCAGTGCTGGATCAATCTTAAACGACGGCGTTTTCTCGTTGTGAAGCGGACAGCAGCACCAGAAATCACGCCCTTTTTGCTTCACGGGCGAGCGCTCGCCGATAAAGGCAACCAGATCAGTTGCCTCGCGAACTTTTTGGATGTCTTCAGGGCGAATTGAACCAGCCATAGCTTAGTCCTTATCCGCGCAATCATGCACCGCATGCTGGCTCCGCGGCGTTATACCCGCCAGGTCAGAGCAATAATCTCGCGCAAAGACCACCAGGTTGCTTCGCGGGAACAGGTGTTCATGCAGCGCCATAAAGTAGCTATCAGTCATAGACGCCATGTAGTCTACGATAATCTGATTCGGGTCAGTTTGTAGGTAGGTTTCGGGCGAAATCGTACGCGACTTTGAGCTTAAGCGCGCAATATGATGCTGAAAGACTGGCGAGGCCTCATTGCCGCTCACCACATCAGCAAGCAGCTTATCGTAGAGCTGCTCAAACATCTCTTCCACCACGTTGGATGTGTCGCCAATCATACCTTCACGGTTGTAGATGATCTCGTAGTTTTGTCGCTTCGCCAAAACCAGATCATCATAGACCGCCCGACTCATGCAGATATGATCTTTGCCATAGCTGTTGTTGACAATGTCCACTGTGAGATTATTGATGATCTGGGCGTTATTAGTGCCAATCACCGCTGAGTCAAACATATCAAGAGAGTCCAAAACGCCCATATCAAGCGCGTCTTGGCGGTCTTTGCCCAGATACGCAATCATATCCGAGACGCGTACTACACACCCTTCAAGGGTGGACGGTCGCAGCGTCTTGATGGTGAGCTCATTGGTATTGCAGGCATCAACCAACGCATCCAAGGTGGCGAAATCACGCGTATCCCCCATTTGCAGAACTTGCTGGGCGAATTCGCCATTATGACAGAGCACCCCATCTAAAGTTTGCAGTGAGATATTGCGTTTATAGAGCTGATCAAGCACGCGTACCGAGTGGACGTTGTGATTGAAATACCGACCCGTACGCGCGTGATAGCTCTGTGACAAGAAGCGCTCACCAGCGTGGCCAAAGGGCGTGTGTCCCAGGTCGTGGCCTAAGGCAATAGCTTCAATCAATTCGGTATTCAGCCCCAAAAGGCTGCCGATATTGCGCGCGATGCGGCTTACCAGCTGCACGTGCAAACCGCGTCGTGAGATATCGTCATTTTCGACAAATGAAAACACCTGAGTTTTGTCGGCGTAGCGGTTATACGCAGGCATGTTGATGATTTTTTCAATGTCGCGCGAAAATGCCGATCGCGTCAGCGTTGCAACGTCATGAGGGTTATCCTCGCGTCGCAACACTAACGCGTCGTCAAATCTATACGGGCTTACCGTTCCGGACGCACGATCAGCTTCAATGTGAGCTGCAACAGCTGCATCAAGTTGAAGATAGCCAGGATTCCCCGGTTTTTGTTGTAGCTGATCAGTTACGGAAGGTTCCACGTGTAAGTAACTCCTAGTTAAACTTAAAGAGGCGCTGTGCCATATGATAACCCGTGATGCCAATGCGCCTACCCAACTCAGTAGGAAGATTGGTACCTAAATTGAGCACCGAACGGCGTACACGCCGATAAACGTTGGGGTTGTGCTCTTTGAGGTAGTCCCAAATTTCTTCGCGCTTATCTTCTGCCTCATCAGTATCAATCATGCGCAAGAAAATTGAGCAGATGCACATCATCATAGACAGGTAGTTTTCCATGTAACGCTCAAGGCGCTCTTCGCTCACATCATCAGGCAACGTGACTGCATCAATCATGGTGCGCGTCACACGGAGCTGCTGATCAATGCGGCCTTTCATAACATCTTCGTTAACCGACTGATCCTCGCGTCCAATGAAGTAGCGATACATATCAACATCGCGATAATAGATGCTCTTCACGTGCGGCAGCGGCACATACACAAAGATGTTATCCACATAGAAGCAGTGTTCGGGCAGCTCAAGCCCCATGTCGCGCAGAAGCTCAGTGCGATAAATGACCGAATGCATGAGCAGGTACTGACTTGGCAAGAAGTGTCCTACCTGATCCCAGGTAAACTCCTTGCCCTCAGGAAACACGTTGCGATAATGCATGACCGTACGCGTACCCTCATGCACTTTCTCATACACGTAGTTTGCAATGATCAAGTCAGTGGGGTTGTCTGTTTGCACCTGCTGGCGAAGGTAGGCCATGATCTCATCCATAGCATGCTTGTCCAGCCAGTCATCTGAGTCAACGACCTTAAAGTAGGTACCCGTTGCATGTGCCAGGCCACAATTGACCGCTGATCCGTGTCCGCCATGTTCCTTATGAATAGCGCGAATGATGTCAGGGTGACGCTCTTGCCAGGCATCTGCAATTTCAGCCGTGTTGTCTTTGGTTGAGCCGTCATCAACGATAATGATCTCAATATCATCTCCGACCGCCAACAAAGACTCAATACATTTGTCCATGTAGGCGGCTGAGTTATAACAAGGAATAGCAAAGGTAATGGTTTTCATTACTTACCCCACCAGTTCATCTGCCAACGTCAACGCACGACCAATAATAATGTCCATGTTGTAGTAACGATACTCAGCCAAACGGCCCAGCGGATAGAAGTTATCCAGTGACTTCGTCAGCGCCAAATAGCGATCATAGTGAGCGTTGTTTTCCTCGTTAATGATGGCGTAATACGGAATCTGGGTATCCGGATCCTCGTACGGATGGCTGAATTCCTTCATGATGGTGGTGTTGGG
>CAJTML010000092.1 GCA_910577495.1 uncultured Eggerthellaceae bacterium
GAGATCTTCTCTCCAGTTTTATGGGCGCACCCCCTAGAGGCAGCCACGCTGCACAAAACCCCCTCTCGTTGGCCACAACGCGCGCTTGGGGGCCGCGTGGGAGCCGTGGGGGCGCACTCCTGGGAGCCGTGGGGGCGCACCCCCCAGGCGGCACGTCCAAAAAAAGAGCTACCCGAAACCGAGTAGCTCTTTATCATGCGAGATAACGTGCGGCATACAAAGCCGCACAAGCGCGGGCGCTTACAGTGACTCGATGTAGGTCACCAGGTCGCCAACGGTCGTCAAGCCTTCCGGCTCACCAAAATCAACGTCGCACTTTTCTTCCAGATCGCAAATGAGCTCAACCATATCCAGTGAGTCAATGCCCAGAGATTCAAAGCTCGATTCAACGGTTACGGTCTCCGGCTCAATGTCCAGATTGTCTGAAAGCACTTCTTTAATGATATCGATGGTTGCCATGAGGCTATCCTTTCTTCGAAAACAACGCCGCTTATAGTAGCACAAGTGTGCACGCGGTAAACTTACTCGTCGTCTTTCTGCTTAAGCAACCCATAACCGCCATCGTCGCGGCGATACAGCACGTTTACCATGTTGGTGTCGCGATCCGTGTAGGCGAAGAAGTCATGTCCCAAAAGGTCAATCTTGACCAGGGCTTCTTCTTCTGTCAGCGGCTCAAACGTGATCTCTTTCACGCGCACAACCTCATCATCTGCGGCCAGCTCGCTCATGAGGCCTTCCACGTCAAGCTCTTGCGCAACCGGCGCAGCAACCGGCATTTCACCGGCGGCACGCAGTTTGCGATCCAGCACCTTGGTCTTGAATTTGCGCAGCTGGCGAACTACTTTTGCGGCAGCAACGTCAATTGCTGCGTACATGTCCTCTTCGCTCTCCTCCACGCGAATGATGTGACCCTTCGTGCGCAGCGTGACCTCGCATACTGCGGGACGCGGGTTGGCAGGGTTTTTCTCTACAAATAATACGACCTCCGCGTCAAGCGGGGAGATATCCATAACCTTCATGGAGCTGCCGATTTTCTCCTCGGCGTACTCACGCAATGCGTCCGTTACGGGCATGCGGCGCCCAGCGACAGTAATGCTCATTGCGACCACCTCTTACTACGTTTCGAATACTACTTTTGTCTGCTCAGCCGCCCCATCAGCGTCTGCGAGCGGCGCCTGAACTGACCTAAAACAAGCATATCGCAATTTGGAAAACCTGTCCTTTGAACTTACAAGGTTCAAGAAAACGATTGGAAAACAACCCAAAAAACACGACGCCTTTCTCATGAATTGGCAAATTTTGCGCGATAATAGAAAGGATAATGTTTTGTAAATTGATCTGATTTTGGTGACGAACCATGGAATTACGAAAACGCGACGGCAATTCAAAGTACCTCTTCATCAATGAGGTGCAAGGGCATCAAGAACGCTACAAGAAGCTCATCCAATTCACGCACTCCTCAACAAAAGCAGCAGCGGTTATGTTGCTTGCGGCGGTGGTGGCGCTCATCGTGGCGAACACAGGCGCCTACGAGGGATTTTTGCATTTTTGGCACACGGAAGTGGGCTTTATTTTTGGCGAAAACCACGCAACGATGTCCATGGCGCACATCATCAACGATGTGTTTATGGCTATCTTCTTCTTGCTCGTTGGCCTGGAAGTTAAATATGAGATGACAGTTGGCGAACTCACGAATATTCGCCAGGCGCTGCTTCCTATTATGGGCGCAGTTGGCGGTGTGGCAATGCCAATTGTGATCTATCTCATCTTTAATGCCAGCAACCCTGCAGCCGTGCATGGCTGGGGTGTACCAACTGCAACCGACATCGCGTTTGCGCTTGGTATTCTGGCGCTGCTGGGCAATCGTGTCCCTGGCGGCGTGCGCGTATTCTTGAGCACGCTTGCTGTTGCTGACGACATCATTGCAATCCTGATCATCGCTATCTTTTACGGCCAGAGCCCCTCGCCGGTATGGCTGATGCTGGCGCTGGTGGTCATGTTGTTGCTCATTGTCATGAACCGCATGCATATCTACGCGCTTGCACCGTATTTGATCGTGGGTGTGGTGCTGTGGTACTGCGTCTTCATGTCGGGCATCCACTCAACTATCGCGGGCGTGCTGTTGGCCTTCGCCATTCCGTCGGGCTCTCGTGTGAACCTGCGCATCTTTACCGCGTGGTCATCGGATAAACTGCGCCAGGCCAAGGAAAACTATCAACCTGAAGTCCCTGTTATCGCACAAGACGAATACATCAAGACGGTGAGCTCGCTTTCACAGGTGGCTCGCCAAGTTGTGCCTCCCGCAACGCGTCTTGAGCAGAAGCTCTATCCGTGGGTGTACTTCGGAATCCTGCCGCTGTTTGCGCTGACGAACGCCGATGTCAGCTTTATGGGCATTGACATGGGCTCGGTCTTTACTGACCCAGTGCTCTACGGCGTGCTCTTTGGCCTGCTGCTCGGCAAACCCATTGGCATCATGCTCATGAGCTTTTTGGTGGTTAAAACCAAGCTGGCAAGTCTGCCCGAGCACGTGAACTGGATGCATATGCTGGGCGCGTCCATTTTGGGCGGTGTTGGCTTTACCATGGCAATCTTTGTGGCGAACTTGGCATTTACCGATGAGACCCATATTGCCATTGCGAAGTTGGGCATCTTGTCCGCATCGCTGCTTGCCGGCATTTTGGGCTTCTTGTTCCTGATGCTGCAGGCGCGCCGTGCGCACAAGCAAGGCGTTGCGTACCTCTCGCTCATGGACACCGAAAACTTGCAAACCGCGGACCGAAACTTCGTTCGTGAGAGCGAAAAGCTCCTGGAAAAGGTTGAGCGTCCCAGCATGCAAGAGCGCATTGAAGAGGCGAAGTCGCGTCGCAATACGTTCGAGATTGTGGTTGACTTGGGCGCCACGGGCTTGCTGGGCGGCGGTTCGTTTGGCGACATTCGCGATGCGGTATATGACGAGCTCATGCGCGTGTTGCGCGAAGAAGGCCGCGAGGATCTGCGCGAAGCGCTTCGCGAACAGCTCTATACCAACGTGGATGAAGGCCCGCTTATTGGCATGCGCGATGTGCTGTTGCGTGAGGGCGGCCAGGAGGCATTGCGTCGCGCGATGGTGCGCACTGCCGAAGACGACGCGTTTGAGCAACTCTTTGAGCGCACGCTTGAGGAAGAGCAGCGCGAAGAGGGTCTGGATGCCATTGGCATGTCTCCGGCAAACGCCAACCCAGATACCGATGGTGCAAACGACGGCGCAGAGGCTTAGCGCTATACTACAGCTCGGTTACTAATACAAAGATATGAGCAACCTATCCTGACCGCAAAACGCGGCCGGCAGGTTGTGCTCAATGGGACTTAAGGAGCGCGCATGGAAGCTGCTGCCATTATTCTTGCTGCAGGTGCTGGTACCCGTATGAAGTCGAAAAAGCCCAAGGTTGCCCACGAAATTTTGGGGCGTCCGCTAGTGCAATGGGTTACGCATGCGGCGGTGGACGCGGGTGTGAACCGCCAGGTGGCAGTGGTGGGGCATATGCGCGAGCAGGTCATTCCGCTCGTTGCAGACGTGGCGGAGGTTGTGGTGCAAGAAGAGCAGAACGGTACGGCGGGCGCGGTTAAGGTGTGCGCGGATGCGCTGGCTAATTTTGACGGTTCGCTTGTGGTGCTCTCGGGAGATTGTCCGCTCATTACCTCAGAAACCATCGCTTCGCTGGTGGAGCTGCGTGAGCGCGAAGACGCAGCGTGTGTGGTGCTCACCATGACGCTTGCTGATCCGTTTGGGTATGGTCGCATCATTCGCGATACGGATGGCCAGGTCAAGCGCATCGTAGAGCAAAAGGACGCCACCGCCGAAGAGGCGCGCGTGTGCGAATGCAATTCTGGTTTCTACTGCTTTGACGCGCGTGCGCTGTTTGAGGCGCTTGCGCACGTTGACAACAATAACGCCCAGGGAGAGTTTTATCTCACCGACGTGCTGGAGATTTGTCGAAATAACGGGCGCAAGGTGTTGGCGCTGGAGACGCAAGACGCGAACGAGTGCTTGGGCGTGAACTCACGCATCCAGCTGGCAGAGGCAACTGAGCAGCTGCAGCAGCGCATCAATTGTGCACACATGCAAGCGGGCGTGACTATGGTGGCACCTTCGCTTGTATGGATTGGCCCGGATGTGACCATTGACCAGGACGTAGAGCTGCTGCCAAACGTGACGCTCATGGGTAATACCCACATTGGCGAAGACAGCATTATCGGCCCGGACTCGCGTCTGACTGACACGCGTGTTGGACAGGGATGCGTGATTGATGAGACCGTGGCGGTTGAGGCGCTCATTGATAATGGCGCCACGTGCGGTCCGCGCGCGTATCTTCGCCCTGGTGCGCATCTGTGTGAAGGTGCGAAGGCTGGCACGCACGTGGAGATCAAGAAATCCACGATCGGCAAAGGCTCAAAAGTGCCGCACTTATCCTACATTGGGGACACCACGATGGGTGAAGGCGTCAACATCGGTGCTGGTTCCATCACGTGCAACTACGATGGCAAGAACAAATGGCATACCGAAATTGGCAACGACGTCTTTGTGGGCAGCGACACTATGATGGTGGCACCGGTAGCCATCGGGGACGGCGCCATCATTGGTGCGGGTTCGTGCATCACCAAAGATGTGGCGGCTGACGCCTTGGCGCTGACGCGTCCTGAGCAGCGCGAACTTGCAGGTTGGGCAGCAAAAAAGCGCGCCCAGCAAGCAAAGCACTAAACTTGAGATCTATAGCGGTAGCCTCCTCGGAGACGCTATAATAAACCCATATGACCAAACGTGTCTGCGCGCGGTGCGCACACGATGCTGCGAGCAAGAACAGGAGCCCTCACATGACGGAGATGCAAAAGAGCATGGCAGTGTTTACTGGTTCGGTAAATCCAGAACTGGCAGACAGAATTGCAAGCTATCTTGGCGTTGATTTGGGGAATGTCAAACTTGAGAAATTCGCTAATGGCGAAATCTATGCGCGCTATCAAGAAAGCGTACGTGGCGCTGACGTCTTTTTGATCCAGTCGGTGTGCGCGGGCAATGGCTATGACGTCAACGATGCACTCATGGAGTTGCTCATCATGGCGGACGCTGCCAAGCGCGCCTCTGCGCGGAGCGTGTGCGCGGTGGTTGCTCACTATGGTTACGCGCGTCAAGACCGTAAGGCTGCTCCGCGTGAGCCCATTACGGCTCGTTTGGTGGCTGACTTGCTTTCGGCTGCGGGCGTGACCAACGTTATCACGATTGACCTGCACCAAGACGCAATTCAGGGCTTCTTCTCAATTCCGGTGAACCACATGACGGCCATGCCTATCTTTGTGGACTACTTCAAGAACATGTCATTTGACCCTGATGAGCTGGTCGTGGTGTCACCTGACGTAGGTCGTGCAAAAGCGGCGAAGAAATTCTCCACGATGCTCGGTTGTGATTTGGCTATCATGCACAAAGATCGCCCGAAGCACAATCAGGCCGAGATCACCGCGCTTATTGGTGATGTAACGGACAAGATTTGCATCTTAAACGACGACATGATTGACACCGCAGGGTCTTTGGTTGCCGCTGCCACGACCTTGAAGGCCAAGGGTGCGGCGAAGGTGTACGCCTGTGCTACGCATGGCCTGTTCAGCGGCCCGGCATATGATCGCATTGAGAACTCCTGCATTGAAGAGGTTGTCGTTACCGATGCAGTGCCCGTGCCGCTTGAGCGTCAGACGGGCAAGGTGAAGGTGCTCTCGGTTGCTCCTTTGTGCGGTCAGACCATCAACAACGTCTACACCAACGGCTCGGTGTCGCGTTTGTTCGAATAAAGGGTGTCATGTATTTAGTGGTTGGCCTGGGCAATCCCGGAAGCGAATATGAGCATACCCGTCACAACGCCGGGTTCGACACACTTGATGTGATTGCGGAAGCGGTGGGCGCGCGGTACTGGAAAACAGAGTGCGGCGCGCTTACCGCTAAAGGCGTCTACAAAGACGAAGACGTGGTGTTGGCAAAGCCGCAAAGCTACATGAACACCTCGGGCGGTCCGGTCAAGCAGCTCATGAACGCGTATGGTGTTGACCCTGATCACCTTATTGTTATCCATGATGAATTGGACATTGCCCCTGATGCAGTGCGCGTCAAATTTGGCGGTGGTCATGCAGGTCACAATGGCCTGCGCTCCATTTGCGACAAGCTCGGTACGCGCGATTGGTATCGGGTGCGCGTCGGTATTGGCAGGCCACCTGGGCGAATGCCGGTGGTTGATTGGGTGTTGTCCCGTCCACGCAAAGAGGGACTTGAAGATTTCGAATATGCCACCGATCGTGGCGCGCAGGCTACGTTGTCGCTATTGTGCGAAGGATTGGAAAAGACGCAGCAGGCGTTTAACTGATGCGCATAACGCCAACTTGAAGGTTGAGGATAGACTGGCATGGCATTTTTGCTTGGATGTGAAAAAGTTGGCGTGGATTTTCCCACGAAAACGGTGTTTGAAAGCGTGTCGCTTGGCGTGAATGAAGGCGACCGCATCGGTATTGTCGGACGCAACGGCGATGGTAAGTCCACGCTGTTGCGTTTGCTTTCTGGCGAACTTATCCCTGATGAGGGGCGCGTGCTTAAGAATGGTACCGTGCGCGTTGGGGTGCTGGGACAAACCGACGATCTGTCAGATGATGACAGCGTTGAGCGCGCGGTTATCGGAGACTTGCCCGAATATGAATGGGCGGGGGATGCGCGCATTCGCGATATCATTGCTGGGCTGCTTTCTGATATTGACTGGCATGCGCCGGTTGGCACCCTTTCAGGTGGGCAGCGTCGCCGCGTTGACTTGGCGCGCTTGCTTATTGGAGATTGGGATATCCTAGCGCTTGACGAACCCACTAACCACCTGGACGTTCGTGCAATTACCTGGCTAGCGGGACACCTCAAGACGCGCTGGCGCGAGGGCACAGGCGCGCTGTTGGTGGTCACGCATGATCGCTGGTTTTTGGACGAAGTCTGCACGAGCATGTGGGAAGTGTATGACGCGCGCGTTGAGCCGTTTGAGGGTGGCTTTTCGGCCTATATCATGGCGCGTGTTGAGCGCGATCGGCTGGCGGCACTGGCGGAGCAGAAGCGCCAAAACGCCTTGCGTCGTGAGCTGGCGTGGCTCTCACGCGGTGCCAGGGCGCGTGCAACCAAGCCGAAGTTTCACGTTGCTGCAGCTCAGGCGCTAATTGCTGATGTGCCGCCGCTGCGCAATGAACTGGAGCTGAAGCGCATGGCTATGGCGCGTCTGGGTAAGCAGGTTGTAGAGCTTGAGCATGTCAGCGTGGCATTTCCGACCGAGGATGGCCAGCGCACCATTCTTGATGATGTGGACTGGATCATCGGCCCGGGGGATCGCTACGGCATCGTGGGCACCAACGGCGTGGGTAAGACTACACTGCTTCGCCTGATTGAGGGCAAACTTGCGCCAACGCGTGGCACCGTCAAGATTGGTAAAACGGTGCGTTTTGCAGTGCTCTCGCAGCATCTGGATGATTTGTCGAAGTTTGGTGATGATCGGGTTCGCCAGGTTATTGGCCGTTATACGCGTCGCATGATGCTGGATGGCAAAGAGATGACCCCTGGTCAGCTGCTTGAGCGGCTGGGGTTTTCCAACGCGGATCTCAACGAGCCGGTGTGCGATTTATCGGGTGGCCAGAAGCGACGGCTTGCGCTCATGCTCATTTTGCTGGACGAGCCAAACGTGCTCGTGCTTGACGAACCGGGTAATGATCTGGACACCGACATGCTGGCTGCGGTGGAGGATTTGCTGGACTCGTGGCCAGGCACGCTGCTTTTGGTGACGCATGATCGCTACCTCATGGAGCGCGTCACGGACCATCAGTTCGCCCTTATTGACGGCAAGCTTCGCCATCTGCCTGGTGGCGTTGAGGAATATCTGCAGCTGAGTGCTGCGCGTGCGGAAGGCATCTCAAACGCGCTACCGACGTCGCAGCCGGATGAAGCAGCAGGCGCGGGCGTGCTTGAGGCGCTGACGGAAGGCGCGGATGAAAGCCAGCCTGAGCAAAAGCGCAAGTTGTCAGGCGGGGAGATTCGCACCCTTCGCAAGCTGATGGAGTCAAACGAACGCAAGATGGATACGCTTGGCAAAAAGATTGAGGCTGCACAAGCGGACATGAACGCGGCTGATCCTACGGATTTTGCGGCGCTCAGTGAGTTTCAAAAACAGATTGAGGCATATCAAGCGGAGATTGACGAGCTTGAGCAAGCATGGTTGGAAGCAGCAGAAACACTTGGCGAATAATCGCTGATTGTCTAGGAGTAATCGGGAGGAGATACCATGGCAGAGGTTTTGGGAAAAGCGGAGGTCATTGCCCTGCTGCGTGAGCGCGGCGTTGACTTTGACG
>CAJTML010000093.1 GCA_910577495.1 uncultured Eggerthellaceae bacterium
CTATTACGGATAAAACCAACATTTTGGGTTATGCCGGCTATGACGCGCAGCAAAATCCTGTGGGAAGCAAAATTCGCACGCATGCTACCTATGCCACGCTGGCAGATGGTGAGATGCGCGTGCTCTATACGCCGTCAGATATTGGCTTTTCCTATAAACCATCAGGCATTATGGCGGCCATCATTGTGCCGCTTGTGGTGGGTCATCAGGTACAAGGAACGCTGAAGTTTTACTACCGTCGCGCGCGCCATATCTCTGAGACGCAAAAATCCATTGCCGAGGGTTTTGGTCAGCTGCTTTCCACGCAGATGGCAGCAACGGCGCTTGAAGAGCAGACGAAACTGGCAACGCGCATGGAACTCAAGATGCTGCAAAGCCAGATCAACCCGCACTTTTTGTTTAATACCATCAACACGATTGCCTCGCTGGTGCGCACCGACCCCGAAAAGGCTCGTACGTTGCTGCGTGAATTCGCCGTCTTTTACAGGCGCACGCTGGAGGACTCGGCTGACCTGATTGCGTTCGCACGCGAGCTTGAGCAAACGCAGCGTTACTTCACCTTTGAGATTGCGCGCTTTGGAGCGGATCGTGTGGTGATGGAGACCAACGTTGATCCCCAGGTGGAAGAGATGATGGTGCCGCCGTTTTTGATTCAGCCGCTGGTGGAAAACGCGGTGCATCATGCTATGCCGGCCGAGGGTAAGCTTACGGTGACCATCTCGGGCGAGATTGATGGAGACGACGTTATCGTGACAGTTCAGGACGATGGTGTTGGCATGACGGAAGAGGCGTGCCAAAATATTTTGCATCCGGAATCTTCCACGGGCATGGGAATTGCCGTTAAGAATGTGAGCGATCGCATTTGCGGTTACTTTGGCGAAGGCACTCGATTGCGCGTGGAAAGTGAACTTGGCCAGGGCACGCGCGTTCAGCTTATCCTGAAGGGCGGCGCCTTGCGCGAATATTGATCCTGCGTAAGCGGATGACCTTGCGCGGACACTAAGGAAGTTTTGCATATGTCACACATGGATATGAGCGCTCCTGAGCAGGGCGCTTTGGACGCGAGCGCCAGCAACCAGGACGCTTCAGACGCGGGCGTTCGCCCTCATTTCGACACCTTTATCTTTGATTTGGACGGCACGCTGTTGGACACGCTGCCGGATTTGGTGGTGCTGACCAACACCTCGCTTGAGGCATTTGGGTTACCGCCCCGTACGACTGATGAGATTCACAGCTTCGTAGGCAACGGTGCAAAAGCGCTGATCTATCAGGCGGTTCCTGAGGATACCGACCCGCAGATTACCGAGCAGGTTATGCAGCGTTGGAAGGATTTGTATTCTACGGTGGGCAATCGGCTGACCAAGCCGTATCCGCACATTATTGAGATGGTTTCAGAGCTGAAGCGCCGCGGTGTTGGCGTGGGTGTGCTCTCGAACAAGTTCGACGCGGGTGTGCAGGCGGCGGTTGATGAGTATTTGCCGGAGCTGTTCGATGTGAAGCATGGTGAGGGCGGGGATATTCCTCGCAAGCCTGATCCGACGGGACTGTTGCGCAGCATCGGCGAGTTGGGCTCGACGCCTGAGCGCACGGTGTACATTGGGGACTCGCCGGGAGATATTCGCACAGCGCGCAATGCGGGCACGTACGCGATTGGTGTTGGCTGGGGATACCATACGGCTGACGAGTTGCGCGAGGCTGGCGCTGATGCGGTTGTTATGGACGCGCGTGAGCTGCTGGCCTGGGCACCGGACGTGCGCGAATAAAAGCATGGTACAATAGCGGATGCGCCTCCGTAGCTCAGGGGACAGAGCACCGCTCTCCTAAAGCGGGTGCCGCGCGTTCGAATCGCGCCGGGGGCACCACGAAATCGCAGGCCAGCGGGCATTTCTCGCTGGCCTTTGCTTTTGCAAAAACGCCAGCGGGTGCCATCGGGTGCCATTTTGTGACAGAGTGTGACAGAGGGTCACTTCTAATGTCACATTTTGGCGGCATCGGGTTGGTGGGTGTCATTTGCTGGCGGAGTGCGCGGCGAAACCGCAGTAATGCCTCAAGCGGTAGTGGGTCGGCGGTGGTGATGATGCCCGTGATGGCAGTTCCCTCCGCGACTCGAGAAATCTTCGCGTTCTGGTCACTTAGGGTGCGTTTTGTGCAGAGATGCCGACGCTTGGGCTTTCGCACTGCCAATTAGCAATGCATGATTTTATAAAATCCCAGTTCAGAAAGTTGGCTGCAGGTTAGGTTGCTTTTGCCAGCATGGCTTTTTGCACAAAACGGGGTGTATTTGGCCAAAACACTCTGGGGAGGGGGGTGCACTTCATGCGTGCACGCCCCATGAGGCGGCGCGCACGTGGTTGTGAATGGTATCTTGCAACAGAGTAAAGCATCATATGGAATTCAGCAGCAATCGATAGATCGTGTCGTCATCGGTTAGCTCGGGATGGAATGTGCAGCCGATTTGATTGCCGAAACGCACAGCCACCGGCTCGCCATCGAACTCGATGAGTGGCTCAACACCAGGTGAGAGGCTTGTAATGCGCGGCGCGCGAATGAAGACGAGGGGAATATCGTGCGTATGAGTTGTTTCGGGTTCGGTTGTATCTGCAAGTGGCGCATGCGCAGCAAAACTTCCAAGTTGGCGACCGTAGCCGTTGCGAAGCACTGTTATCGGCAGCGTGTTGAAGCCCTCAACGGTGGTGACGTCGCCAGGCGCGGATGTGCGCGCGGGTGCGGAGGTGGATACGCGCGCGGGTGCGAGTGCGGAGGTAGGCAACGGTTCGCACCGACGCCCGTCGCTTGCAGAAATCACGTGCTCAGCTAGCAGGATAAGTCCAGCACACGTTCCCAAAACAGGAAGGCCAGCGGCAATGCGAGCCCGTAGGACTTCAATCATTCCCAGCTCACGAAGCAGTTTTGCTTGCACGGTGGACTCGCCGCCAGGGAGTACGAGTGCGTCGAACGGCTGCTGTAAATCTGATGCTTGGCGAAGTTCAAGGGTGTTGCACCCAAGGCGGGCAAGCTTAGTCTTGTGCTCGGCGAAAGCACCTTGGAGCGCCAAAACGGCGACGGTTGGCGTGCGGGTGGCGGCTGTGCAGGGCGTGCGGGTGACGGCGGCCGAGGTGCTTTCGCTGGGCGTGCTGGGTGCGGCCATTACTGCCCCCGCGCTTCCATGATGAGTTCGATCTCGTCAGCGTTGATGCCGACCATTGCTTCGCCAAGATTTTCCGAAAGCGACGCGAGCATTTCGGCGTCGGCGTAATTGGTAACCGCCTTGACGATAGCGGCTGCACGCCGCGCCGGGTTACCGGACTTGAAAATCCCGCTGCCCACAAACACGCCTTCGGCGCCGAGTTGCATCATGAGCGCGGCGTCGGCAGGGGTGGCAATGCCGCCCGCGGCGAAGTTTACGACGGGAAGGCGGCCGCTTTCGTGCACCTGTTTCAGCAGGTCATACGGCACCTGCAAACGCTTCGCTTCCTCGAACAGCTCATCGGCGCGCATGTTCGCCACCCGCGCGATTTCGGCGTTCATCATGCGCATGTGTCGCACGGCCTGTACGACGTCGCCGGTTCCGGGCTCGCCTTTCGTGCGGATCATCGTGGCGCCTTCCTGGATGCGGCGCAGCGCTTCGCCTAGATTGCGCGCCCCGCATACGAACGGCACGGCGAACGCGGTTTTGTCGATGTGGTAGGTGTCGTCGGCGGGGGAGAGAACCTCGGATTCGTCGATGTAGTCAATCTCGATGGCCTGCAAGATTTGCGCTTCGGCGAAGTGCCCAATCCGGCATTTCGCCATGACGGGGATGGTCACGGCTTCTTGGATTCCCTTGATCATAGCCGGGTCGCTCATGCGCGAAACGCCGCCCGCCGCGCGGATGTCGGCGGGGATGCGCTCGAGTGCCATGACGGCGCACGCGCCGGCTTCTTCGGCGATTTTTGCCTGGTCAGGCGTGGTGACGTCCATGATGACGCCGCCTTTGAGCATCTGTGCGAGTTGTCGGTTGAGCGCTTGGCGGTCTGCTGGGGAGGTTGTGGGTTCGGAGGTGGTGGTTGTGGTCATGGGGGGGGATCCTTTCGCGGGTTGCTTGGTGAGTGCTGCCAACAAGTTGAGCGAAAGGATAAGAGATAACTGGTATGAGTGATATAGTCAAAACCTAAAGATTAGATAAGGCCAGTTTGGCGAATGGTGGCGAAGGAAGGCGAAGGCTTGTCGAACGCGAACGGCGTAAACTGCCGCAAGATAGCGAAAGGTGGCGAAGCGCGTGCTTACCTATGATTTGCAAAAGGGATCGGTGCCGCTGTACGAGCAGTTGTATGTGGGAATTCGTCGCGATATTGAGCGCGGACGTATTGCGCCTGGTGAGCGGCTGCCGTCAAAGCGCCAGCTCGCGCGACACTTGAACGTGAGTATCATCACGGTTGAGGGCGCTTATGACCAACTGGTTGCTGAGGGGTATGTGCGCGCGGAGGCGCGGTGAGGATATTTCGCATGCGAGACTTTATGCGTTACGCCAGGTGAGAGCGTTGCGGGGCTGCAGGCTGGCGGCGTGGTGGAGCGGCTGGTCGGGGGCGAGGCGAAGCAGTTGCCTGGTAGCGTGGCAGCGACGGGGCAGGCCGCGGGTACGGATATATCTGCAGCGCCTCATCCGCCTGCGCTTGCGGATTTGACGGGTGCCCAGCAACCCCAGGGGCTTTTTCCGTATGCCGCTTGGGCGCGAACAATGCGTGCGGTTTTGAGCAACGAAACCGAAGAAACGCTGCAGCAGGCTGCTCATCCGCGAGGCGCCTATGCGCTGCGGTGTGCCATTGCGGCGAACTTGCGCGGTTTTCGAGGGATGGATGTTTCGCCTGATCAGATAGTTGTTGGCGCTGGCGCGCAAACGCTGTATGCCCTACTTGTGCAGCTGCTGGGGCGCGATCGTGTTTTCGCCATTGAAAACCCAGGTTATAAGCGTTTGCAGCAAATTTATCTGGCGAACGACGTGACTTGCGTGCCAGTTGCGCTTGATGATGCCGGTCCGCGGGTGGATGAGCTGGCGCGTTGTGGTGCGAGCGTTTTGCATTGCATGCCGTCGCATCAGTTTCCGACGGGCATTACGACGCCGGTGGGTCGTCGACGCGAGCTCTTGGCGTGGGCGGCCGAACCGCCTCACCAGGTAAAACGCTACTTGATTGAGGATGACTTCGACTGCGAGTTTCGCATGACGGGTCGACCGATGCCGTCGCTTCAAAGCATGGATGCGCACGAGAGCGTCATTTACACCAACACGTTTACCAAGACGCTTGGTGCTGCGTTTCGCATTGGCTATATGGTGCTACCGGGCGAATTATCGCGCAAGTTTGACGATGAGCTGGGGTTTTACAGCTGTACCGTGGGCGCGCTTGAGCAGCTGACGCTGGCGCGCTTTATGGAGTCGGGCGACTACGAGCGCCACGTGAATCGGCAGCGAACTCATTTTCGCCGCGTGCAAAACGCGCTGCTGCGGGCGCTTGATAGTACGGAGGCGGGTGCTCTTTTGCGGCCTCGCCAGGTGGGAGCGGGGCTGCATTTTGTCCTGGAGGTGGACGCGCCGCGCGATGCGGGCTCGCTTGTGGCTGCCGAGCGCAAGATTGCCGAAGCGGCAGGTGCGCGCGGGTTGGCGCTCTCGCCGCTCAGCAATTTCTGCCTTGCTGAAGCATCTGTACTAAGGTCACCACTTTCAAACAAACCCCAGTTCATGATTAACTTTACCGTGCTTGAAGAGGATGATGTGCAAAGTGTGGCGAAGGCGCTGTCGGACGCAATTTTGGACGCGTCGGAGACGTGGTAGGATGAATGTGACATTTGATGTGACCCCGAAGGAGCTGCTATGTGCGGTAGATGTATCACGTTGACCTACGATGAGGTAGCAGACGTTATTCGCCAAATTGAGGTGGGTATCCCGATTGGCATTGAACCGGATTGGCCAGCTCAGTATCCGCAAGCCTACCCCAAGTCGGTTGTGCCGCTCATTTTGAATGGCGAAGGCGGGGGGTCGCTTGGTGGGGCGACAGCGGCGAGGTCGCTTGGTGGGACGGCAGCGCCTGGGGCGACAGCGGCGGGGTCGCCTGGGGCGCTTGAGGGTGCGGAGCCTGATACCCCTGTTCAGCTGCAACTTTTTGTTGGCGAAAAAACGTGGGGTTTCGAAGAGTCGTGGAAAAACGGCGTGGTGTTCAACACGCGTATCGAAAGCGCTGACAAACCGCTGTGGCACGAGTCGCTCTCCCAGCGTCGGTGCGTCATCTGCGCGCGCGGGTTTTTTGAAACGCACGCAACCGAAACGGTGCCTTCTGCCAAGACTGGTCGCATGATTAAGGCGCAATATGAGTTTAAAGTGCCTGATCAAAGCGTACTACTCATCGGCGGGATTTGGCGAGACGATCGCTTCTCCATGGTAACCACCGAGGCAAACGCGGACATGGCGCCCATCCATCATCGGATGCCGCTCGTGCTTCGCCAGTCAGAGCTGCCGTTGTGGTTTGGACCGAACTATCTGAGCTTGGCT
Organism: uncultured Eggerthellaceae bacterium; assembly: GCA_910577495.1. Taxonomy (GTDB): domain Bacteria; phylum Actinomycetota; class Coriobacteriia; order Coriobacteriales; family Eggerthellaceae; genus Xiamenia. Next base: position 6,521 of record CAJTML010000093.1, read on the forward strand.
GACCGGAGTTCTATTCCGCTGGTGGCGCGCCGCGCGTAAGGGGCGTGGACAAAGGGATACGAGGGCGCGGCCAAAGGGGCACAAGGCCGCGGGCAGCGGAGGTTGGTGCAGCACGCGAGTAACACACGGGAGAAATCATGCAGAATGTCGAAATACCAGATGAGGCGCTTGTCTACCTCTCGGAAAAAGACGAAAAAATGGCGCGTCTCATTTCTGAAATTGGCCCAATCTGCCGCCCGCGCCACCCTGATCTTACCGACGCGCTCACCTACGCCATTGTGGGCCAGCAAATCTCGACGGCCGCGCAAGAGACCATCTACGCGCGTCTCGTGGATCTGTTGGGCGCGATTTCGCCCGAAACGCTGCTGGCGCACACGCCCGAGGAGCTGCAAGCGTGCGGCTTGTCGTTTCGCAAAGTGTCATATATTCAGGACTTCGCCACGCGCGTCCATACGGGTGCCTTCGACATTGCTGCGCTTGAAACTATGGAGGATGACCAGGTCATTCGCCAACTTGTTACGCTCAAAGGGATTGGCGAATGGACTGCCGAGATGCTGCTCCTCTTTTGCCTGAATCGGCCGGATGTGCTGAGTTTTTCGGACCTGGGAATTCAGCGCGGGCTGCGCATGGTGTATCATCACCGCGCGATCACGCCGCAGCTGTTTGCGCGCTATAAGCGGCGGTTTAGCCCGTACGGAAGCGTGGCCAGCCTCTATTTGTGGGAGGTCGCCCGCGCGAACATTCCTGGTTTCGACAAGGATTTCGTGCCGTCTGCCTGAGCGGTGTGGCCCTGCGCAATTTCATTCAAGAACGCGCGCGCCAGACGCGTTAGAGTGCAAGCTGCGCTACATGCGCGGCGCTGGCGCAGGCTTGAGCGGGTGCCGACGGGGGCGCGGATGGCGATGCAGGCGCGCGACGCGGACGCGCGGTAGATGAGGTAGCACGATGAGCGGAAATATGAGATATCACGGGACGGCGTTGCTCACGATTTTGCTGTGGGGAACCACGTTCGTCTCTACAAAAGTCCTGTTGGTGAGCATATCGCCGCTGTGGATTTTGCTGCTGCGGTTTGTGCTGGGCTTTTTGGTGCTCTGGGCACTCAGTCCGCACATCATGCGGCTCAACCAGTGCTCGCATGAGTGGCTGTTTGTGCTGGCGGGTTTGTTGGGTGTGGCGGGCTACTACCTGCTTGAGAACATGGCGCTCGTCTATACCAACGCCACCAACGTCGGCGTTATTGCTGCCGCCTCTCCGTTATTTACGGCAATCTTTGCCGCGTTGGGTGGCAACAAATCTGCCCTGCGACTTCGCTTTATTCTGGGATTTGCGGTTGCTATGTGTGGGCTTTTGCTGGTCAGTTTTGGCAGCGGGCAGGGCTTCTCACTTGCGGGCGACACCTCACTGATTGGCGATGTGTTGGCGCTGATTGCGTCACTGGTGTGGGCGTGTTATTCGCTGTTGACCCAGCACATTGCGAAGTTGGGCTACAGCACCATTCCCTCAACAAGGCGTACGTTTATGTGGGGGTTGCTCTTTATCGTTCCAGCCACGCTGCTTTTTGGTGGCGAATTGCCCGCGGCATCAGTACTCATGCAGGTTGAAAACTTCGCCAACTTGATCTATTTGGGTGTGTTCGCCTCGGCGGTCTGCTTTGTGACCTGGGGACTTTCGGTAAAGCACCTGGGCGCGACCACCACGACAACCTACATTTATCTGGTGCCTGCTATTACCGCAACTGCCTCCATGATTATTTTGGGCGAACCGTTTACGCCTCTTATCGTGCTGGGCATTGTGCTGACCATCAGCGGTTTGTTGCTTTCG
>CAJTML010000094.1 GCA_910577495.1 uncultured Eggerthellaceae bacterium
TATGAGGATGCTACCTGGCTCGTAACGATGGTGGAAAACCTGCTTTCAGTTACGCGCATTGACGAGGGCAGCGTGCGTATTGAGCAGCAGCCTGAGCTTGCCAGCGAGGTCATTGGTGAGGCGCTCTCGCACGTGAACAGGCATGCTGCCAAGCATATCGTGCGTGTTGAGGTGGCCGATGATCTGCTGATGGCATCAATGGATGCGCGCCTTATTGTGCAGGTGCTCATTAACTTGGTGAACAATGCGGTTACGTATACGCCCGAGGGCAGCACGATTGTGGTCTCGGCGCAGCTGGCAGACGATCCGACACGCGCCCCGCGCGTGCGTTTTGCGGTAACCGATGACGGGCCGGGATTAACTGCCACCACGGCTCCTGCGTCATCTGCGTCATCTGGCGAAACTCTTCCCACCGGCGACATCAAGCGCGGCATGGGACTAGGCTTGCCGCTCTGCCAATCCATCGTGGCGGCGCACGGCAGTAAACTCATGAGCCGCGACGTGGATCCGCACGGTTGTGCCTTTTGGTTTGACCTGCCAGCGGTTTTAATTGATGCAACCGACATGCTGGATGCAGCTGAGGGTGAAGTGAGTGAAAGGGGAGCGCATGTCTCAGCATGAAACAGGCTACATTTTGGTTGTCGAAGACGACGCTGCCATTCGCAATCTTATTACCACGGCACTTGAGTTGCATGAGCTCTCCTTTGATGTGGCGGAAAACGGCGCGCAAGCACTGCTGAAAGCGGTGTCTCATACGCCCGATGTAATCGTGCTTGACCTGGGACTTCCCGATATGGACGGCGTGGAGATCATCAATAAAGTGCGCTCGTGGTCGCTCGTTCCCATTATCGTGGTGTCAGCGCGGCAAGAGGATACCGATAAGGTGGCGGCGCTTGATGCTGGTGCTGATGACTATTTGACCAAGCCGTTTTCGGTGGATGAGTTCTTGGCGCGTATTCGCGTGGCGCTGCGCAGGTCACAGGTGGCGAATGCATCGGTGCAGACGAATGCGCCTGCTGAATCTTCGGTCTTCGAAAACGGTGGCTTGCACATTGACTATGCTGCGGGATGCGTGCTGGTTGACGGGCAAGAAATACACCTCACGCCCATTGAGTTTAAGCTGCTCTGTCTGCTTGCCCGCAACAGTGGCAAAGTGCTCACGCATACCTACATCTTGAAAGAAGTGTGGGGTCAAGCGCTCACCTCGGATTTGCCCTCGCTGCGCGTGTTTATGACCACGCTGCGCAAAAAGATTGAAGCCGACCCGGCACACCCGCGCTATATCCAGACGCATGTGGGCGTGGGGTATCGCATGATGCGCGTGGACTAGCTGCTTGTGCTTTGGCCGTAAAGCTTCGGGTTTGCAGGCCCTAAAAGTGCCATCGTGGCAGGTCCGACGCGAAACACTTGTGCCTGATTGGCAAGCTCGGGGCTATCAAGTACCAAAAAGTCCTGGCGCACCAGTCCCAGTAAATCGGTTCGCGCACTTGAATAGGACACACGACAATGCTGAGCAGCCTGTTCAATGGTGATGTTGTACAGCGGGTTTTCTATCATCTTATTCACGATGAGCTTTTGACGCTCACTGAGCAAAGGTGACGCGTTGACTTGTTCGCGTGCTGCCGCAATGCTTGCCTGGGTGGCGGCAATTTTGCGCTGGAGCCGGCGCAGTTCGTTGGCGTATATCAAGACGTTGCAGTACGTGAATTCCGTTGCGTCAAATCCTTCGCCACAATTATGCGGATGAAGCGTGTGGTCGTGGCTCGGGATATCAAGGTTGTAGGCTTGATGCTGCCAAGCTGACAGCGCGGTAAAGATGGCCATGTTCGCCAAAAGACCCAAGTTACGCTTTTCGTAATAGATCTTCCTCAGCAAAAGCGACGTTGTCGCGTTGTGACTGGGGTAGGGGCGCAGCGCCACCATGAAGTACTTCGCCTGCAACTCCGCAATGATGGGGTTAAGCGTGCTGTCGTTTAAGATGTTGCAAATGGTTTGCTTGGTCTTTTCAGGGGTGTAGTAGTCCTTGTTGAGATACCCTTGCCGAGACTTTTCAATTTGCGGAAGCATGATGTCGCTTGCTTCGCTTGGGCTTGCACTCTGAAGCGCAGCGTTAAGCGCGTCCAGATGCTCAGGTGTAAGAGGTTCATCCAGTGTCGGGGTTGTCCTGAGGAACACCTCAATTAACTTGTGAAGCGCTTGTTCTTCGGGGGTGCGGTCGGGCCGTTGTGTGAGGTATCCATTGAGTCCTTCGTGAACGTCAATCTTGTAGCCATCTATGGCCAGCGTGGTGGCAAATTCGTTCAACAAAATGCCCAGTTTGCGTGACTCATGGAGGGACTGGAATGTTTGGTATTCAATCGTCTGTGAACTGCCCTGGGTCTTTAGGAGCACCAAGGCCTGTTCCATGTCATGGGGGGGTTATCCAGGCAACTTCTCCATCAGAAGTTGAGACGTACGGGCGAAACGGAAGGAGCACGCCCGCATGGCGGCGAAGCGCGGTGAGCGTTTTCCAGATTTGCTCTTTGTCTGCGCCTTCGGGAAGTTCGAACTGATCAAGGTCTTCCCAACTGATATACGTTTGGTTTGCTGCTTCCCACAGGAGTCGAAACTCGTTTGTTAATACAAACGGGAAGCCTGTTTGCTCGTCCGTAGACCCTCCCTCCAACGGCCGAATGAGGCGTGGCGCCTCATCGCAACAGCAGCTTGCGATACCAGGGATTATAGGAGGATTTCGCCTTGTCATGAGCCTAGAGGCATCCGTTTTCAAAATTTGAAACTCCATTGACGCTGTTGTTCGCGCTTTTGTATAAATTCGCCATCCGAGGTTTTGGATACGTAATTGACCAACCGACGAAGAGGGGAAAGGAGAAGGATGGTGAAAGCTACGAAAGCAAAAGTGGCAAGTGTTGTTGTAGCCTCTATTGCCCTCGTTGCCTGTCTGGCGTTTTTTGGTTGCGCTCCACAAGAGCGTGATTTGTCGACAACGGGCGAGGATGCATCGTCTGCTGCATCAGGGGAAACGCAGGATGATGCTGCAACGCAAGGGGTTGCCTTTACGTGGACCGCTGAGAGCGATTGCGCTATGTGTCACGACAAAGAGGCGTCAAGTCAGCAAGATTCAGCTTGCACGGCTTCTCAGCATGCAAATGAGCCGTGTGTGACGTGTCACGCTGATGAAGCTGGATTGGCTTCAGCACACGAAGGCGCTCAGATGGGTGGCGAAGGCGCTGCAGCGCTCGTTAAGACCAAGGTTGACGATGCTGTGTGCCAGTCATGTCATGACCAGGCTGAGCTTGCAACTAAGACCGCTGACAGCACGGTTCTTACTGACAGCGAAGGAACCGTTGTGAACCCGCACGAGTTGCCCGAGAACGAAGATCATGCGGCAACCGAATGCATTAGCTGCCACAAGATGCATTCCACGACAGACATCTCTAAGACGGCAACGCGTTACTGCAAGTCATGCCATCACACCGATGTTTACTCGTGCTACACCTGCCACGCATAAAGGCGCTGGCAAAAACGATTGGCTACTACGACTGGGGAAAGTCGTTGGATAGCAGATATTCACCTGAGAAAGGGAGTGGAGAGATGGAGAAGGAATTATCACGCCGTAGTTTCTTAGCAGGAGCTGGCCTGTTGGGTGCAACCATGGGCTTTGGCTTGGCAGGCTGCTCATCAGCTGAGCCTGCTGCATCTGCGGCAGGAGACGACACGCTTGCAACCACGGGCGAAGATGCAGCCCCTGGTATTGAGTGGGCTAAAGAAGCCGACGTCGTTGTTTTGGGCTATGGTGCTGCTGGTGCGGCAACCGCTATTGAGGCTGCTGACAATGGCGCATCGGTTCTCATTGTTGAAAAAGAGGCTTTGCCGGGCGGTTCAATGGCTCGCTGCGGTGGCGCTATCATGGGTGCTGGCACGCGTGTTCAAAAAGAGCTTGGCTACGAAGACGCTGCTGACGATATGTATGAGTGGATCATGACCTGCACCGACGGTGCTTGCCCGGACTATATTGCACGCACCTATGCTGACAACTGCGGCGCAAACGTAGACTGGCTTGAGGACCTGAGCAAAGAGCACACCGACCAAGATCTGTTCGAGTATGCGCGCGCTGCTGGTGGCACCGGTGCAACCAGTGGTTCTTCGGGTGGCGCAGGCTGCCTTGACGCAACCGGCTGCGACTACGAGAAGTTCGGCATTTCAAAGGAAACCGCATTGCCGCGTACGCACTGGGCAAAAGCTATTCCGGACAACACTGCAAATTCCGGTCCTGAGCTGTTCTTGCCGCTCTATGAGGCAATCAATGATCGCGCTGACAAAATTGAGTCAGTGTTCGACACGAAGTTCGTTCGCTTCGTTATGGATGACGAAGGCGCTGTTATTGGCGTTGAGGTAGAAGGCGCAAACGGCACCGAGTACATCAAGGCTAACAAGGGCGTTATGCTGGCAACGGGTGGCTTCTGCGCTGGCGAAGAGATGCAGCAGAAGTTCGTTCCTGAGGCTGTTGGCAAGAAGTGCTACATGTCTGACGCATGTGTTGGCGAAGGCATCAAGGCTGCTATGGCCATTGGCGCTGACTTGACGCAGATGTCTTACTACTATCCCATCGCGAAGGCTCAAGAGTACCACTACAACGTGCAGTACAACGATGTGTTCTATCACTGGGATATGGACGAAGAGGGCTACATGGAAGTCCCCGAGGACAACATGGCTGAGACCCACGGCGGCGTTGTTATCAACGACAAGGCACAAGTGCTTGACGTATGGGGCGAGGTTATCCCGAACCTGTATGCATCTGGCAACGACGTAGGAAGCAACATCTTCGGCAAGCCGGGCAACTATCCTGGTTGCGGATGCTATGTTTCATTCGCCGTATGCTTTGGCCGCATCGCTGGTGCAGAGATGGCAAAGGCATAAGCACATCTAAAAACCCTCCACCTTTTGGTTTACGCGCTGGCGTACAGAGAAACTCCCCTCCCTCCTCTTTGCGCCGGCGCCACCTATTGAGGCTCCCTGATGAATCTGTCGTAAGACACGATTCCACAGGGGGTCTTTTTGTTTTCTGAAGGGGGGGGCGAGGTGGGAGCAGGGGTAACCTCGCTGCGGCAGGTGCTTTGTTGTGGCATGTGCCTCTACGCCACGCGCCTTGGTTTGCGGCTCGTTTTATGGCCTATTGCATGTAACTCGTAGCCGAAAACAAGAAATGGCTCTGCAGCGTTAATAAAGCAGAGTTTTCCGAAGATCGCTGAAACTCAGCTTTGCAAGAGAAATACATCGCACACATCGCACCTGGTCAGCGGCTTGTGATCGAAAGAGAGTCGGTCGCGCTTTGCTAAAGCACAAGCCAGCACGCTGGAAATCTTCGGAAAACTCCAATATATCAACGAGAATCTGCCTTGGAGCGTTTTGACGGCTTCGCGTGTTTTCGTTTAGCAACTCATTTAGGGATCAATGCAGAGTAATTGCTTTAGCATGCTATCATACGATTAAATATGAAAGATTATGCTATCAAAAGATAGGAATATATATGCGAGAGCTAAGCGCGCAAGATATTAAAGACATTCGCAAAAAGTATGGCTTGTCACAAAAAAGCTTTGCGAAGTTACTCGGCATTGGCGAAGCAAGTATTGCCCGATACGAGACGGGCGCTGTTCCTACCAGGGCGAACAAAAACCTCATCTCTGCTGCGGCTGATCCGTCGTTTATGGCTGAATGCTTAAAGCATGATGGCGATCTATTAAGCGAATCGGAGCGAAACTCGGTTGAAAAGGTTGTGTATGCGTTGATTGATATTAATAAGGAGGGAGAGGTTATGGAAATTAATGAACTGTTCGAGATTGATATGATGCGAGAAGGTCTTAATGAGCGGGCTGCTCAGCTCGTAGGCGAATTGTTTGATCAGATTGGCAAGGCTGAAGCCGAAAATGATCAGCAACGGCTTGCTACGTTGAACCTCGTTCTTGGTAAAGTTGGAGAAATTCTTCCTACCATTGTCATGCACGAGAACGCTTCGTTTATAAAACAGACAGAAATTCAAGGAAAGCTTGCGGCTTTTGAAAGCATTGTAAGGGGCCTCGAGCCTCCTAAGGTTGCCTAATATGAAACAACCAGAGATGTTTAGTTCTGAGGAACTGCGGAAGGCGGTTAAGCGATTCCTCGTATTATTGCTGAGTAATTCTTCGGCGTATCCAGTAGAAAACCCTTTCGCTATTTTGATGGGTGGGCAAAGTGGTGCAGGTAAGACCAATTTGCAAGACGTATTACTTACTGAAACCAACAATAATGCCATAGTGATCAATGGCGATTTGTATCGAAGATTTCACCCTCGTATGAATGAAATCATTGAGCTTTATGGAATTGAGAACATGCCTGCCTACACCGCTCTTTGGGCGGGTCAATTTGTTGAAGTGTTAATTGGGATGTTGTCGAGACTGCGGTACAACTTAATTATCGAAGGCACGCTACGAACAGCAGAGGTGCCCCTTAAGACTGCGAAATTGCTAACGGAGCGTGGGTACGATGTTGTGTTGGCAGTTTTGGCTGTAAAACCAGAGATTTCTCTTGCAAGTTGCGAAGTGCGCTATAAGAGAATGCAGAGTATGGGGACGTATCCACGTAGTGTTGAACCAGAAGTCCATAATGCAATTGTTCGGGACTTGGTTCAAAATCTTAGTGTTTTAGAGACCAATAGCTTGTTTAAAAATACAAAAGTTTATTCACGTAGCGGACAACTCCTCTATTCGGCATCGGACAATTCCTCCTCTTCGAAGCTTCCTAGTGATGTAGTAGAGGCTGTCCTGTTTGGGGATTGGACTGAGGAGGAACTCCAACTACATGAGTACCTGCTTTCTCAGCTTTCTGATAAGGATTAATCTGTTTGACTACACCTCAGGCTTTTTAGCCACATGAACTGCAGCAATTCCGCCTGTATAGTTTTTCCACGTCACGTCAGTGAAGCCTGCATGTTCCATAAGGATGGCCAGGCCTTTTTGGTCAGGAAACGCCTTAATTGAGCTTGAAAGATAGACAAATCCTTCTTTGTCTTTGGTGATAAGACCGCCCCAGAACGGAATGAGGTGGTTTAAGTAAAAATGATAGAGCCCACGCCATAGCCTGTTTGGCGGTGTCGAGAACTCCAAGCAAATAAGTGATCCACCCGGCTTTAAAACGCGATACATCTCTGCTAACCCTTGCTCGCGCTTTGGCATATTGCGAATGCCATACGCCACTGTAACAGCGTCATAGCTATTGTCTGCATAGGGGATGTCCTGGGCATCTACTACTTCAAAGTCAACCGGAACCGAGCCTGCAAGCCCATCGGCGTAGTGCGCTTTCGCCACTTCCAGCATTTCGGGAACCAGGTCGGTGCATTGAATGTGAGCAGGCTGCTTGGCCTTTGCCACCGCAAACGTTATTTCGCCCGTGCCTCCCGCAAGATCCAAAACATCAGCATCGTTGCTGATAGGAGCTTGTTTCATCATGCCGGCAACCCATGCCTTGTACGCACCGAAGCTAGAAATTGCATTAAATCGTTCGTATTTGTCTGCGATGTGCGAAAAGATGTTTTTGACTCGCTCGGAAGATAGCTCAGCTGGTGCTTCTTGACCAGTTGCGGTATCGATGCTCACGCGCTGCTCCTTAACGTATGCGAAATTGGTTGAATTGCTATGGTAGCGCAAAGCAGAGCGACGGTGGAGTGGCGCCGGGTGAGGTGCTGCGCTGGCTTCGGCGTATGGCCGCGCGAATTCGTTGTCTGATCGCAACCCTGACAAGGCACTTCTGTGGGTATACTTACAGTAGTACAAATGCTCTGAGCAGCATTGTTTGAAAGGAGCACCTCATGGCAGTCAACAAAATTTTAGTAGCCTATGATGAGAGCGAAGGCGGAAAGCGCGCTTTGGCATTAGGTGCAGATCTTGCAAAAGTAAACGCGGAAGCACATATGGACTTGGCCTATGTTGTGCCCATTCCGCTGTTGGACGATTCGCAAAAGGCGGCATTTTCGCAAATCTTAGATATGATGATTTCAGATGGCGAAACGCTGTTGGAAGAGGCGGAAGGCACGCTTGATGATGAGGTAGCAAAGCGGACGGATTCGCTGCTTTTAACGGGCACGAATCCTGCAACGGAGATTCTCAAACTCACCGATCAGCGTCCCTATGACCTGATTGTGGTTGGCAACCGCGGCCTTGAGGGAATCAAGGAGTATTTTGGAAGCGTGAGCCACAAGATTTTGCAGGGCTCAAAAATACCGGTATTGGTTGCGAAATAAAGGTTTGAACAGAGGTTTTTCATGAGTGCTATGGTGAGGAGAAGGGCGCTTTTT
>CAJTML010000095.1 GCA_910577495.1 uncultured Eggerthellaceae bacterium
AGAGCCGCGGCAATGGCGTGGATCCCATCAAGTTGATGGTGGACTACGGTGCTGATGGCATGAGGTTTGGTTTGCTCATGCAGGTAACGGGCGCTCAGGATCTCAAGTTTGACGAAGATAAGCTCTTGAGCAGCCGAAACTTCGCCAATAAGATTCGCAATGCTGCACGTTTTGTCATCATGAACTTAGATGGCTATGATCAGGGAGATCCTGATCCGCGCACGCCTGCTGATAAGTGGATTTTCAGCCGCTTGGCGCACTTGGTTGCCAAGCTTGATGGCTGCTATGAAAACTTTGAATTTGGCGAAATCACGCGTGAGCTCAATGCGTTTTTCTGGAACGAATTCTGCGACTGGTATATTGAATTCTCCAAGGCGCGCTTAAATGGCTCTGCTGAGGATCGTGCAATTTGTCAGCGCAATTTGGCGTTTGTGCTGGATCAGTCGTTGCGTCTGTTGCATCCCATTATGCCGTTTGTCACTGAAGAGATTTACCAAGAGCTGCCCATCAAGAAAGACTCGCAGTATCTCATCGGTGCCGCATGGCCGGATGCCGAGGCGCTTGCATCCTATATTGATCCTGAGGCTGAGCGCGCCATTGAGATGGTGTGTGAAGTGGTATCAGCAATTCGCTCAACACGTGCACGCTATGGTATTTCGCCTAAGACCGAGCTTGATGTAGTTGTAAAGGCCGAGACGGCTGATGTTGAGCTCTTGGAAGCACAGCGCGAGCTGATTGAGAGCATGGGCAACACGTCATCGTTGCTGCTTGATGCCGAGGCGCAAAAGCCTGCTGAGTCAAGCGTAGTTTTGGCATCGGGTCTTGAGGTCTATCTGGTCTTGAGCGGTTTGGTTGACTTTGATGCCGAGCGCGCTCGTTTGCAAAAAGAGCTGGATAAGCTTGCTAAAGACGCTCAGAAGTTTGAGAAAAAGCTCTCAAATCCGGTCTTTTTGGCAAAGGCCGCGCCTGAGATTGTTGAGAAAGACACGGCTAAGTTGGCAGAGATCAAAGATCAACTTGCTCGTGTACAGACGCAGTTGGAAGAGCTGCCATAGTTCGTTAAGTTCGGCTCAACGCGCTTGAGAGGAGTTCGCGAAGTGATTACGACAACGACGAATACCGTAGATGGATACCGCGTGACGGGGTATTACGGCATCGTGTTTGGTGAGGTCATAACAGGCATCAACTTCTTGAAAGACTTCGGCGCTGGTATTCGCAATATTGTAGGTGGCAGAAGTCAAGGCTACGAAGAAGAGCTGTTGCGTGCTCGCCAAGAAGCGCTGGATGAGATGCAACAGCGTGCTGCAGCCATGGGCGCCCACGCGATCATCGGCGTTGATATGGATTATGAGGTGCTCGGTCAAGGCAACATGCTTATGGTGACTGCCTCGGGTACTGCAGTTACGTTAGAGCCGCTATCGTAGTATTTATGAGGTCTGACGCGTTATATCAGCATCTTTGTTATAATGTCTGACCGTGCATATACAGCGTGATGGCTAAGAGTTGTCGCACTGGATATGATAATTGCAAGGTATGTATGAGTGAGAGGTTACTATGCAAGAGCTAATTGCCCAACTTTGGACACCTGAGCTTCAAGCAGCACTGACCGTTGTATTGGTTGTTTTAGTTATCTTATACGTGTTGTCAGTCATCTGGGTTGTTCGTGATGCCTATTTGCGCGGATCATATTGGTATGTATGGGCAATTGTTGCATTGGTGCCTTTTATTGGTGTGATTGCATATTGCCTGCTTCGCCCGCCGCTGTTGCAAATTGACAAGGATGAGCAAGAACTTGAGATTGCGCTCAAGCAGCGTGAACTGATGAAATATGGCGAATGCGCAAGCTGTGGCTATCCGGTGGAATCTGACTACGTCATCTGCCCAAATTGCCACTCACGCCTGAAAAACCTCTGCTCAACGTGTAATCATGCGCTGGATCCGACGTGGACGGTATGCCCGTATTGTGCACAGCCCGTAGGTTCTGCCCCGCGTACGCGTCGCAGCGCTTCTGCAGATCGAACTCATCAGCCGCACCAAGCGGCCACGCCTCGTTCTCGCTAATAGAAGCACGTTGTTTGTGACGTTGCTCTGTTACTTTTGAACTGCGAAGCCGCCTTGCGAGAGGCGGCTTTGTTGTTACCTACCCAAACTGCAGGCGCTTTGTACGCGCCCGGCAAAAGAAAGGAAAGATGTATGAAAGTAGTTCTACCCGACGGATCATCCAAGGAACTTGAAGCTGGATCAACGGTTGGTGACGTTGCCGCTTCAATTGGTGCCGGCTTAGCGAAAGCTGCGCTCGGTGGAAAGATTGATGGCGAATTCGCCGATCTGACCATTGTTGTGCCTGATGGTTCACAGGTTGAGATAATCACCGAAAAGAGTCCAGAAGCACTGGGTATCATGCGTCACTCAACGGCACATGTTATGGCTGAGGCTGTGCAAGAGCTGTTCCCGGGTGCACAAATTGGATTTGGTCCGCAAACTGAAGATGGCTTTTTCTATGACTTCGCACTGCCTCGCGCCATCTCAACGGAGGATTTCGCCGCCATTGAGGCGCGTATGGCTGAGATTATTGCACGTGATGAGCCCTTTGTTCGAGAAGTGGTTTCTCGCGACGAAGCGAAAGAGATTTTCGCTGATCAGCGCTTGAAGCTGGAACACATTGATGATTTGCCCGAAGACGAAGAGATTATCATTCGCCGTCACGGCAACTTCGTTGATCTCTGCTCAGGAGCGCATATGCCCTCAGCTGGCAAAATTGGTGCGTTTAAGCTCATGAAGACGGCAGGTGCGTATTGGAAAGGTGACTCTGACAACGAGATGCTCACCCGTATTTATGGCACCGCATTTTTCAAGAAGAGTGATCTGGAAGAATACCTGCACAACCTTGAGGAAGCTGAAAAGCGAGACCATCGCAAGCTTGGCAAGGAGCTGGGCATTTATATGATGGATCCGATGGCCGGCGTTGGTTTGCCGATGTATCTTCCCAAGGGTGCTCGTGTTATTCGCACCCTGCAAGAGTGGCTGCGCCGTGACCTGTATGATCGCGGATACGAAGAAGTTATTACGCCTCATATCTACAATGCTGATGTGTGGAAGACCTCAGGCCATTATGGCTTCTATCACGACAACATGTACTTCTTCGAGATCAACGAGGGTACTGATGATGAGCCGCGCATGAGCGAATATGGCGTAAAGCCGATGAACTGCCCGGGTCACGTAATGCTGTACAAAAACGAGCTGCATTCATACCGTGACTTGCCGCTTCGCTACTTTGAGTTTGGTACGGTATATCGTCATGAGATGTCAGGCGTGGTTCATGGTCTTTTGCGGGCTCGTGGCTTTACGCAGGACGACGCGCACGTATTCTGCACCAAAGATCAGGTTGTAGATGAAGTGGTGGCCATTCTTGATCTGGTTGATCACATCATGTCTACCTTCGGATTTGAGTACGAAGCTGAAATTTCAACGCGTCCGGAAAAATCAATCGGTACTGATGAGATGTGGGAGCATGCTACCAACTCACTGAAAGAGGCATGTGAGCGTCATAATCTTGATTACGAAATCAACGAAGGTGACGGTGCGTTCTACGGTCCAAAGATTGACATCAAGGTAAAGGATGCCATTGGCCGTACGTGGCAATGCTCCACGGTGCAGGTTGACTTCAACATGCCTGAGCGTTTTGGTTTGACGTATCGCACCGAAGAAAATACCGAAGAGCGTCCGTGGATGTTGCATCGTGCAATCTTTGGTTCTATCGAGCGCTTCTTGGGTATCCTGATTGAGCACTACGCAGGTGCGCTGCCGCTGTGGTTGTCACCGGTGCAGGTCATCATTTTGCCGATTGCTGATAGGCACATTGGTGCTGCGGCAGACTTACAGAAGCTCATCAAGGATGCTGGTGGTCGTGCTGAAATCTATGACCAAAACGAGCCGATGCGCGTTAAGATCGCAAAAGCACAGTCGCAAAAAGTGCCGTACATGGTTGTCATTGGTGACAAGGAAGTTGAAGACGGCACCGTGAGCGTTCGTGATCGCCATGAGGGTGATCTGGGCTCGTGGCCAGTTGAGAAGCTGCTTGAAGTTATCTCAGACGCAGCCCTGAACTAGGCTGTAGCGCCGATTGCTTCGCCGCAAGGTAGCTTGTCGTATGTAGGCGACACACTGTAAACAAAAAGCCGTCCCGTTTAGTGAGCGGGGCGGCTTTGTTGTTTCAGGGCGAATACGCTGTGGGGCGCTCGTGAAAAGCAAGCGCTTACGCCATCAAAAGTGCTTCCTCAATGGGGGTTTGTCCTTGGCACATAGTGATGACCTTTTTGTATGTAGCGGGCATGTCCATGCACTCAGCAAGCGTTTGTGCAACGTCTTCAAGCGCGTTTTGACCCATGGCGGGCGGGTTGACCTGGATAAGACCCGTGCCTGGCTCTTCGCTCAAATAGCTTGCCTGAAGAATCGTGTAGTTCAAATCCGTGTTGTGGATGAGCCATTCGTCTGCAAAATATTTCGCCACATAGTAGTCAGCTAGTGAGGCGAAGTCGGGATTGTCCTGCCACACCTCTGGCTTGGTTGCATCAAACGAGCTCAGCATAATGAAGCGCTTGATGCCAGCAAGCTCGCATGCTTTCATCAACGAGACGGCGCCGAATGCGTCAACTTGCAGTAGGTCTTTGCCGCGAGATCCAGCTACAAAATACACAGCGTCGGCGTCTTTAAGGGAGTAGACCATCGTCTTTGCGGGAGCTTTGAGGTCAAATTCGACGGGAAATACCTTGTCAGATGCTGAGACCGCCTCAGGATGACGCGATGCTGCAATAACGTTAACGCCACGCTTTACAAGATCGGCGGTAAGGAGTTTGCCAATGCGTCCGCTGGCTCCTGTGATAAATGCTTTCATGATTCTCATAATCCTTTCGCCATCAATAATTCTGCATACTCATACACCTATACCCTGATGAGGGGCGAATGAGAAGCCTCAAGTACCGATAGCTAAAGAGCTGTTTGAAAGACGTTGCTGCATTGTTAGGTGATGGGCTTACGTATTCTTTTTTGACGACGAGGTTATGAGTTCGGCAATCTGGGCATCGCTCAGTCCGAGGCGTTTGCCGCGCGTAATGGCGGCTTCGCGCAAATGCTTGCGTCGCAAATCGCGCTCCTGACGATACAAGGTGCGCTCGCGCGCGCGGTGTTCGCGAATAATGTGGGGTGTCGCTTTAGGATTCGCATAAATCTGCTTTGCGGCTTTAATGGGCTCAGCATTAATGGTACGCATGACCAGTTGCGCCAGAATAGGCATAATCAACACGGTGATACCACCCGCTGCAACCAGCACCGAAGCGGTAGTTTGACTCATGGCTCCGACGTTTACCGCAACAGCGGTTACGGCAACGATGAGCGGAAGTGCGGTGGTGCAATAGAGTGCCACGGTGATGCACTCATTGGGAGAAAGTGGCTCAGCGTGTTTGTCGGTTCTGAGCGAAATGATGATCGGTAACGTGCGGACAAACAAAAGCAACACAATGAACTCTACCAGCAACAGCGGCTGCTCCGTGATGGCAGTAATGTCAATTTTTGCACCTGAGACAATAAAGAAGAGGGGAATAAAGAAGCCATACGCAAGCGACGTGAGCTTTGTCTCAAGGACGGGACTATCATCAACAATGATATAGCGTAAAACGAAGCCGGCGGCAAAAGCACCCAATACGATATCGAGCTTAAAGACTGCTGAGAGTGCGGTGAGGCACACGAGCAGCACAATCACGCCACGTACCATCATTTGGGAGTTTGTATTGGCGTTGCGCTCAATGAAGCCAAATATCTTGCTGCCTGCTTTTCGCGCATGTTTTGGGATGATGCCCGCTACGACTGCTATGGCAATAAAGCCAAGCAGGATGAGGATGCTTTGCCAACTTGCGCGGGTTGAGAGCAGAAGCGTCATAGCAATGACAGGGCAGAGCTCACCCCAGGTGCCATAAGCAAGCACCGCATCTCCGATGCGGGTGTTGAGGAGGTGTCGCTCTTGCAAAATGGGCAGAAGTGTCCCCAATGCGGTGGTGGTGAGCGCAATGGCAACCGCAATGCCATCAATGTGGCGCGCGGAAAAGGTTGGCCAAATGATGACCACTAAAAAGGCAAGTGCCAACGTGACGAACCAGGTCAACAGGCCACGCTTGCCTTCGTGTCCCGTGAGGTTGTGTGGGTTGATTTCAAATCCTGCCAGCAAGAATAAAAACGCCAAACCTAAATCCGAAAGAAGCGCAATGGAGTCAGTTGTTTGAATCCAGCCTGCAACAAATGGCCCTAAGAGTGTGCCAGCAATCAAGAGAAAGACCGTTTCGGATAGAGGTCTCCCCGGAATTGACTGCACGATCAGCGGGCACAAAAATGCTACGATGCTGATAGTGGCAAGCGATATGAGATCGACGGTCATTGATTCGACTCTTTTCTGTAAAAAATCGATAATCATTCGCGTTATATAATGACAGAGACTAAGACGAAAAGTGACCACGAAGCGCTTTGAAAGAGAGTTGTTGAGCGAATGAACGCTTCAAGTTACGCATGATCAAAGGATGTGCGCGGTGGCAGCGAAAAAGAACAGGAGATCGCAAAGTTCAGGGCGAATTCGCCATACGATACACACCGCACATGTTCCAATCAGTAAGCGAGAAGCATTTTACGCCCTTGAAAATCCGCAAGCCGCGAAAGCCTTCGCCAAGTTTATTGGGTATTTCCTTTTTGTGCTCATCGTGGTGAATGCTATTGTGGTCTTCTTTTCAGCGCAACCAGGGCTTGACCCGGTAACCAGTAGCGTGATTGATATCTTTTTCACCTTCTCGACGGTGTGTTTTGCGCTTGAGTATGTAGCACGTATTTGGATTGCAGATTTGGCTTATGGGAACTGTACGCCCACACAAGCGCGTATTCGCTATATTACGTCGCCGCTAGGCGTGGTGGATCTGTTGGCGTTTTTGCCATCGATGATTGCGTGGTTTGTGCCGATGGGACAAACGCTGCGCACGGTTATAAATCTCGTACGCCTTGTGCGCGTGATTAAGATTTCTCGTTATATGCGTGGGTTGCGTACGATTGGTCGCGTGCTCGTGATGCGCAAGCATGAAATTGCAGCAGCGTTTATGGTTATCATGCTTTTGATTCTGATTTCCAGCGTATTGATGTATGAAGCAGAGCATGACGCCCAGCCCGACAAATTCAGTAGTTTGTTTACTGGAATGTACTGGGCTGTGACCACCATTACTGGGACGGGATACGGTGACTTGGTTCCCATAACCCCACTTGGGCGCTTTATCGGTTCAATCATTATGCTGTTGGCGGTTGCGGTTGTGGCAATTCCGGGAGGTATTTTCTCTGCAGGTTTTGTCGCGGAATACCAAAATGCCAACGTTCGTAAAATTGAGCGCAAGCTCAACAAAAGCAATAAGAATACTGCACCGAACGATCAGGCTGAATCGGACGATCAAGATGAGGATCCCGATCAGCATGACGAGTAGGAGATAAGCTCATCAGCGCGTTGGGATGACGGGCACTTCGGGTGCTTCAAGATACGCTTGGAGTTCTGGCCACAGACAAGCGGCGGTGTTGTAGCCCTGCTCCCAGAGCGCAAAGAGCTTTTCGGGATCTTTTTCCATGGAGCTAACCGTTACCGGTTCGGGCGGGCGAATCAAAAAGATGCTTCCTTGTTCATGCAGGCGGGGGAGCGCTCTGTAGACGCGATTGTAGTCAAGATGACGGTTTTGGGCGCGCTCAAGATAGTAGGGATACTTGTGGTAGCGCTGCATCATCAATGCCATGAGCTTGTTAGAGCCTTTGACATAGTCAGCCGCCTGCGTGAGTACCACGATGTGCTTTGGTGTATCGGTTATCAAGGAATATCCAATAGGAACTGAATCACAGGTTCCACCATCAAGCAGGAGTTTATCGTCAACTTCGACAATTTGACTTACCAGTGGCATTGATGCTGACGCGATGAGGTAATCAAGGTCAGCTTCAGCATCTTTGAACTCGTGGTAGTCCGCTTCGCCCGTCTGTAGGTTGCTGGCAACTGAGATAAGCTTAATCGGTGAATTGTTGAAATGCTCATAGTTAAACGGGAACAAATCATTGGGTATTTCGTTGAATGAGAAATTTCTTCCCATGGCATTTCCCGTGCGAACGTAGCTTTGCATGGACAGATAGCGCGGATCGGTGCAAAACGTGGTGTTGATGATGCACGTTCGGCCGATTTCGCCTGCTACGTAGTTGTAGCCGCACAGGGCTCCGGCTGAAGTGCCAATGACGCGCTTGCATATGAGCTTTTGCTCC
>CAJTML010000096.1:0-6043 GCA_910577495.1 uncultured Eggerthellaceae bacterium
CTCTATTGGAATGGCGAATTTGTGCACCGGGTATTCGACGCGCTTGAGCAGGAGTTTTCTGCGGGCGCTCATGCGTCGGATAACGCGGTGCTGCGGTTTTTCGCCAGCTTGAACTTGGTGTGGCGCCAGGAGAGTGAAGGCAAGCTTTACCCGCTTGCGAACAAAGCGACGGTGGTCTTAGATGTGCTGCGTGCCCGCGCACGTGCGCTTGGCGTGCAGGAGTGCTGCGAGAGCCCCGTGGTTGAGGTGCGCGAGGGCGCTGGTGACGGTGCGGCTGGCACTAGTGGCGCCTCGGCAAGCGGCTGCACGCTCGTGCTGGCGTCGGGCGAGGAGCTACACGCGGGCGCGGTGGTAGTTGCGTGCGGCGGCAAGGGGATTGAGCGGCTGCGACTGCCGAGCAAGCTGGCGCGCAAGCTGGGAAAACCGGTGCTTGGTCCTTTGCGCGTAGAGGAGACGTCGCTGGTGAAGCCGCTTGATAACGTGCGCGTGCGCTGCGCGGCGTCGCTGTTGGATGCGGCAGGTGTGCCGCTTGCCACCGAGGCGGGCGAGGTGCTCTTTCGCCCGTATGGGGTTTCGGGCATTGCCATCTTTAATCTCTCGCGACTAGTTGAGCGCAAAGGACAGACGCTTGAGCTGGACTTTCTGCCGAATGTTGCTGACGCGGACGCTTACTCGTTTGTGATGGAGCGCGCTACGCGTTGCCAGGAGTTGGGTTATGACGTGTGTGCGGAAACCGTGCTGCGCGGTTTGGTGTTGCCGCCAGTGGCGCAGGTGGTGGCCAAGGCGGCGCGTGTGAGCGCACGTCTGCCGTTTCGTCCTCGTGATGGCGAGGCGCTGGCGCACACGCTCAAGCACTTTGCGTTGCACGTACAGGGCATTGGCGATGAGCGACAATGCCAGGTCACGCGCGGTGGCTTGGAGCCGCGCGCGTTTGAGGTGGCCTCGCTTGAGGCTTGTGAGCTGCCTGGGCTTTTTGCGTGCGGCGAGGCGCTTGATGTGGACGGCCCGTGCGGTGGTTACAACCTGCATTGGGCGTGGGCAAGTGGGCTTTTGGCTGGCGCGGCTGCGGCGCGTAAGGTGTGTTGTCATGATTGAGGTGTCGAATCTGGCGCTGCTGCTTGATGCGGGGCTGCCGGGAAAAAAGGCTGATCAGCTGATGCGTGAGGCCGCGGCCTCTGCGCTGCGCGTCCAACCCGCTGAGATTGAGCGGGTGGTGCTCTTAAAGCGCAGCGTGGATGCGCGCAAGAAATCCAACGTGCACTTTGTGGCCACATTGGGGGTCTCGCTTCGCGATAGGGCGAAGGAGGCCGAGCTGCTTGCTGTGTTCGCCAAGCGCTCAGGCAATGGCTTTGCGAAGGGCACGCATGTCAAAGCGCATACGCCGCCAGTGCCGCTTGTGATTTCGCAGGTGAGTGCCGCGGGTGACGCTGCGGACATCGGCGCGGCCGCCGACGCGACGACCCCGCGCGTGCTTGTCGTGGGCACCGGACCTGCGGGCTTGTTTTGCGCGCTCGTGCTTGCGCGCGCCGGACTACGCCCGCTCGTGGTGGAGCGCGGCGCGGATGTGGACGCGCGCAAGGCTGCGGTGGACGCGTTCAATGCGGGCGAGGAGTTCAACCCCCAGACCAATATTCAGTTCGGCGAGGGCGGCGCGGGCACATTTTCGGACGGCAAGTTGACCACCAACATCAAAAGCCCCTTCGCCCACGACGTGCTTCGCCTCTTTGTTGAGGCAGGCGCGCCTGAGGAAATTCAGTGGCTGGCCAAGCCGCACATCGGAACTGACCTGCTCATTGACGTGGTGCGAACCCTTCGCCAACAAATTGAAGCGGCCGGAGGTCAGGTATGTTTCAATACGCAGCTCGTCGGTCTTGGGTTTGACGAGGGTCAGGTGGCCCGTGCGTGTCTTGAGGTGCGCGATGGAGCGCAGACACAAACGAGTTGGGTAGATGTGTCGGATGTGGTGCTGGCGTGCGGGCACTCGGCGCGCGACACGTTTGAGTTGTTGTATGAGCTGGACGTGCCGCTTGAGCAGAAGCCGTTTTCGGTGGGCGTGCGCATTGAGCATCCGCAGTCGATCATTAATCGCGCGCAGTATGGGTCAAACGCGGAGCACCCCGCACTGGGTGCGGCAGACTATAAGTTGGCCGTGCATCTGCAGCCTACCGAGACCGATCCCACGCCTCGCGGCGTGTACACCTTTTGCATGTGCCCAGGTGGCGAGGTTGTTTGTGCAGCAAGTGAGCCGGGAACGGTGGTCGTCAATGGCATGAGCGAGTTTGCTCGAGCAGGCGAAAATGCCAACAGCGCGCTGCTGGTGAGCGTGGAGCCGGCGGACTTCGGGTCGGATCATCCGCTTGCGGGCGTGGAGTTTCAGCGCGCCATTGAGCGCGCGGCGTTTGCGGCTACGCGCGCTGAGGGGCAACCGGATTATCGCGCGCCTGTGCAAACGGTCGGCGACTTTTTGGCTGGTGCAGCTGGTGGCGTCGCCGACGCAGCTGGCGCTGTTGACTCGGCCGTTTCGCCCACCTACCCCAGAGGGGTCGCGACCGTGGACCCGCGCGCATACTTGCCGGCGTTCGTGACCGATGCGATGGCGGCGGCACTTCCGCTGTTGGATAAAAAGCTGCATGGTTTTGCGCATCCGCAGGCGCTATTGTGTGGTCCGGAGACCCGCAGCTCATCGCCGGTGCGCATCGTTCGCAATGTGGATTTGCAGTCTGAGCTGGTCGCGGGGGTAAATTCGGGATTGTATCCGTGTGGCGAGGGTGCGGGCTATGCTGGCGGTATCATGAGCGCCGCGTGCGATGGCGTGCGCGTGGCTATGCAGATTATTGGCGAAAAGGCGCAGGCGCACGACTTGTGATCGGGGTGTTGACTGGTGGCGGGAGCACCTCGGTGCTCCCGTTTTTTGAATTGTGGCCAAATAAGTAGGGGTTTGTGCACGCTGGCCTTCGCCATGCCTTGTCAACCCGAGCTGCAAGTCGCATAACCCCAGGTCACCAAATGCGGGTTGTTGCCGGTGCGTAGCTTGGTTGCACGAAAGCCTAGCTAATTGACCAGAACCTCGCTTGGTGCGAGTAGTCGCCAACCTCGGACGGTCGCCAGCACTGCAACCTCGCGAGGCATCGCACGTGCTATACTTGCACCCACTAACAAGACATCCTGGCAAAGGGAAGTCGGGTGCAAGTCCCGCACGGTACCGCCACTGTGTTTGAGATGCGTCTTGATAAGCGTCTCATCAGCCAGAATACTTTCCAGGAAGCGTGTAGGCACAAGCGGCGGCATACCGTGCGTGCTACCTAAAGATGAGCGTGTGGGGTTTGCATCATTCTTTAGCTTTATAACGTGGCGAATACGGGCTGCGTGCATCTTGCCAAATCAGGCGGATGCGCGCAGCTTTTTTTGTGGCGCGAAGTTACTGCCAAGGTTCGCCGTCTTGTTTCGGAAGCGAAGAGAAAAGGAGAAACAAACGGTGAATCAGACAAAGCAAACCAATACGTTTGCGCGCAAGCTCATAGCAGCCTGCCTGGCGCTTTTGCTGTGCGTCTCGTGGGTGCCAACGCAAGCTGGGGCTCGTGGCGAAGATGACGCTGCGCAAACTGGTTCAGCGCCAGCAGTTCAAGCAGCCTCAGCGCACGCTCAGGCAGCTGCCCCGCAAGCAGACGAGGTTGAGAAATCGCAGGTCACGCTAACCATTGTGGCCGGGACGCAAACCGACTGGACAACGAACGAGACCACTTACACCACGTGGGTGAATAAGTACTACACCTTAGATGACGTGCTGGCCGCCGCACGCGCGAATGGCCGCGACGACCGTACGGCTGACACGCTCACTATGCTGGATCTGCTGGATGCCGCGGTGGCGGCGGGCGACATCAAAAGCTATGACGCCGCGCCGTCATCCTATGGCGGCCACTACCTCAACTCCATTACCTCGCGCGATGGGCTCAAGCTTGAAGGCATCAATTCGCCCGATTATGCGCTCAGCGAGTTTTGGTCGGTGCTGGCTGACGGTGCACAGACGCCAACAGCTTTTGACCTGGTAAAACTTGAGGAAGGACATGCGTATCAGTTTGCGTGGGATACTTACACAACGGCCTCCGCGCCCGCCACTTGGTCTCAGTTTTATATCGAAAACCCCGCAGAAGCGCTGCCCGCAGGCGCTGACACCTCGCAAGGTGAGGTGACCCTTACCATCACGGCTGGTTCAGAGACTGATTATGCAACGGGCAAGGTGACGTACCCCGCATGGGTGAACAAACGCTATGCGTTGTCTGAGGTGCTTGCAGTGGCAACGGCAAAAGATGCCACCAAAACGCTGGCCACGCTGACCATGGAGGACCTGTTGAACGCAGCGCAGGCGGCGGGCGACATCAAGACTTATGACGCAACGCCTTCAAGCTATGGTGGGTTGTCGCTTAACGCTATTACGTCGAAGGCGGATGTGACGCTGACGGGTTGGAATAGTGAGGACTATTCGGCCAGCTTGTACTGGTCAACCTACGATAACGGTGGGTATGCAAACTCGTCCTTTAGCCAGGTTTTGCTGCAGGATCAAAACACCTATCAGTTTGCCTGGGATTCCTATAGCACAGCACACGCGCCCAGCAACTGGACGGACTTCTATACAGCTAACGCACCTGCGGCGGCGGACGACAAAAACGATGCAGGGGAGGGCGAAGACCCCATCATACCACCCGCTCCACCAGCGGAAACCTTCAAGCCAACGACAATTGATGACGCAGTGGTTGATACCCTAATTGAAAACATCGCAGCCACCTATGCGAACACACAAGAAGCGTGGCCGATCATGGACATGGCAGCACTTGACCGTGCAAACGCGGTGGACGCGCAGGCATTTATTGCTGGGGCTGCGCAGGCCATGAAAGCGCCAGCGGCTGATGGCGCAATGACGGCATATCAGCGCACGATTTTGGCCCTTTCGGCACTTGGCCAGGATGCAACGCGCGTGCCTGATGGCGAAGGCACCTTCAACGCTATTACTGAAATGGCGAATCGCGTGAGTGCTTCCTCGCCGGTGACCGTGTTGGCTTTCACGCTGTTGGCCTATGCTAGTGGTGACTACGAAGTGCCCGCAGGTGCGTTGCTGGATACGGACGCGCTGATTGCGGCGCTGATCAGCCACCAAGGCGCAGACGGCGGGTTTTCCTACAGCGGGTCTGCCGCAGATGCGGATGTGACGTCGATGGTAATTGCGGCGTTGGCGCCGTATAAGACCGAGTCGGCTCAGGCTGCCGCTGCCCTTGATAAGGCGCTTGTTGCCCTGCATGCGCTGCAGCACGACGACGGTGGTTTTGGCGCAACGGGATTTGGTGTTGACCCCGAGACGAACGCCAACTCAACTGCCATGGCGGTCATTGCGCTGTGTGCGGCAGGTATCGATCCGGCCACCAGCTGGGTCACCGCGTCGGGCGCAACGCCACTCTCGGCGCTGTTGACACAGGCAACTGCTGGCCAAGATGCGTTTGTCTATGCAGGTCAGCCTAATGCAGGTGCTACCGAGCAAGGCTTCCGCGCACTGGTGGCTTATCGCGGCTTCAAAAACACGGGCGATGCCTACAACATTTATACGCAAGCTCGTTTTGGTCAGGCGAAGGTGCCTGAAGCTGGTACGATCGTTAACCCTGGTGATAGTGTGCCGCCGACCGATGTGGTGCAGGTTGCACCCACTGATCAAGCGAATAAGGATGGCGAAGGTACGGTGGGCACTGCCGGCGTAACTACTTCGCCCTCAACATTGCCACCAACGGGTGACAGCATGCCTGGTCAGGTGTGTGGAGCGCTCATGTTGTGCGCACTGGCGGCGCTTGCGGTGGCAGCTTCGCGTCGTGGTATGGCGCGTGGTGTGCGGGCGCAAAGCAAGATGAACTAGAGAGGCTTTTGGTATGGCAACCTCGCCAACAAACGATACGCAGACAGACGATCCGATTGACGCACAGCCGGCTGACGCGATTGACGCACAGTCGGCCAAGGTTGCTGCCGACGCGCCAAAAGATGAGCGCATTGCACCGCCAGTGGC
>CAJTML010000096.1:6053-8284 GCA_910577495.1 uncultured Eggerthellaceae bacterium
GACGGTTGCGCTCTGTGCCGTGCTGGTCATTGGCGGGATCTGGTCGGGGTTGCTCAGTAAAGAAGACGCGGAGTTGGCTGATGAACAATTTATGAGCGCAACGTCGGGCGCGCAATCTCAAAGCGCCACAGCTACTCTCAGCAACGCCGCCCAAGCAGACCGCAACGCGGCGTCGGACGAAGCAGCGACTACCTCCGACGCTCCTGCGCCTGATCAAAGTGCGGAAAACGCAGATGATTCGGCCGATCAAGGCGAAGCGCTCACAGAGGATTCCGCGCCAGATAACGCCAGCGGCGAGTCAGCCGACAATGCAGCAACAGGCGAAGAGCCGCCAGCCACTTCGCAACCGGAAACGCAACCGGATTCGGGAACAGCGGGGAGAGACGATGCTCCACAGGCAGGCTCGCAAACGCCCACGCAGACGCCGAGCGCGTCTTCGTCACCTGAACAACCAAGTACACCGCAACCAGAAACCCCTGCTGAGCAGCCTGAAAAGCCAGCGACTATCACGGTTAGTGTTTCAACGGACAGCTCGCGTGCGGTGGAGTATGGCTACGCCGCGTCCATGGGCGGGGGCACCGTCACGCTCAACGAGGGCGCAAGTGTGTATGACGCGCTGTGTGCCACAGGCGTTGCGGTGGGCGGCAGCTCGGGATACGTGACGTCCATCGGCGGCTTGGCGGAGTTTGCGTGCGGCGCAACATCGGGGTGGCTCTACTTCGTCAACGGGGTCTCGCCGTCAGTGGGGTGTGGCAGTTACGTGCTCAAAAATGGGGATTCAGTAACCTGGATATACACACTTGACCTGGGAAATGATCTGTAGATGAGCACGCGCGCACTTGAGCGAATACACCCGGTGGTGCTGGTGGTATACGTGGTGGGCGTACTGCTTGTTACCATGCTTGCCTTGGAGCCTGTTTTTGTAGTGCTCTCGCTTGCGGGTGCGCTTGTGTTTGGTGGCCTTTCGCGCGGGTGGCGCGAGGTGGCGCGTTTTGTTCGCTGGCAGCTGGTGCTGGTGGTTGTGGTGGCGGTGGCGAATTTTGTGTTGTCGCCGTCGGGTGCCACGGAGCTTTTTCGCGTTGGTACGCGGGCATTTTACCTGGAAAGTTTGCTTTTTGGCGTGTGTATGGGCGCGCTCTTGGTGGCCATTATGGTGTGGTTTTGGGACTTTTCGGAGCTGCTCACAAGCGAAAAAGTGGAGGCAGTGTTCGGTAATGTTGCGCCCGTGCTTGCCATTATGATCTCCATGATTGCGCGGCTTATTCCGCAGTTTGTTCGCCAGGGTAGAGCCATTGACGAAGTGCAGCGCGCCTGCACTGCCGCAGCGGGCACGAGCGCAAGCGCATCGGGCGCGGGCGCGGACACGGCGGCCGAAGGCGCGGCTGACAACCCCAAACTCGGGCTGCAGGCGAGGTTTCGCCAGATCAGCGTGCTGGTAGGCTGGTCGCTGGAGGACTCGCTTGAGACGGCGAACGCCATGAAGGCACGCGGATGGGGGTACGCGCGTCGCCGCAGCACCTATGAGCGCTTTTCGTTTGGCAGATCCGATGCAGGTGCGCTTTTGGTTATCGGGGCGCTTGTGGTGGCAAGCGTGATAGGCGCGATTGTGGTTGGACAAAGCTTTCATTTTTATCCCACCATCAACGCTGCACTCAGTGGGTGGGACGTGTTCCCGGCGCTGTTGTACGTGCTGCCCAGTGCACTGGTGGCGAGAGGGGATCGGTCATGACACGTGCTGATGTGGCAGTTTCTGCCGCCAATTTTTCGTTCTCGTATCCTTCTGGCGCACCGGTGCTGACCGACGTTACGTGGGAGGTGCCCGCAGGCGCGTTTCAGCTGATGGTGGGCGATACTGGCAGCGGCAAGAGCACGCTTTTGCGCTGCTTGCAGCCCGCGCTTTCGCCCCATGGCACCCAAAGTGGCGTGCTGTCAGTGTGGGGACAAGCGCGCACCAATGAGACGCGCGGAGATTTCGACCCGCTAGTTGGTTTTGTTTCGCAAAGCCCTGACAGTCAACTGGTGTGCGACACGGTGTGGCATGAGCTGGCCTTTGGGCTGGAAAACCTTGGAACCGACCAGCAAACCATGCGCAAACGTGTGGCTGAGGTGGCGCACTTTTTCGGTATTGAACCGTGGTTCACCAAGAAAACTGACGAGCTCTCCGGCGGCCAAAAGCAGCTTGTGTGTCTGGCAAGCGTGATGGCGCTTCGCCCGAAGCTCATGGTGTTAGA
>CAJTML010000097.1 GCA_910577495.1 uncultured Eggerthellaceae bacterium
ATTCCCACAATCTGCTGAGGCGTTTTGCCCGCTCCATAGATCACCTCACCAACACCCTGCGTGGATGCGCGCAAGTGATCAGGCTTTGCATATCCGAGATCAGTAAAATCCATACGTGAACCCTTCACCCCTCCTCATTCGCTCGTTATGGCGAATGAGGCCTCTATGTGGCGAGGGTGCACCGCAACGGGCACACCCTCACAGAATTACGCTTTCAAATACAACGCCTATGCGGCTTGGTCAGTGTAGGTGCCATCATCTGCGACTGCATCGCCCGTGCCATTTGCGTCTCCCCCTACACCTTGATCATAGGTCTGATCAGGTGCTACCCCGGGGTCAGTATACGTAGTATCATCGACATACGAACCATCATCTACGATGCCACCATTATCAACCGCGCCGGTGTTGTCATACACGACCGAATCATCAGTTACGGGCGCATCTTCGGCTCCCTCATCTTGGGCTGCGCCCTCATCGCCACCTTCGCTCTCATCAGCTGAGGTGTCTTCAGACGCCGATGAGTCATCGGTTGCCGTAGCAGTTGCACCAGCCGTCAGCGGGATTTGCGCAAGATCCAGCACTGAGCCAAGCCACTTGGTCTCAATGACGCCTACAATACCCGTTCCCGTTAAGGAGGTCAGCGCATCCGACACCGCTTGCTTCAGCTCAGCGTTGCTGTCAAGCACACCTACCGCGTAGCCGCTTGGTTGCTGCATGAGTGCAACAATATGCACGTCGTAGCCAGCACTGTGCGCAGCGTAGGTACCAATCACGGCATCTGCTGCAACATATTGCACATCGCCCGACTCAAGCTTCGCAAACGCACTCTTCAAGTCATCGGTAGTTACCAGCGTGCCACTTTCAAACTCGTTGGAAACTGCCCATGAGCTCTTCGACGAAGTCTGCGCTGCAATAACCGGGGCCTCTTCATTGGTGGGCACTGCATCATTTGCCGGCAGGGCAAACAGCGCTACTGCGGTGGGAAGATAGGCCTCAGAGGTCCAAAACGTTGCTGCCGAATCCGCCTTATCAACACCCATAACGATATCAACCGAACCATTGGTGAGTGCAGCTTCGGCATCCGTGCCAACATCAACCAGTTCAAGCTTCAAGCCAAACTGATCAGCAAGGGCTGCAGCAACATCAACATCTAAGCCAACAATTTTTGACGAAGACGCAGGCTGGCCCGCCAGCGGAGCGTTGCCCGTATTCACGCCAACGCGTAAAACGCCATCTTGCGCGATCGTCGGGCTGCTTAAGGTTGGCGTTTTCTCGGGCGGCTGATACGACTCTTGCGAAGCACACCCCGCCAAACCAAACAGCGCCAAGGCACTTGCGACAAATGCCCCGATGAACTTAGTTGTCATAGAACGCGACATGCACATTCCTCCATCCATTTCTAATTCAACAAGGCTTCCTCTGACTGACCTAGTTTTTGACCCCACACTCGCGCACTGGATCTCAGCTTGCGCCGTCAATCTCTCGCCTGGTGCAGCCGAATGCCGCATAGTCGCCAAGCGGTGCGACTTACCTCTAGGATACGCCATGATCGTCGCGCAACAACGCGGCTTACGTGGATCCTTTTGACCGCATCTGCCATGGACTAGGGTGTTAACCCGCAACTACAGACTCAGAAGAAGCGTAGCTATTTTACCAGATGGGTTATTTGGTCACTAATTTGTCATGCGAAATACGCGTAAAATGCGCGTACAAACTAGGTGATATGCGTGCCACATCTGTGTCATAAACGAAAGATACCTCGCTTTGATTGCCGTGTACCAAGCGCAGCACAATTCTGGCCATACTGCATAGTATGGGTAGGCTAGCAGAAACAGAACTGCGCAAAACGTGCGCAGATCGTGTCAAGCAAGGTGTTCGCCTTGTTGCGGAAACGTGCGCAGAAACCATCTGGCCAACCCAATGTGTTATCTGCAACAAACCAGGCGAAGTCATGTGTGACACCTGTCTGATCAACCTTCCCTACATTGATCAAAGCCGAGCATGTAAAACATGCGGCGCGCCGTTTGGCCAGGTGCAATGTAGCGAATGTAATCTCGTCTCACTTACAAACGCCAACAGAACGCAGGTGCCCTTTGACACGTGCAGCAGTGCAGTGGTCTACACCGCATCAGCAACTAAACTAGTTCGCAGCTGGAAAGACGCAGGTGATCAGCGCTTGGGAGCCTATCTTGCCGCCATCATGGCGAACTTAATAAGTCCAACACACAACAAACCAGACAACAACGTCCCCGTCATCACTTATATCCCTGCCACCAAGCAGGCATATCTTCGGCGAGGCTTTGATCATGCACTGCAGATTGCATCACTTATCAGTAAGCAGACGGCGCTCCCCTACGCAACCCTATTCACCCGACCGCAAAGCCAGGATCAGCGAAAATTCGGCAGAGTTGAGCGCATGGAGAATATGGCTGGAAGATTTTCGCTTGCGCCGAACGCACAGATCCCCGCACGGGTCATACTTATTGATGACGTCATGACCTCGGGGGCAACCCTGTATGCCGCAAGCGATCTGCTCCGAGCACACGGAGCAGAACATATTAGCTGTATTACCTTTGCGCGCGTTTGGTGAGGTTATTCGCCTTAGCAGACATTTCAGTCACGTCAACCGAAATGCAGTGCGTGATAGGCTTCCAATTGCCCTTCTTAACCAATGCCACCAGTGCAATAGGAATGTAGGTGATCATGAAGAACGGGAAGGTGAACATATAGAGCACCTTTTTACGGGTGGGCGCATGAATTGAATCCCACTCTACAAAGGTGGTGAGGACACCAAAGAGGAACATGAACACCAAGTAATTAAAGAGGCAGAACAGAATTGATGAAACTGACGAGGCAATCATGATACCCGTTGACATCATGCCAGTTGCTGCCAAGAAGATGATGATGGCATTAAAGATAACCGACACCACCGTCAGCAACATACCAGGAGCAATAGTCATGAGCATGTCATAGCAGGCGAAGCGCGAACCTTTAGGGTTGGTTGCAACACCCTTCGCCAATCGTGCACCATAATGCCAAAATACCTGGTAAAAGCCCTTCGCCCAGCGGAAACGCTGGTTCCAGGAATCTTTGAACGTGATGGGCTGTTCGTCATAGAGCACAGCAGTGGGCGTATAGCTGATGCGCACCCCGTCCAAGATGCTGTTTGCGGAAAACTCAATGTCTTCAGTCAGCAGATGCCACTTCCAACCGTCCGCGGCCTCAATAATGTCAGCTGCAATGAAAAAGCCCGTGCCCGAAACAGCACACGAGGTATTCAAGGTGAGACGCGCCTGGTTCAAAAACTTTGCTTCGCGCAAAAACCAAACGGCATACCCTGCAGAAATCCAGTTTGATCCGTAGTTTTTGGAATTGCGATAACTGGTTGATGCCTTCGCCCCATTGTCGAAGGTCTTGTTCATCTCGCGGAAGTAGTTCACGTCCAAAACGTTGTCGGCGTCAAAGACAAAATAGGCCTCATAGCCTTTGTCGGCATACTGATCCAAAATAATCTTGAAGCCGTAATCAAGTGCATAGCCCTTGCCGATTTCAGTGTCATTGGTGCGCTTGAGCACAATAGCGCCAGCGTCTTTGGCAACCGTAGCGGTGTCGTCGGTGCAGTTATCAGCAACAACAAACACATCAATAAGTTCAGAAGGATAATTTTGCACCTTAATTGAGTGAATGAGATCCCCGATAACCGCAGCCTCATTGCGCGCACAAATAACCGCAGCATAGCGGTGATTTTTCTTGGCGCTCAGCTGCTTTGGCTTACGCGTGAGCACGACCAACACATAATAAAGTTGGTAGGTATAGCAAATCGTAAACGTGATAAAGACGCAAAAATTAAATATATCAACGAACGAAATTTGAGAGAAAAACTGATCAAACACTTTTCCCTAAACTCCTTCAAACTAGTTGGCAATAGGCAGTCAATCCGCAGAAAGACACAAGATACTAGTATAGTAAGTTGGTAGGTAAGCGCTAGATGCCCCGTGTGTTCGTTACCAATTCTTACGAATTTAGCCGCTAAATCATCGTATTTTCTTCACACCTTTGCAGAGTCTCTCCACAAACGAGCACCGATCATATCCGCAGCAAACGCGCTGTGATACCCTATCGCATAGCAAATTTGCGCACACATGCGGCGCACAAACACCAAGTAGCGGAGGTATCATGACCACTCATTACGACATTAAAGACATCAATTTAGCTGACGAAGGTTTGGCTCGAATCATTTGGGCAGACAAAGATATGCCCGTACTTGCTCGCATCCGTGAGCGATTCGCCGAAGAAAAACCGCTCAAAGATGTCCGTATTGGGTGCTGCATGCACGTCACGACCGAAACCGCAAACCTCATGCGTGCGCTGGCTGCATCGGGCGCTCAGGTAACGCTCTGCGCATCAAACCCGCTCTCTACCCAAGACGACACCGCCGCCTCACTCGTGCGCGACTTCGGCATTTCGGTTTACGCTATTGCGGGCGAAGACATGGATACCTACAACCAGCATATCGAAGCGGTTATTGGCACCAACCCCCAGATCATCATGGACGACGGTGCTGATTTAGATACCGCGCTTCACACGCGTTTCCCCGAAGAGCTAGCTAACGTGATCGGCGGCACCGAAGAAACCACCACCGGTGTTGTTCGCCTCATGGCTATGGCGGCAGAGGGCGCGCTAGGTTATCCCGTTTTCAATATCAACGATGCAAACACCAAGCATTGCTTCGACAATCACTATGGCACCGGCCAATCCACCCTTGATGGCATTATTCGCGCTACCAACAGACTGCTCAGCGGCCGCACTATGGTCATTTCCGGTTATGGTTATTGCGGCAGTGGCCTTGCACTTCGTGCACGTGGCATGGGCATGAATGTCATTGTGTGCGAGGTGGATCCGCTCAAGGCACTTGAGGCGCACATGGAAGGTTATCGCGTCATGCCAGCTGCAGAAGCAGCGAAGTACGCTGACGTGTGGGTGACGGTCACCGGTAACTGCAAGGTAGTGGATGCACCCGCTTTCGAGAATATGAAAGACGGTGCCATCGTTTGCAACTCTGGTCACTTCGACTCAGAGATTAACCTGGAATGGCTGAACGAACATGCCGTTCGCAAAGAAGAGGTTAAGCCGCTCGTTGAAGAGTACACCCTCGAAGACGGACGCACCATCATCGTGCTTGCGCAAGGCCGCCTGGTCAACCTCTCCTGCGCGGAAGGTCATCCGGCATCTGTTATGGACATGAGCTTCGCCAACCAAGCACTGGCTGCAGAGTACCTCTATCAGCACGCCGATGAGCTGGAGAACAAAGTCTACAACGTCCCCGCCGCAATTGACGATGGCGTCGCGCGCGTGAAGCTTGAGACGCTTGGCGTTGAGATTGACACGCTCACTGAAGAGCAAATCGCCTACATGAACTCGTGGAACTTCGCTTAGGTTGCATGTGGGTTTTCACGCCCACGCCACCAAGCTTGCTAGCAGAAAGCGAAAGGAGCATCCGTGAAACACTATGATATGCGCCGTGAGACTCGAATGCTCACTGATGAGCAGTGTCGTGAGATCCTCAATACGGGCGAATATTGTATCGTTGCAACCAAAGATGAAGACGGTTGGCCGTATAGTGTCCCGCTCTCCTACGCGCTCATAGATGGCAAGCTTTGCTTTCACACCACCAATACGTTCGGGCATAAGCTTGAGGATTTCGCATGCGATGACCGCGTCAGCGCAACGGTAGTTACCGACGTCAAAGCGTTTTTCGCAGAAGGGGATTTTTCTTCTGAGTTTTCCTCGGTTATCGTTCGTGGCCGCGTTCAACGCGTTACCGATAGTGTCACTATGAGAAAGATTTTGGTAGCGCTTTGTATGAAATACTGTCCCGAGCACAAAGCAGATATTGGATCTGCCATGGCAGCCTCCTACGATGTAACGGCCACCTGGATCATAGAGCCCGAGGAAATGAGCGGCAAGCGCAACGCGCAACGCTCATGAGCGTATGCGGACACTGTGAGGCTTAAGCAAAGCCAAGCAACACAAAGGGCTGATCATATGATCAGCCCTTTTCATGTTATGGAGCCAGCGACAGGATTCGAACCTGCAACAGGCAGTTTACAAAACTGCTACGCTACCATTGCGTCACGCTGGCACACGCAAACGCGCGTTGTGCTATTGTACGACAACTCTTACACTTTACAACCTTTGTTTGGCAAATGGAATAAAGATTATCGAGGGTTATGACCGGGCTCTTCAATATGGAGTGCACGGTACAAACGATCAGGCACCAAACTCACCAAGTCATCGGTCCAGCGCACCAAATCAGTGGGCTTGTCAGACCTAAACCAGTCGTTTAAGACCTCGCACTCCAGCTTTGAAAACACCTCTACAATAAAGTACAAATTATCAGTCACCGTGACGTGCCGATAGTTCTCAAGGGTGTCCAACAACACGGTCTTTCTATTCTCGGGCATGATGGTCTGACCGAAGGGTGTATTGATGCTGTATTGAATTGACTTGCGAAAGAAGTCACGCTCTTGGGCAATGAGGCGTAAGTGATGATAGTATCCCGTCTTCCAGTCAATCGTTCTGCCGATCTCATTGAGATAGAACTGTCGACAAAAGATTGAATACCACCAGGGAATGTCATACTTACTTTCGAAGTGTCGGTAAAACGTTTGGCGCGAAATACCGGCATTCTCGCAAATTTCTGCAATAGTGATCTTATCAAGCGACTTATTAACGGCGTGCAAGATTTTCATTTTAGTGCGAAGTTCGGGTGTCTGAAATACATCGGCACCGTACATAAGATCTGGCAACATTTTACTGCCCCATTTCTGTCCCAAGCCAAAACTACAAGAAAACTAACTACCAATCCTGCAGCGAAAACCTACTAGCTTGGCGACGTTTTTGTAGTATTTATACTACATCTGCAAGACGTTCGTGCAGTAACTTGAGTTAAATGGTAATCGTTTCAGAGTCTCAGAAATAGCGCTTCGACGCCGTTCGTGAATCATGCCATTCGTAGAAGAAATTTAAATTTGCATACTTTACGCTTGACACAGCTTAGCAATTGCATAGAATTTCCACCTTGTGAATGTTTAGCTTCTTACGCATATTTCTAAACTTTGTCCACAAATTACCTTATTACTAATATTGCGCTCAAAAGCGTCTCTTGAAAGTTACAAAGCCGTTATTTTGTAACTAGCATGTTTGCGTTTAAATCAGAATTGTTTTTTCTTGTAACATAGCCACATTATTATACCAACATGCTTGACACGTTAGACACGTCACCCTTTGTCTGATCTGCGGCTAAGCCGCAATATAACTCTCTGAGAAGGTGTTTGATCACCTTAAAACGAGAGGGCAGCAAACGCTGCCAGAGAAAGGAGACTGTCATGGCGAAGATAGTCAACTCTTGGAACGACTGGGATCCGCTAAAGCACGTTATCGTTGGTATGTGCGACAACTCAGTTATTCCTCCGGAGGAGCCCGCAACCTCTGAGAAGGTTCCGGTAGACTCTGAGATGCGTGGTATGTGGGGCTTGCGCCCGCTGCGCACCGTTGAGGTTGGCAATGCCTGCCTTGAGAACCTTGTTAAGGCAGTAGAAGAGCGCGGCGTTGTTGTAGACCGCCCGACACCTCTTCAGTGGAACCAGGCCATCGGCACGCCTGACTTCCGCAACGACTCGATGATGACCTGCATGCCGCCTCGCGACATCCTGCTCACCGTCGGCCCGGAGATCATGGCTGCAGCTAACTCATTCCGCTGCCGTTACTTCGAGTATTTGGCCTACTGGCCGCTCATGATGAAGTACTTCGAGGAAGACCCCGACTTCATCTGGACCCAGGCTCCTCGTCCGCGCCTGACTGACCGTTCTTACAAGCACAACTACTATGATGAGAAGATCTCTTTGGAGGAGCGCCTCGTTCGCACCGCCAACAAAGACTTCGTTACCACTGAAGTTGAGCCGATGTGGGAC
>CAJTML010000098.1:0-5742 GCA_910577495.1 uncultured Eggerthellaceae bacterium
TTGCTGACGTCATCATGAACCTGGCTATTATGTTTACCGCACGCGGGTTTGTACAAAAGGCCTCGTAGCTTGTAAATGCTGAACGAGGGCGCGCGCCCTCTCTGATGAGACTACATTTCTTGGAGCAGGTCGATCTCGGCCTGCTCTTTTGCTTGGCGCTGTGCATCCAGGTCAGCCACGACGACGTGTCCTACCTGCTCAATGGCGCTTCGCTGCTCGGGCGTCAGGTTTTTCCAGAGCTTGTTGGCGGCAAGCTCGTTGACCGTGGCAGAAATGAGAAAGCCCTCGTAGATGCCCTCTTCGGTCAGCGTGGCGAAGACGGCTTTTTTGTCTTTGGGGGATTTGAGGCGCTTGACCCAGCCGCGCTGCACGAGGCGGTCAACCGCGCGTGCTGCGTTGACCGGTGAGATATGCAGTGCCTCAGCCAGCGCACCAATACGCTCAGGGTGATCGGTTTCGCCGAGGCGCTGCACGATACGACATTCGTTGATGGATGCACCCGTGGCCTCGCGAAGTGTGCGCTCCGTTTCGGCGCGCACCAGCTCAATGGACACGAGGGAGCGCGTTGCGGGGAAGCGCTTGGCAATTGTGGTATTGAGCGGCGGCTCAATTTGGGCAGCAGCTGAAACCGCAGCCTCCAAGATGGTGCGGTAGGTGGGGTTTTCGGTGGGGAAGTACGCGTAGAGGCTCTTGATGATGGCGTCGTTGACATCAGCCACGTGTGCTTCGCCTTCGGGCGTGATGGACAGCATGCGGGTGCGCCCGTCTTTGGCGCCCACTTCGCGCAGAACGTAGTTGTGTGCCTCAAGGGCGTCAATGGCTTGGGTGACGACGTTGGCTTTCATGCCTAAAATAGTTCCCAGCTTGCCTTGATTGAACGGCTTGCCCGCTTGCAGCAGCTTCGTTAAAACACGGTATTGCGTGACGTTGAGATCGCTTGCGTTATTGAGTCCTCGAATGAGTGCTTCGTGCGCCATTTCGAACGCGATGAAGTATGTGGAATCAAGATTGAAGCGATCCTTTGAAGGCGTGGTATTGTTTGCTGCTGTCATGCTAAAAACCCCTATAAGCTGCGTTTATAAAGCACGTACGCTTGCTGAGACGATCAGATATCGCCCGAGAAAATTAGCTTTGCGCGGACGTGCTCATTACTTCATTAGTGTAATGATAAGTATAACGCTTGCGCAAGATTGTGCATATGACAGCTTGGCAAAATGGCACAGATTGTCTAAGAGTGCGTGGTGTTTGCAGGCTCTTGCGCTTTGGGTGCTGAAACCTTCGCCACTGCTTTATTGAAGAGGTTTTGGAGTGGTTTGAGTAACAGGGGGTCGACGATACTTGCCACACCGAGCGCCAACAGATATGCAACCAAAATCATGATGATCCAAAACAGGATACGCAACGGCGCGACCATCTCAGGGATAACGCCAAAGGCGGCTTGGTCGTAAAAGAGCCCCGCGGCAATGGCCAGCGTTGAGTATTGCACGAGATAAATTGAGTAGGAGCGCTGTGCCACCCACGAGATGGCCTTTTGCGCGACAGGTGCGCTGATGCGGATGCGGTCGCACAACGCCATAGCGGCAAAGGCAATGAACAGCCAGAAGTAGCTGGGGTCTTGGCGTGGGATGCCATAGGTGGCGAAGTAGACGTCCACCGCCCAGCAAACAAGGCCGACCATGATGATGCGCGTGCTGATCTTTTTGGTGATGTGCGGTGCAAGTCGGCGATAGATGCCACCGAGCAGGAAAAACTCAAAGTAAGCCGGTTCGCGCACGAGAATTGAGGGCGGCACCAGGTTGAGCATGAGGCTTGAAAGGTTCGAGAAAGTCTCAATGCCCACGGACGCAAACAGCCAGGACAGATACGTAAAGAGTGCGCCTGAGCTAAAGAGCACAGCAATGAGAATGCCCAGATAAAAGACTTGTTTGTCGGTGAGCGCTTCAAAGCCTTTCGTGATAAACGGTGCCACAATGAGGCACGGGATGAGCGCGGGGATAAACCACCAGCCACCGGCGAGAATGTTGGAGAAATACAAGAAGTAATCGCCCACTGACATGCCGCTTAAGCCGGTGGTATAGCAGTAGAGTAAAATGGAGTAGAGGACAAGTGGCAAAACGATGGTGCAGACCTTGTTGAGGTAGTAGTTTTTCAGGGTGCGACGCATCGGTTTGATGGCGAAGTAGCCTGACAGCGCGAAAAAGATTGGGTCGCAAATGAGTGCTAGTGCCGACATCATGCCGTGGGTGCCCTGACCATGGATGGGGCCGAGGTAGCCCGAGGCGTGCGTGACGACCACTAAAAACATGGCAAGCGCACGTAAGAGATCCCAGTTGGTTGCACGGGTTGCACTATTTTGCTGACTCACAAATTGCCCTTTCTGTTTGCGTGATGAGGAAGCGCTATGCGCTTGATTACCGTGCGCGAGTTCGCCCGCGCTGTACGCTACGCCTCAGCGACAGCTTCTGCCCACGCGGCTTCTTTAAAGCCGGGGATGACCGCGGCGTCGGTTACCAGCAGTGGGCGCTTCACGAGCATGCCGTTGGTAGCCAGGAGTGCCAATGCTTCCTCCTCGGTCATATCGGGGAGCTTCTTCGCTAACTCCAGTTCTCGGTAGAGCATACCAGGTGCGTAGCTCGTCAGCAGTGGGGTTGTCGGTGACGATGTCGCGGTCGGTGTAAGACACCCCTTGTGCATCAAGCCACGCTTTGGCTTTTTTGCAGGTAGAGCATTTGGGGTATTCTAAAAAGAGGACGCTCATGAGGCTCCTAAAAAAAATCGCAGTCGGTCGACTGCGATTGTAGAGCATTTGGCAGCGCTTGTGGGGCGCTTGTTGTATTTGGTTGCGTGCAAGCCGGTGGTGCGCACGCAAAAGGGGTGTTAGTCGGCGTTGGCGACGATGGTGGTGCCGGTTTCGCCACGGAGTCCTTCGGCGGCGTGGTCAAGCGAGGTGATGATTGCTTTGCCACCGGGGTGCGCCTCGACGAATTTCACGCACGCTTCAACTTTGGGCATCATAGAGCCGGGTGCAAATTGCCCCTGCGCTAGGTAGGTGCGTGCGTCGCGCACAGTCATGGTGTCAAGGGCGCGCTGGGTGGGTTTGTTGAAGTCAAGGTAGACTTTCTCCACCGCGGTGAGGATCACAAGGATGTCGGCGCGCACTTGCCAGGCTAAGATGGCGCTGGTGAGATCTTTGTCGACGATGGCGTCAACGGCGCTGTATTCGCCATCTTTTTCGAAGACGGGGATTCCGCCGCCACCTGCAGCAATGACTACGCAGCCATCCTCCATGAGGTCGTGGATGGTGTCAATTTCCACGATGGATTGCGGGGTGGGGCTGGGAACGACGCGTCGCCAACCGCGGCCGGAGTCTTCGTGTACCTCGTAGCCGGTTTCTTTTGCGTAGGCTTGCGCTTGCTCTTTGGTCATGAAATCGCCGATGGGTTTTTCGAAATCTTGAAATGCTGGGTCATTGGGATCGACGATAACGTGCGTGGGCACGTTGGCGACGTTGCGCATGATGTCTTGCTCGCGGAATTGACTCATGAGCTGGCAGGTAAGCTGGGAGCCGATGTAGCTTTGGCTCATGGCGTTACAGTCTGAAAGTGGCATGTGCGGCATGTTGCTGGATTTGTCGGCGGCGGCTAACTCAAAGGCTTTATTGATGATGCCGACTTGTGGGCCGTTGCCGTGGGTGACGACCACGTTGATGCCCTCTTTGACCATGTGCGCGAGGTTCTTTGAGGCGTGAGCTAGCAGCTTGAGCTGCTCAGATGGTGTGTCTCCGAGCGCGTTTCCGCCGAGCGCAATGATGACGCGTTTGCCTTCAAGATCGTTCTGCAACATGAGTTACCTCTTTCGCCGCTGCCTATGCTTTGTTGTCTTATAAATCAACCGTAGCACACGAGGTAGCGCGGGGTGCTTGCAGGCGTGCGGTGGTTACGAAGTCGTAGCTGAGCTGGCTACGCGCGTGTTGCTGACGGGGCGCGTGCCGAGGCGACGCAGAGGTGGTGTCCGCAGGGGGCACACCCCCCGATCCGCACGTTGTGGTCATATAGGTAGGGTTTTGTGCAGCTGGGCTGCGTTTCGGGGGTGTAGCGCGGCTGAATGTTGCTTCACAGTAAGAGCTGACCAGGCGTTATGCTGTGGACGGCCAATCGGGTGAAATGTGAGTTGCACGAAATCGGGTCTATTTGACCAGAAAGGCAAACAAGAGGCGCCAGCTTTCGCCAGCGCCTCAGTTTAAACCAAGCTGTCAGCTACAACTTAGCGAGTTGCAGCCCAAAGACCGCTGCCGTTTACATAGTATCTGCCGATCCATTTGTTGGTGGCCATACTGCCATCGGATTGGACGTAGTAATTGCCAACCCATTGGTTTGCCAGCATAGCACCTGAGCTGTTGAGGTAATACCACTTACCGCTCACCTTTGCCCAACCAGTAGCCATTACACCTGATGAGTTGAGGTAATACCACGTATTTCCTACTTTCGCCCAACCGGTGGCCATGGCGCCAGAACTCTTGAGGTAGTACCAGCTGCCGCCAACTTTTGCCCAGCCAGTAGCCATTGCGCCAGAAGATTTGAGGTAGTACCACGTGCTATTAACCTTCGCCCAACCAGTTGCCATCGCACCTGATGACTTTAGGTAATACCAGCTGCCGTCCACTTGTGCCCAACCAGTGGCCATGGCGCCGGTTTTCCTGTTGAGGAAATACCAGGTGTTCGAGATCTTTTGCCATCCGGTGCGGAGGGCGCCATCTGAGCCGAAGTAATACCAGGTATTGCTCAGCTTCTGCCAGCCGGTATTCATATAGCCTTTGCTGTCGAAGTGATAGCGCTTCCCAGAAATAGTGACCCAGTCATTAGCCGGATAGGATTTCTTCTGGGCTTTTTGCGTGGTGCTGTTATACGAATACCACCACTTGGAACCCGATTTCACCCACGAGCCTCCAACGGTAGGAGCATTGGAGGGCGAAGTTGGCTTAACCACGTTAGAAGGACCCGTATTGCCAGATCCTGTTGAGCCTGAGTTACCGGTGTTGCCAGTGTTTCCCGAGTTGTTGGAGCTTGGTACGGTGACGGTGATTTGCTTTGCGAGATTGGCGTGCTTTATCGTTAGCTTGCTGGTACCTGCCTTAAGCGGGCTAATGCAGGCGTAGCTGTTCGTGTAGTAACCAGCGTGTTGACCGTATTGGAGCTTCAGTACGCCTGAATTGCTATTTGCCCAGCTGGTTGGATATTCGTTGGCATCTATTAGCGCATAACGATCTGCGCCATCAAACCATAAAGAAGAGCCTTGAGCTGGCAGTTTAGAGGACGAAGAGCTCACAAAAAGATATAGTTGATTGGTAGTAAGTGGGAGCGTCAAAGAAGAACCGATCGCGTTGCCTTCAATATGATCAATGACCGTCAGCTTGTCAGCAGGGAAAAGCTGGAAGAACGTCACCGAATAGGTATAGCTCTTATTTCGTTGGGTTGATGTAACGGTTACTTTATAAGTGTCCTGATCATACAGGCGGTCAAGCCCTGCTTTGCCATTGGTGTAAGGTAAAAAGATGAGGTAGTCATTGGCGAGGCCGCCGCATACCGTAGATGCGGTGGCGAAGTAACCGCCTGATGAATTGCTATTTCCGCCGACGGTGGGATTTTTGAACTGCCACGTTTTGCCGTCACCTTGGCGAACGATGTCTACTGAAAGCGTTGTGTCACCAGCCTCAATCCAGTCAGCTGAAAAACTCCAAGCATC
>CAJTML010000098.1:5770-7834 GCA_910577495.1 uncultured Eggerthellaceae bacterium
TTGAGGCGTTGCGGTATTTGAAACGTCGAACGAATACATTGCTGTGCAGCGGCCAGCATACCCAAAACCCGTTTTGCCCATGTAGGGATCGAGGCACCACTGACGGTGGCCGACGCGGCTGAGATTGTTTGAGTCGGAGTCGCTCATGTAGCCTAAAACCGTTGCTGCAGGTCCGGCATAGCCCATAGAGATATTGCTTCTGGAGGCACCCTTTGCGCCGAGCTCGTAAAGCTCATCGCTCATGCCGTTTGGTTGTGTTGGATAGTGCGAAATACCGCCATTCCATGCCATGATAAGTGAGGCTGCTTGGCATATTTCGTTATACGATTCATCAAGCGTAACGCTCTGAATGCCTGCAATATAGCGAATCCAATTGAGCATATTTAAGCCATTATTGGCTGATGCTGTGGTTAGCTGGCCTGCCTTACCAGGAGCTACGGTACTAGGTGTTTGGTCAGCTGCATACTCGGGTGCAGCGGTAGAATTGATCTTGTGGGTGAGAAGATATTGGCGAATTTGGTCTTGCGTTGGCTTGCTTACCGCTGACGTTGTAGCTTGAGCACTGATGAATGCGTCATCTGCTGCGTCAGTGGCTTCATCTGATGCGGCTTGTGCGGAGGGTTCCGCCTCGTCAAGCGCGAGCGCTTCATCGGTAACGCCAACTTCGCCATCCAACACTGCAACTTTTGATGTGGATTCAACTTCGCCAGACGCCTCGTCCGCCCAGGCGATACCTGTTGCACCAAGCGCAAGCGCACTTGCTACCAGGATAGGAAACAACAAAGATCGTTTCATGTGCACCTCTTCCTCTAACTGCTGATGCAATTCCCCAGATTGCAGTTTGAGTTTAGCACTAAGCTAAAAAAGAGGGCGAAAAATCTTAAGGTGTCGTAGTGGTTGTCGACGAAAGTTCGTCGGAAGTGAGTATGGCGGCCGAATCTTCAACAATGCTCACCGCGTCTGTAGGACAGGCATCAACGCAGAGTCCGCATGCTATGCAGTAGCGCGCATCATAGGTGAGTAGTCCGGTTTGCGGGTCAGGATAGCGTGCGGAGGTGGGGCATGCGCGAGTGCACGCTAAGTTGTTACTGCAAAGTTCCAGGTCAGTCTGAGAAAGCGCTACGGTAATCCTATCTGCAATTTCGGGCTTTTTTGCAAGCGCTTCCAAAAGAAGCTGCCGCTTGGGCCACATCGTTTGCTTAACGCGACCCATGGGTGCGAAATTGTTGAGCTGTCCTACGTCATTGAGTTGAAGTTGTGCCCGCGCACGGGCGCGCTCTTTTTGTTCATAGAACTTTTGCAGGGTTTCAGAGTTGCGAAGGCGGCGTCTGCCAGAAGTGATATCGGTCACGTCGGTGGCGAAGTTGGTAAAGACGCTGCGCCTATCCAGGCTTTCGGTGTTGGCAAGGCCGCGTACGATGTTTTCTTTTTGCGGCAGATACTCCGAAAAGCCGACGGCGGTTTCGCACCAACGTTCAGCTTCAGCAATGGCATGGGAAAAGAGCGGCTCGCCTAAGCCGGGAGCTCGCGTGCATACCTCACAAAGTTCCAGGTCACAGGCAACTGAAACCGTGAGTCCTTCCGCCAAAAGCACCGTCCAAAACTCAGGGGATAGGGTGGCGATACAGGGGACAACCACCACATTGTGCGCCAACTCTTCTTCTCCGACAACGGCTCCAGATGCAACCGCTTCGTCAACATAGACGCCACACGTGATAATGATCTCTTCGCCACGAAGTGCAATGCGCCGCATACGAGCATGCAAGTCAATCATGGTGACGCGGGTGGAAGTGAACGCGTCACAAATACCCAGGCAAATTCCGCAGTGGCTGCATGTATCGGGGTCAATTACGGGACGCTCATCGGTGGCATATGAAATAGCCGCATGAGGGCAGGCCTGCAAGCAGCGCTCGCAAGTGGCACCCTTCATGCGGATACAGTAATCTCGAAGTACTAATATGGTGTTGTCGTCACCCATTATGCGCCAAAAACCTGGGCGTATACCTGGTCAATACGCGCCAGCACGTCTTCGCGCGGCAAAAGCTCCATGCTTTCAAACAACGG
>CAJTML010000099.1:0-5531 GCA_910577495.1 uncultured Eggerthellaceae bacterium
GTTTAAGGTGTTCGGGCCGCTTCGCATTATGCGCTTTTTCCCGCCAGTGGTAACAGGCCCCATCGTAATCAGTATCGGCCTTATTCTGGCAAGCTCTGCCATTGCGAACTGCGATACCAACTGGCCGGTAGCGCTGCTTGCTATTGCAACCATCATTGTGGCTAACATCTGGGGCAAAGGCATGATCAAGATTATCCCGATTTTGCTGGGTGTTATTGTGTCGTATGTAGTTGCCGCGGTGTTTGGCCTGGTGGACTTCGAGCCGGTTGCGGAAGCCGCGTGGATTGGCGCGCCGTTTTTGTGGGACAACACGGTGTTTTCACTCTTTGGACCAAACTTTGATACCGGTCTTGCCATTACCGCCATTATTACGATCATGCCGCTTGCCTTCGCCACGATGATTGAACACATCGGCGACATGTCGGCCATCAGCTCCACCTGCAACCGCAACTACATTGCAGAACCAGGGCTGCATCGCACGCTTCTGGGCGATGGCTTGGCTACTATGGTGGGCTCGCTGTTTGGCGCGCCGGCGAATACGACGTATGGCGAAAACACCGGCGTGCTGGCGCTCACCCGCGTGTTTGATCCGCGCGTGGTGCGCATTGCGGCGCTGTTTGCAATCTTGCTGTCGTTCTGCCCGAAGTTCGCCGCTATTATTGCGGTCATGCCGGCCTGCG
Source organism: uncultured Eggerthellaceae bacterium (assembly GCA_910577495.1). Classification (GTDB taxonomy): domain Bacteria; phylum Actinomycetota; class Coriobacteriia; order Coriobacteriales; family Eggerthellaceae; genus Xiamenia. Next base: position 681 of record CAJTML010000099.1, read on the forward strand.
TTATCGGTGGTGTGTCGCTGGTGCTGTACGGCATGATTTCTGCGGTGGGTATTCGCAACCTCGTGGAGAATCACGTTGACTTCATGCATACCCGAAACGTGCTGATCACAGCGCTGATTTTGGTGCTGTCGCTGGGTATTGCATACAGCGCTGCAGGTGCTATTGTGCTGCCGGTGGGCGGCATTACGATTTCGCTGTCGGGTCTGGCAGTGGGCTCCATTGTCGGTATCATTCTCAACATCATTTTGCCGGGGCACGAAGAGCCGTGGGATGCGGGAAAAGAGGCAGCGCAAGAACCTGAAAAGCCGGAACTCACGCTGCCCCTTGAAGCAGACTTGGTTGATATGCCAATCAGCGAATAATTAGCGAATAAAGTTCGTATACACCTTCGTTTCAGATGTTGGTGGCTCAAGGCCTTCGTTGCGCGCAGCGGCGAAGGCCTTAATCATGTAAGCCATGTTGGCGCCGAGCGTGCGCATGCACTGCATACCTTCTTCGTCTTGGCGAACTTGCTCTGGGTTAGAGCCGTGCACCATGTTCCAATACGCTGATGACACAATCGGCATTTGTGCGATGGTCATATACTTGTTGAGCTGGTCAAACGTTGCAGTGGTACCGCCGCGGCGCGCCGAGCAAATGGCTGCTGCTGGCTTGAAGAAGAAGCGGTTTGGACCTTCTGCGCGCGAGCCTGCATAAAAGGCGCGATCCATAAATGCGGTCATGTTACCAGAAGCTGCGGCATAGTGAACGGGCGTGCCGAAGACGAATCCGTCGGCTTCGCGCGCCTTCTCGATAAACACGTTCACAACGTCGTCGAACACGCATTTATGCAGATCAGCGCAGCGACCGCACGCAATGCAGCCGCCGATAGGCTTGTTTTGGATCCAGAAAATCTCAGTCTCAATTCCGTTTTCGTTAAGCGCGCTGGCAACCTCTTCCAGAGCGGTGTGCGTGCAGCCTTTGGGGTGCGGGCTTCCGTTAACCAGTAATACTTTCATGCATCCTCCTTTGTTTGAGTAATTCCTACTCAGTATAGCAATGTGCGCCAAGACTGTGGGTTCGCTGAGTAGCTGCCTCCACAATTGCTTGGGCATGCGCAAGTTGATGGCGAAGGCGGGCTGCGCGCGCATACGCGGCCGTATCAGTGGTGGGGGTAGCGAGTGCGTCAAGCTCGGCAGCGCAGTTGGTGAGCGTGCGCGCGGCTTCTGCGAGGGAGGCGTGAGAGCGGATGACCAGGCAGTTCTCGGACATTGTGTGCTGCATGAGGGCGGTGAGCTCTTGCGCGCACGCGGCAGATATGCCGAGGCGGGGTTCGCGCGAGGGGGCGAAGGGGGCGTTGGGTGCGTCGGGTTCGGCGGAGGTGTCGGGCGCGACCGCGGCGTGGGCGGCAGCCGCGCGGCCGGCGCGTTCGCCAAAAACGAGTGCGTTTGCGCTGGCTAGGCCTCCTATGCGATCAGCCCCATGCATACCGCCTGTTGCCTCGCCACAGGCATAGAGACCAGGTACACCCGTAAAGCCGTGCGAATCTATGGCAATGCCGCCGTTTGCTGCGTGCGCATAAGGGACGATGCGCACCTCATCGGTGGGCAGGCGAAGTAGACGCGCACGAATTCGGGGAGGTTGGGGTCGGCGCTGGTCGTGGCCGATGCGGGTGCGGGTGCGGCACCGGAGGTGTGGGTGCTGGCGTTGGACGCGGGTGGGGTGTAGCGGACGCGCAAGCCTGCCTCGCCTGCGCGTGCCATGGCGAAGTCTACCTCGCGTGAGATACGCATCGTGGTGAACGGTCCGTGTCCACTGCGTGCTTCCAGAATGGCTTGTGCCTCGTTCGCGAGAAGCGCTGGTGTGCCATCAGGATTGAGCAGCTCAACGTGGCGAAAAATCTTTTCGTTAAAGACGATGCCTTCGCCACGCCCAACAAGGCCGGGCATGATCTGGATAAACTCGGTGTTGATGAGATGTGCACCGGCGCCAGCCGCCATGCCCTGCGCGCTTGCGATAACGTCTTCGCCCGTGAGGCGGCGCGCAAAGAGACCGCCTGAGCCGCCCGTGGCCAGCACGACGCTTTTGGCGCTAATGTAGACGAGCTCACCTGCGGTGGGGCTCTCCTCGTTGTGGTCGAAGCAGAGGATGCCGCAGACGGCGGGGTGCGTGGTGGCCGCGGCGGCGTCGAGTGCGGTGACGGTGTCGGTATTGGGTGCGGCCTTGGCGGGCGACGTCATAAGCTCAAGCGCTTCAAGCCCCGGCAAAATGCGCACGTTGTGTTCGCGGAGCAGTTCGGTGATGGCGTGCTCATAGGGTGCGCGCTCTATGCCGCGCCAGGTGCGATGCTTGTGGTCAAAACACGGGATAAACTCCTGCTCATCGGCGTGTTCGGGCTGCTTGAGCGCCACGCCTTCGCACGCTAAACGAGAAAACGCGTGCGGGATTTCGCCAACAAGAATACGCACGAGCTTAAGGTCGGGAATCTGCTGGCCGACCTCATAAATTGTCTGCACGAATTCTTCGACATCTGCTTCATTTTCTGGACCGACGCAGCCAAGTCCCCAGGTACCGGGGTAGAAGCTTGAGCCCGAAAACAGCGGCCCTAAGCTGATGAGTGTAACCGACGCGCCCGCTTCAGCCGCGGCAAGGGCGGCAGTTGTTCCCGCAAGACCGCTTCCGACAACAATGACATCGCAAGATAGTTCGTGCACGTTTGCTTCCAATCGCGTGTTATTGACATGAACGCGTTAATTGTAGCGCGGCGCAAACGGCTATACTTACACCCATGAACGAACACACAACAAATGAACTTGCCAGCAACATTGATGGGGTAGCGCTTGTTATTGAGGGCGGCGGGCTTCGCGCGTCATACACCGCAGGCCCCATCGTTACGTTGTTGGAGCGTGAGTTGTATTTTCCCAGCGTATACGGCATTTCTGCGGGTTCAAGCCATACGGTTAACTACCTTTCGCGTGACAAGCGGCGGGCGAAGTATTCGTTTGTGGACTTCGTCACCGAGCCTGGCTTTGGCGGGTGGGGAAGTTTTCTGCGCGGGAAGGGCTACTTTAACAGTCCCTGGATTTATGAGGGTATTGCCGAGGCGGTTGCCGGTACGGATTCGCCCTACGCGTTTGACTTTGAAACCTTCGCCAAAAATCCTGCTCAGGCACACATTGAGGCCTTTGATTGGGAAAGCGGCGAGACGGTTGCGTGGACGCGCGAGGACATGCCGACCATGCGCGATATGATGCTTCGGGTGCGCGCGTCGTCGTCGATGCCGATTTTTATGCCGCCGACGGTCATTGATGGCAGGACGTATTTAGATGGCGGTATGGGCACGAGCTGGGGAATTTTGCTTGATGCGGCGCGGCGCGATGGCTATGAGCGCTTTTTTGTGATTCGCACGCAGCCGCGCGGGTACCGCAAGTCTGAATTGAGCGCGGCGCAAAAGGCGCTGTTTCGGACGGCATTTCGCGCGCATCCGCAGGTGGCGGAGATGACCATTGCGCGCCCGGCGCACTACAACGCGCTCTGTGATGAGTTGGAGCGCTTGGAGGCGTCGGGGCAGGCGTATGTCTTTTATCCTGATGAGATGCCGGTGACCAACCGAGAAATACATGTCGAAAAACTCCAGCATGCCTACGATTTAGGCTACGCGCAGGCGCGTCGGGAGGCTGACGCGTGGGAGAGGTGGCTTGCATGAGCGAGGCAACGTCGAAGTTAGAGTTGATTATGGGCGCTGAGGGCGTTGCCCGCGTGGCGTCGTCGTGTGTGATGGTGCTGGGACTGGGGGGCGTGGGCTCGAACTGCACTGAGGCGCTGGCGCGCGGTGGTGTGGGGTCGTTTGTACTGGTAGACCACGATATTGTGCAGGAAAGCAATATCAACCGCCAGGCTATTGCGTTCATGTCAACGCTCGGGCGCAAAAAGACGGACGTCATGGCGGCTATGATTGCTGACATCAACCCAAACGCGCAGGTCATCACGCTGGATGAGTTTGTGCTTCAGGAAAACGTGGCCGCGCTTATGGATGCGTGGGCGCCGCGTGTTGACTATGTGGTGGACGCCATTGATACGATCTCCACCAAACTGGCGCTGGCTGAATATGCTGATGCGCACGACGTGCCGCTCATCTCAAGTATGGGCGCGGCCAACAAGCTCTATCCGGAATGTTTCCATGTCTCTGACATCTATCAGACGAAAAACTGTCCGCTCTGTCGCATTATGCGCAAAGAGGGGCGAAAGCGCGGTATTCGCAAGCTGAAAGTGCTCTATTCCTGCGAGGAGCCGGTTGCGGTGGAAGTTCGCGAAGGCGCCACGCGTCGCGAGCGCTCCAACTTGGGAACGGCGTCGTATGTGCCGCCGATCATGGGACAGATGATTGCGGGCGAGGTGCTCAGAGAGCTAGCTCATCTTGAGCAGGAGCGCTAAGTATGCGCTACGACATGCACTGCCACCTGGACTTTTACCCACAACCCGCGGTGCTTGCGGACTGTCTTGCTGCGCTTGATATTGGCGGACTTTCGGTGACGGTGCTGCCCGATGATTATGTGCGCGCGAAAGCTGCGCTTAAGGGCGCGCGGACGTTTCAGGTGGGAGCGGGTTTGCATCCGTGGTGGATTGCCGCAGATGAGGTGGCCGCGCGCACGCAGGCGGCGGATTTGCTTGAGCTGCTGTCGGATACGCGGTTTGTGGGCGAAATTGGCTTGGATACAAGTGCACATGCGGCAGCGCCACTGGAGGTGCAGCGTGCGGTTTTTCGCCAGATTGTGGGCGCGTGTGCACGTCTTGGTGGCAAGGTGCTTTCTCTGCATGGTGTGCGAGCGGTGCCGACGCTGCTTGATGAGCTTGAGGCCAGTGGCGTGACTC
>CAJTML010000099.1:5541-7801 GCA_910577495.1 uncultured Eggerthellaceae bacterium
GACGCGCACGTGCACGTGTATCTTTCATTGGTTTTCGGGCTCGTCGGCGGATCTCGTGCGCGCGCGAGATTTGGGATGCATGTTTTCGGTGGGATCGCGCATGCTGCAGAGCAAAAAGGGGCGCGCGTACGTAAAAGCCATCCCGACAGACGCGCTTTTGCTTGAGACGGATCTACCAGAGGATATGCGCGCGTTGTCAGAGGATGGCGAAGACGCCAGCGCAGATGTGCTGTGTGCGCAAACGGTGGCGGCGCAGATGGATGCGGCACTTGCCGAAACCCTTGATATGCTGGGTGAGATTCTTGTTTCGCCAGGTGATTGCCTGGCTGCTCAGCGTGAGCGGCAAGCAGCTTTGGCAGAGCAGGTGGCTGCGCACAGTGCACGGTTGCTTTTATGAATACCCACGTGCCGAAACTTCGACAAAATCTTTGGTATTTATCTTGACGAAAACGCTCATCAAACGGGAGAATAGCAGGCACACGAAAGGAGCAGCATGTATATTACGTGCTTAGATCTTGAAGGGGTCTTGGTCCCTGAGATTTGGATCGCTTTTGCTGAGGCGACAGGAATTAGTGAGTTGAAGCGCACCACGCGTGATGAGCCTGATTACGACAAGCTCATGACGTGGCGACTTGGCGTTTTGCGCGAACATGGATTGGGGCTGGCTGAAATCCAGCAGGTGATTGACACCATTGATCCGCTGCCAGGCGCCAAGGAGTTTTTGGATGAGCTGCGCGAAGCGGGTCAGGTGGTTATCATCTCTGACACGTTTACGCAGTTCGCGCAGCCGCTTATGCGCAAGCTGGGCTGGCCGACCATTTTCTGCAACGAGTTGGTGGTGGGCGAAGACGGCATGATTGAGGGCTTTTCTATGCGCTGCCCGGAGTCAAAGCTGACAACCGTGCGTGCCCTGCAGTCATGCGGATTTGACACCATCGCAGCAGGGGATAGCTTTAATGATCTCGGTATGATTGAAGCAAGTGCTGCAGGATTTTTGTTCAGATCAACTGACGCTATCAAGCAAGCGCATCCTGATGTTGCTGCTTTCGAAGATTACGATGATCTTATGGCGGCTATCCGTAAGGTTATAGCGTAATTTGAAAATTTAAGGTAGTGTAGAAAGCGCCATATTCAGCGGCGTTGCCGCATTTTCATGGGCGCCACCTCGAGCGAACTCCTTCCCTCCTTCGCTCGAGGTGGCACACGTGTATATTGGCGTAATTTTCGGTTACCTCGACGGGGGTCGTGAGGAGGAGCCGTGGGTAGTAATCCGCAAAAGCTGAAACTTTTGTATTTGATGCAAATGATGTCGGAAGAAACCGACGCCGAACAAGGCCTTACTATGGGTCAAATTCTTGAGCGCCTTGAAGCGTTGGGTATTCATGCTGAGCGCAAGTCGGTCTATCGCGATATTGAGACGCTGCGTGATTTTGGCTTTGATATTCGCAGCTATCAGCGTGCACCGGTTGAGTATGCGCTGGGCGAGCGTGACTTCGCCCTCTCTGAACTGGAGTTGTTGATTGACACCATTCAGTCAACACGCTTTCTCACGCAGCGCAAAAGTGATTCGCTTGTGCGTAGCGTCAAGAAGCTGGCGTCGGCAAATCAGCGCAAGCTCTTGGACAAACGCGTGCATGTCAACGGCCGCATCAAGATGCAAAATGAGTCGGTCTTTTCAAACGTGGATCGCATTCACGAGGCTATTACACGTCGCAAAAAAGTGACGTTTTTGTACTTCAAATATGACGCTGACAAGCAAAAAGTCTATCAGCGCGACGGCGAGCGCTATGAAGAAAACCCGGTGCATCTGGTGTATTCGGATGGCTACTACTATTTGGTAGCCTACAACGAAAAGCACGAGAGCTTCCCGAATTATCGCGTGGATCGGATGGACAGGATCCAGATTAGCGACGAGCCGATGTGTCGAAATGAGCGCATTGCGAATTTCAGCGTGGAGGATTTGGCTGAGCACGCTTTTGGCATGTATAGCGGGGACAAGGTCAACGTGACGCTTCTGGTGGAAGAAGAGGTCATGAGCTCGGTGATTGATCGCTTTGGCAAGGATATCCATGCGTTTCGCGTGAACGATCATCAGGCGCGTGTGGTGGTTCCGGTCATGAAAAGCCGCGTGTTCTTTGGATGGCTGGCGCAATTTGGCACATCCATTCGCATTGAGAAACCCTCGAAGCTGGCGCAGGAGTTCGTTGAGTACCTTCGCGAAATTACTGAGGGGTATGAAGCTGACGACGAAGCTGACGCG
>CAJTML010000100.1 GCA_910577495.1 uncultured Eggerthellaceae bacterium
ACTGGGATGGAAAAGCCCAATGATGTATAGGAAATCGCTAGGTTTTGTTGCCTAGCTTCTCCAGTAAATGGGGTGCACCCCCGATCGACAAAGTAATGGTCATTTAACCCTGGTTTTGTGCAAACCTTCGCCATAAAAACAGTGATGAAATATTGCGACCTGCGATTATGCTGCTGCATTGCTCAGCGTCGTCGTTCATGCAAGCGCATTTTGCACAAAACGCTTCTGAGCGTCCAAAACGCACGTGCCTGCGGTGCGGCGGTGTGACATTTGATGTGACCCTTTGTCACACCTTTGTCACACGGACATTTGATGTGACCCTTCGTCACACCGAGACGCTTTGTTGCTCTTCTTCCACGAGAAGCAGCAGCTCAGCTTGCGAGTGTACACCCAGCTTCGCGTACAAGTTGCGCATGTGCGTCTTGACGGTTGACTGGCTGACCACCAAGCGCTCCGCAATATAGGGTGCACGATAGTTCTGCGCCAGCAACAGCAAAATCTCTTCTTCGCGCGGCGTTAAGTCAAACTGCTTCGCCAGCTTCTCACAAAGACTTCCCAGCTGATCGCGCGCTGCCTGAGCCGAGGCCTGCTTCTTCCGCTCGGTTCCGACCAGCTGATTTTGGAGTACCTGAAAGGCAAGCCAGCATGCCGCACCAAAGCTCACCAGCACGACTACTGCCTCAATGCCGGCACTGACTGCAGGATCAAACGCAGCCTTGATCACGAAGAAGGCCGCGCGCGTTGCAATCATAAACGCAAACGCTGCAAAAATGGGAATGCCCGCGTTTTCGCCACGCGCCGCCCCCGGGAACAAAAACGCCGTCATGGCAATGTAGAACAGCATCACTTTATAGGTGGAATCCACAATGAGCATGTGGATAACCCACAGATCATCGGGGCGCTGACCGGTGTACAAAAAGATAAACGACGCCGGGATGACGAACAGATCGAACACCAAAATAAAGCTCTGGTTCCAAGCGCGCTTGATCACAAACGCAATAACAGCACCCCCAAGCAGGATACCCAAACCAATCGTGGCTTGAATGAGCGAACTCATAACACCCGTTTGCTGCAGCGCAATCCACGAACTCTGCGACACCGCCATAGCGCCACGGCACAGAATCGGCAAAAAAACCAACCCTACCGCCATAAACCACATGCGTTTCGTTCCACACGAAAAGCGCGGAAGCGGTTTTTCGAACGCGGCAAGGGTTTCGTCGTCTTTTTCGCCAACACCTTCAACGCTTGCGTTCGGCTCAAGCACACAGGGGGTATAAAAGACAAAACACGCGCCGCTTACAAACGGCAATACCATCAAAATCAGTTGCGAAATATTGAGCGAAAAGAGCGCCAACAGCGCTGTGATCACACCCGAGAGCATGCACGCAAAAGCAAACGTCCACGCAGCACGCCGAGACCCAAGCCCAATCAACCGCTCCGCCCACAAACAGACGAACAACCCCGAGCTTGTCCGATAGATTGCGCGCACGACAAATATCTGCGAGAAGTCCGAAAAGATTGCCAGTAGCACCATCAGCGTAAAGATGACAACCAGAACCGACACTACCACGCGCACCGCAAGCGAGTCACTCAGCCGCCGCGAAGGCATAAATCGGTACACCAGCGCAATAAGCGCCAGCACGCACGCCTCTACCGCATAAGGACCGGGCGCAAACGTATCAAGGCTCACAATATGAGCCGCTGACATTCGCTGTATTTCTAAGACCATGAGCGCACTTGCTAAACCAAGGATGGCAGCAAAAACATGGGGTGTTTGACGAAAGTACGCTGAAAGAAAACGCATGCAGTATCCCTCCCTGCACTATTTAATCAGAAAAACCGGATGATGTAAGGCCTGGTAGAGCAATTCATACCGTTTGTAGTAGGAAGTTTTTTGGGGTGCTTGGTACGGTAAGAGACGTTTCGGGGGGAACTCACTACACATATTTGCATCAACGCATCAATGCATGTCGTTGTGCATATCCGAAACAGACACGACCACTAAAGGGAAAGGAGAGGGAGTCGTGGAACTGAATCGTCGAGATTTCTTAAAGGGAGCATTAACTGTTGGTGCTTTGGGCGCAGGCGCTGGCCTGGTAGGCTGCTCAGCACCGGCCTCATCTGAGGGCACGGCAGTTGCTGAGACGGGCGGCACGGTCTATCCGGCCGGTCTGCAAGAGAGCGACTTCGCCGAGTCACCGGTTGAGATTGAACCCATTACTGAGTTTAGCGAAGAGAAAACCTACGACGTCGTTGTCGTGGGCGCTGGTACCGGCGGCGTTCCGGCTGCACTGTCAGCACTTGAAGAGGGCGCAACCGTTGCCGTGCTGCAAAAAGAGTCCAAGCCGATCTCCCAGGGCGGTACCTGCTCAGGCGTTCTGCTTGACGAGAGCGACGAGCAAGGCGTCATGAACTACATCCAGGGCTTCATGGAGGACTGCGGCTGGCGTGCTGACCGCAAACTTGCTGAGACCTACGCACGCTATTCTGGCGAAGCTATCCGCTGGACGCAGGTTCGCACCGCAGAAGCGGGCTTCCCGCCCTACACCGTTCGCCCGACTGCTGTTGCAGAGTATGAGGACGGCTCAAAGTGCTCTCGCCGCAGCATCATGTTTGGCCCGAAGCCCTACAACAACGGCACCATGATTGAGCACTTGGCTGACTTCGCTGCTGACAAGGGCGTAGAGTTCTTCTACTCAACCCCGGGTGTTCAGCTGGTAACTGATGAGTCTGGCGCGGTCACCGGCGTTATCGGCAAGAGCGGCAACGACTACATCAAGTTCAACGCAACCAAAGGCGTCATCCTGTCAACGGGCGACTACCAGAACAACCAAAGCCTCGTTGAGCGCTACTGCCCCGACGTGAAAGAGTTCGATCGCAAGCAGGTCAACAAGACCGGCGACGGCATCCTCATGTCCATGGCAATTGGCGCGGGCTTTGTGCCGGTTGGCCACTCACACATGCTGCATGACTTCGACTCAGGCCCAATGTTTGGTGAGCCGTTCATGACGGTTAACGAAAACGGCGAGCGCTTCATGAACGAAGACTGCATCTTCGAGGAGATCAACTGCGTGCTTCGCAATCAGCCCAAGCCCGGTTGGTACTCACAGATCTTCGACGACAACTATGTCGAGCAGGTCGAAGGCTGGGGCGGCAAACCCACCGACAAAGAGAAGATCCAAGCATACATGCCTGATGTAGAAATGGATCGCTCAGCTGAGAGTGGCGCAAACGTTATCGAAGGCCTCATTGACACCTACTGCTGCGACACGCTTGATGAGCTGGCTGGCAAGCTGGGCATCCCGGCTGACGCACTCAAGAAGTCGGTTGAGCGCTACAACGAGATGTGCGACGCTGGCTTTGACTCAGACTTCGGTAAAGCTGCCAAGTACCTGCAAAAGATTGAGCAGCCGCCGTACTGGGGTATCCACAAGCACGTACGCGTTTCTGCTCTGTGCGCTGGCGTTACCGTTAACGAGAACTACCAGGCAACCACCGCTGAGGGCGAAGTTATCCCGAACCTGTGGGTAACGGGCTTCTCTGCAGGTCAGCTCTGCGGCGCTCCGGACTGGTCAATGTATCAGGGCGGCATGTCTGCTGGTCACTGCATCATGACCGGCCGTATCTGCGGCATCCAGGCTGCAACTGGTGGTAAGCTTGAGGCTTCCACCCCGATCACCGAAGCTGACGTTGTTGCAATTTCTGCCTAAGCTTCCTTAAAGCTAGCTAGACGCGTTCGCGTTTGGCTTCCCTCCCCAATCGCCCCGCCACGTGCGGGGCGATTGCATATACAAGCCCAGCTCCTGTGGCGCCACCCAACAGATCAAAGACGCAATCCATCGGATCGCTTGAGCGCGTCGGCACAAAGAGCTGGTGGATCTCATCAGTGACCCCATAGGCAAGCGCAAGCCCGATGGCGAACAACGCCGCGCGCTTAAGCGGCATATGACACGCAAGCGCGTTAGTGAGCAGCGCTCCCAGCACGGCATATTCCAAGAAGTGCGCGCCGTTATAGATGACCTGCGCGCCTTCGCCAAAGACAGCCAACTGCCAGGCTTTCAGCGCCTCGTAGATGCGCGAGATGAGCCCCATTTCGCCACTGAACTGGCCTGAGGTGTGCGCCGACATATAAAAGATGAACGCCGCCCACGCGCCCACCAGCGCCCAACTCACCACCACATACGTACGCGAGACTTCCCGTTTCGCCACACTCACTCTGAATCCCTTCGCCTTTTCGCCCTTGCTACGAGCGCCCGCGTATCAAGCGCCCAGATGCACAACCTGCCTTTTGTTGGGGTAAAACTTACCATATCGGGCGTATGCGTTTTTTCGCGTCCAAGCTTCTGACCTGCAAAAACACGACGTTTCCCCAGGTCGTCCAAAAATACACGTCCGCCCGATATGGTAAGTTTTCGGGCATGCGCGGTCAAATCCTTCGCCCATTCTCTCCACAAAAGCGAAGCGGCCGCCCTGCAGGACAGCCGCCTCAATACCACCTAGCAGACCGGACGTACTTCGGTCGCATCAATTCTGTCACGCAAGAGCTTCCCCCTCTCATGCGTGACGGAAACGAATCAGTAATCCGCCTGGTTCTTTGCGCCTTATTCCTCGGCTGCCTCTTCAGCTTGCGCCTCAGCGGCTGCCTCCTCATAGGCCTCAATGTCAATCTCTTCAGCACCCTTAAAACGCAAGCAGTGCGTAAATCCTGCCCAAGCCAAATCATCGGTATCGCGAACAAACGCACCAAAGGTCGGCGCGTGCACGTACTTCGTGCCACCCTCGTTCAGCGCGATGCCCACATGACCGTTAAAGCCATCGCCATAGCCAACCCAGAGCACATCCCCCGGTTGCGCTTCAGAAACAGGCAGGCGTGCATCGGCCGCGTGATAGAGCGCTTCGGTCTGATGCGGCAGCGAGATACCAATCTGCAGATACGCCCAGCGCACCAAACCAGAGCAGTCAAACGCATCCGGACCTTCGGCACCCCATACATACGGACAGCCAATGCGCGAAAGCGCGTAATCAATAACCGAACCGTGTGACGGAATTGCACGCGTCGTTGACGACGAATACGCATACATCTTGCGCGAGCGCTCCGCATACTCTGCCGCGCGTTCTACCTGCTCTTTCTCAAGCAGCTCCAGCGCCTCGGCATCCAACTGAGCGCGAAGCTCTTCAAGCTGCTGGATGCTCTCTTCGGTGTCGGACTTAATGCGCTCGGCCTCTTCAATCTTGTCCGCCGCAATCTGCTCTTCTTCTTCAAGCGTGACTTTGAGTTCTTCCACCTCGTTGCGCAGATCTTTCGTCTCCGCAATCATCTTGGAATCCTCTTCGTTCAAAATGGAGAGTAAGCTCCAGTTAACGGCGAACTCCTCAAACGACGTAGCGCCTAACAGCAAGTCAAACGTTGTCGTCTGGCCGTCGCGATACATCGCACGAGCACGCTTTGCCAGCGTGTCTTGCAAGTCATCAATTTGGGTAGTAGCCTCATCAATTTGCGCCTGCGCATCCTCAACTGCTTGCACAGCTGCGTCGTGCTCATCAAGCGCCTTGTAATATTCCTCAACCGCAATGGATAATTCATCTTGAAGCGCTAAAATGCGCTGATGGACGGCGTCTGCCTCAGCAAATTTCTCCTCTGAGGTAGGGCCGGTGGGTTCTGTTTCTTCAGTCTCTTCCGTGGTTTCGTCATCAGCCCATGCAAGCGTTGGGTGCAACATCAGCGTTGCGCCCAGAGCAGTGGCACCCACAAGAAACGTGCGGCGATTAAGGGTGGTATGTATTTGTGGCATGTCCCCTCCTCGCTATTGCTAACTCATTTAGTAATCTTTGAGTAATTTACCCATTGATCAGGTAGTACGGTACTTTTCTGACTCCCAAATCAACAGGTAGGTAACAGACTATAACACGATTGGTAACAAAGTTCGACCCCTTGTTACGAAGTGCTTGTCCCCATTCATCGAAATGAGACATCTTTTCTCACATATTATGGCGAAGGATTTGGGAGTTTCCGCACGTCAGCGGCCATTTGTTGCGGCTGCGTTGCTCAGAAGTTGCGCGATAGGCATATTTGTAGGATTTTGGTCATGCAATACACATATCGTCCATATTTCGCCAGGCTGCATGCCTATTTTGCAGACGCGTCTTCCTCTTGGAGGATCTCAAGGGCAATCTGGTAGCCCCCCGCGCCATAGCTCAGACACTTCGACACACGCGCAATGGTGGTGGCCGACATGCCCGTTGCCTCCTCAATGGCGCTGTAGGACTTGCCCTCCGACAGATACTTCGCCACTAAAAGGCGCTGGGAGGTCTCTTTGATCTCGCGAATCGTAAACAGGTCTTCTAAGAGGGCGAAGATTTCGTCCTCGTTTTCAAGCGAGGCTAACACACGCAAAAGCGCATCAACTTCAGGGGTGCGTAGTTGTGCTGTTTGCGGCATTTACGCCTCCGTCCTCATCAGGCCATACTCAATAGAATCAACAAGCGCGTTCCAGGAGGCTTCAATGATGTTTTCCGAAACACCCACCGTGCCCCAGCTGCCGTGTGCGTCGCGCGTGGTAATCATAACGCGCGTGATGGCGTCGGTGCCAACGTTTTCATCCAAAATGCGCACCTTAAAGTCCACCAGCTCCATGCCCATAACCGCAGGATATGACGATGCAATTGCCATGCGCAGCGCGTTGTCAAGCGCCCCAACTGGACCCACACCCTCACCCGTTGCCACGAAGCGCTCATCACCCACGTGCACCTTAATGGTGGCCTCACTCATGGCGTCTTTGGCCAGCGCGCCCGTGTCTTCGCGATCATCCACAATCACGCGGAAGCTCTCCAGCGTAAAGTGCGGCGCGTATTTACCCAGGTGGCGTTCAAGCAGCAGTGCCAACGACCCATCAGCGGTCTCATACGAGTAGCCCTGCGCTTCGCGATGCTTGATATCATCTAGGATTGCTTGCACCTGATCAGGGTTGTCGCCAAGATCAATGCCTAAGCCCCGCGCCTTCGCCAAAAGCGAGGCCTTACCGGCAAGCTCGCTCACCAGCATGCGCGTGGCGTTGCCCACCAGCTCAGGGGCGGTGTGCTCGTAGGCCTCCGGGAAACGCGCGATGGCGCTGGCGTGCAGACCACCTTTGTGGGCGAAGGCCGACGCGCCCGTGTAGGGATGGTGCGCCGAGACCGAGACGTTGCAGCACTCAGCCACAAATTGCGAAACCGACGTAAGCTCTCGCAGGTTGTCAGGTCCCACGCACACGTCGCCCATCTTGAGTTCCAAATCAGCTATGACCGTCAGCAGGTCGGTATTGCCCACGCGCTCACCGATGCCGTTGATGGTGCCTTGCACCTGGGTGGCACCCGCGCGCACCGCAGCAAGCGTGTTTGCAACCGCGCATCCCGAGTCGTTGTGACAGTGAATGCCAAACGCCTGACCAGGCAGGGCGCGCACCACCGCGCAGACCGCGTCGTAAACCTCAAACGGCAGCGCGCCGCCGTTCGTTTCGCACAGATCAAGCGAGTCCGCACCTGCATCAGCTGCCGCCTTCAGGCAGGCCAGCGCATAGTCGGGGTTTGCTTTGTAGCCGTCGAAGAAGTGCTCTGCGTCAAACACCACGCGCCTTCCGCGGCTTTTCAGATACGCCACCGAATCCGCAATCATGCGCAGGTTCTCCTCAAGGGTGGTACAGAGCGCGCGGGTGACCTGCTCATCCCAGGTTTTTCCGACGATGGTTGTCACCGGAACGCCACACGCCAGCAAGTCCGCCAGCCCTTGATCGTCGC
>CAJTML010000101.1 GCA_910577495.1 uncultured Eggerthellaceae bacterium
TCGCTTGCCACCTCCACCTCGGTTGGAATGCGCGCCCAGCCTTCGATGAGATTCTTCGCAATCAGCCCCGCATGATACGACGTCCCGCACGCAATCACATACACGCGATCCACCAAATTGAGCTCCTCAACAGACATGTCCAGCTCGTCAATAGCCAGCGCGCCGTTAACGAGGCGTCCCGCCAGCGTATCGCGAATCACGCGCGGCTGCTCATGGATCTCTTTGAGCATAAAGTCGGGGTAGCCGCCCTTTTCGGCCACGTCCAAGTCCCAATCCACATGGGTAATTGTCGGCGCAATAGGCATGCCGCCTTCGTCGGTAAACGTCACGCCATCAGGTGTTAAGGTGGCGAACTGGCCATCGGTTAACACCACCACGTCGCGGGTTTGATCAATAATGGCAATGATGTCACTTGCCACCGTGGCACCGTCGCTGCCCACGCCCACCACCAGCGGCGAGTCTTTTCGCGCACACGCAATCACGCCAGGCTCGTGCGCGATCACCACCGCAAGCGCATACGCTCCTACCAGCTCTTGAGTGGCCATACGGAGCGCCTGGGTCAGGTCGTTTGTTTGGGCATACGCCTCTTCCACCAGGTGCGCCACAACCTCAGTATCCGTTTCGGAAGTGAAGTGATGCCCGCGCGCCATCAGGGTTTCGCGCAATTCGGCGAAGTTTTCAATAATGCCGTTATGTACCACCGCAATTTGGTTGTCGCATGAGGTATGCGGATGGGCATTTGCCTCGCTGGGGCGACCATGCGTTGCCCAACGCGTGTGCCCGATGCCGCAGGTTCCCGTCAAATTAAAGTGAGACAACGTGTGCGCAAGCGACTCAACCTTGCCCTTGCGATGCACCACCTCAAGTGCTCCATCCTGCTCTATGGCAACCCCCGCCGAGTCATAACCGCGGTATTCCAAGCGCTGCAATCCTTGCAACAAAATTGGTTGCGCACAATTTGATCCGGTATAGCCCACGATGCCGCACATGTCCTACTCCTTCAAATCTCATCAGGCATTTCGTTTCCGCTCCTTGCGCTGAGCGCCGCCTTTTGTTTCGACATAGTAGCCACGCAACGTTTCGCGTTCGTTACGCCACCTGCAATCGAGATGCAATCCGCGTGTAAACGGCGTGAGAAACCCGCGTCTTTCTGCGCCATGCGAGTGCACATCACAACGCAGCCTCGCAGAAATGCCGTATGAGGTCTCTTGTATGTGAGCGAAAGAGCAGCCCGAAAAATTTTTGATCCGCGTGTAATTTTTGACCGTCTGACCTGCTTAAATGCTGCGAACTGCCCTGTTCGTCCAAGTCCATACAAGGAGGCACACCATGCCAACGAGACGCTTGCTCTATTTCAAACCGCACACAAAACGCCTCATAGCGCTGCTGCTGTCGCTACTGCTCATATGCGCGCTGCTGCCTGCAACCTTGAGCGCGCAGCCAACCCTTGCGCAAGCGGCAATACAGACAACCACGGTCTCTACATTGCTGGGTATTTCGCGCCAAGACTTCGTAAACTATCTAACAAGCCACAAGAGCGACTACCTTGGCACCGCCTATAAATCCGACTGGCCCAATCCAACCACCTATCAAACAGGACCGTGGTGGTCTCGTGGCAACCACCCTTATGAAGCAACCGAGTTCAACGGTGTGAGCGGATATGGCATGAACTGCTCGGGCTTTCTTGCCCGCGTTTGGTGTGATATGGGTAGCGAAAACACCACGCTCATGCAGCAATGGAAGCGCGCCCATGATTGGATGTGGGCAAACAGCGAGACTCTTCGCCAAACACTTGTCGCACTCGGTGCCACCTATTACACCTTTGACAGCAAAGAAGCGCTATTCGCATCAGGCAAGCTACAAAAAGGTGACCTCGTACAGATGGCATCTGACTCGGGTACCGATGATCACGTTGGCATCTTTTGGGGCGAAAACCCCTCAGAGGATCGGTTCTGGCATTCCATCTACGATCACGGCTCAACCACAACTGGCAGAAACGTCATTTCTGAGATGTACGGGAAGATGACATCGGGCACCTATTACCTGTTCAAATTTGATGAGCGCGGCTGGTTTAAGCTCTGGAAAGAATCGACCAACTCAACACTGACCGCCGACAACAATGCTTACTCATTGGCAGGCGCCACATTTGGGGTCTACGCAAGCGAAGCCGATGCACGCGCCGACCAAAACCGCATTTCAACCTTGGAAACCAAAGCGCATGCCGACTACGATATTCGCCTATGGGGCTATGCTGAGAGCAGCTGGCTTGCTCCTGGTAGCTACTACGTCAAAGAGCTCACTCCCGCAAAAGGCTACGCGCTACCAACCACTAATACCATCCAATGCGTTACTGTTTCCGCAGGCGAAGAGGCCAGCGCGTCGCTCACCTTCGCCGATCCTCCCAAGGCCGCACCCATCTCCATTGCCCTTCTCAAAACCGACAGCCAAACCAACACGAGTACCGCTCAGGGAAATGCAAGCTTGGCCAACGCCCACTTCATGCTGCGCTACTACGATGCAACCTATTCCTCAGCAAAAGAAGCACTTGCGTCTGGCGCACCCAAGAAAACCTGGGTCATTAAAACCAATCACGAGGGCAAAGCAACCCTTGATGAGAATTCATTGGTTTCAGGAGATACGTTGTATCGCGACCGCGACGGCAATGTGGTGCTCCCCATAGGCTCTGTCGTCATTGAAGAGACCAAAGCACCGCAAGGTTATAAGCTGCCCACTGACTCCCAGCCCATCCTGCGCACAATTTCCGACACCACCTCTTTTAGTGACACGGTCTTGGTATACAACCCACCCACGATTGCCGACGATGTCATCCGTGGTGGCATTCGCATCACCAAATTTGATGCGGAGTCTCATGAGCAAGCTGCGTTAGGAGGCGCTTCGCTTGATGGCACGACGTTTGAAATCGCCCTTGCTTCCGATGTCCCCGTTTATGTCGATGGCATCAAATACCGCTGCGGCGATGTTGTCAAAACGCTCGTAATCACCGATGGCGTTGCGCAAACCGATCCCGATTGCCTACCCTATGCAACCTACACGATCACTGAAACGACACCCGGCGAAGGCTATCTGCTCACCGATGGCACCCCGCGAACCTTCTCCATTACCGAGCCTGGTGTCCTGGTTGAACCATTCGCTACTCAAAACACGTTTGACAACCAAGTCAAACGTGGAGACTTGGAGCTTATTAAAGTTGGCGAAGGTACAATGGAGCGCCTTGCATACGTTCCGTTTCGCTTGACAAGCAAAACAACAGGCGAAAATCATATTGTGGTCACTGACGAAAACGGCAAGCTTTCCACCCATGCAAGCTGGAACCCGCACTCATACAACACCAATGCCAACGACGCAGCAGAGGCTGACTCATATGACGCAGACGCTGGTGTTTGGTTTGGCGTCACGCAGAGCGGAGAGCCTACCCCACCAAACGACAAACTGGGTGCGCTTCCCTACGATACCTACCAACTCACCGAGCTGGCATGCAGCGCCAATGCGGGGTACCAACTCGTGGATATCGACAATATCACCGTCAGAAAGGATAGCCAGACAATAGATCTCGGAACCGTTGTCGATAGCGTTACACGCACCCCCGAGATTGCTACGTTTGCCAGCGATGGCTCTGATGACGATAAATACATCTCACCCACAACTGACGCTGTCATACTTGATGAGGTGGCGTACGAGAATCTGGAAGCGGGAAAAACTTACCTGTTAAAAGCAAGTCTTCATGTCGTGGAAACCGACGAAGAGGGCAACGCTGCAACACGCCCCGTCACTGACGCCAATGACACACCCGTCACGACAAGTCACGTTTTTATGGCTCATTCCACCCATGTCACAACACAAGTTTCGCTTTCATTTGACGCCACCGCTTACGCCGACCAAACCCTTGTAGTGTTTGAAGAGCTCTTCGAAGGAAATACTTCCGACCCCATAGCCACCCATGTCGACCCCACCGATAGCGGCCAGCAGGTGCACATAAAAACGCCTCGCATCCAGACGAAAGCAGCTGACCTTGCCGATCAGGACAATGTCGTCAGCGCCGAACAAGACATCTCTGTTGAAGACGTCGTAACTTATAGCGGACTTGTTCCAGATAAAACCTATAAGCTTCACGCAACGCTCATGGTGAAAGAAACAGCTAAGCCTTTAGCGGACGCCGAAGGTAATCCTATTACTGTCACGCAGGCATTCACGCCAGATAGTCCTGACGGAGAAGTAAAGGTGTCTTTTCAGCTTGACGCGCGCACATTAGCAGGTCAAACGCTTGTGGTATTTGAGTCGCTTACCCACAGTGGTCAAGAGATTGCGCTTCATGCAGACCTTGAAGACAACAACCAAACCATTGAAGTGCGCAAACCTTCAATCGTCTCATTCGCAAGTGATCTTGCTGATGGTGCGAAAGCACTCCAGCTCGGAGCCAAGGCTACGCTCGTTGATGTGGTTCACTACAGCAATCTCACACCGCGATCATCAAACGAAGAAGCCACCACTGCACATCCGCCCTATCTTGCAGTTGGGCTTTTGATTGACAAGGCAACCGAGAAACCCTTATCACTCAATCCTTTAGAGCAAAGCAGCGTTGATGACTTCTATGAGCGTTTTCAAGCGGTCATCTCCGATGACACGCAGAACGATTTTGGTGCGCTCGAATCACTCTTAGACGAGTACGCCCCCTACGCTGATGCTTTGCCAATCCAAGTGGAAGCGCTTGGTCCTGAAGCCAGCGAAGGCTCACTGGAAATGCAGTTTGAATTACCAGACACCCTTGAAGAAGACACTGATGTAGTCATCTATCAATATCTCTACCGGACCGACGATGAAGAAGGCGAAGGCAATCTCATTGGTGTTGACGCCGATATCGAAAACGAGAACCAAACCGTCACGCTCGTTGCTCCTCCAAGCGAAGAGCCTCCGACACCACCCACGCCACCTGCATCTGAAACACCCGAGCAGGACTATCCCAAAACGCCCCTTGCCAAGACCGGAGATAAAACTCTGTTAGGCGTCTTTTCCCTAATCAGCATAAGCACTTTAGCTCTTATTGCCCTCTCCATCTCTCGCAAGCGCGGACAAAAATCTCTCGGCATTGCGCTTGTGTGCACACTTGTGCTGAGCGGAGGCGCGCTCGGTGGCTTCATCGGCGCTACTCCTGAAGCCGCATATGCTGATAATGCCAAGATTGAGCTTCACCAAGGAAACGTCACCGACGCCAAAGCGCAAGGGATCGTGCTTGATAGTCGGCGTGTTTTCGACATCTCAAAAGCAACGTTTACCACCACCAATCCCGCGCAACTAACGCTTACCACGCAACGAATTGACCGAGACCCGGTGCATCAAACCTACCGCGGTATTGCATTTCAAGGAACCCCCAACAAGGGCGTAAAGACCACCGTTACTGGCAGCGCCTCACTTATGTGGTCTGATGTTGGAAGCGACACGCAAGGCGACCGCGTAGACGTAGAGATAACCTTATCCGACATCACTATCTACAACAAAACATCCAACGACGACGTCATCTTGTTGCTCACCGAAGTGGAAGGCTACGGCATACTAGAAGCACAAGCCATTACCAATATCGGTTTATGTGGCAATTCAAAAACGCTCTCACTTAACGTCTACAAAACCGGCACGACAACCCCAGCTGAAGGACGCTTTCTCATGGGTGTACGAGACCTCGATATGCCCGATCGCGTCAGCGCAAACACACCAAACTACCAAGGCGAATTTGCCGAATCGGTGCAGCTTTTACAAGGCTTTGAACCTGACATCTATATAAACGATACCTGCTTTTTGAGTATCGACCCAACGCGTGCGCTCTTTCAACCTACACACGAAGACTTCGAGTCATCCTTTGATTCGGGTTTCGTGGTAGCTCTTAACCCCACTGGCTCGCGTTTTGCGTGGGCAGGCACCGCATGCGGAACCGTCGTCTTTGATCAATTTGAGTCACACACTATCACCGCCCGAGCCGAACAAGGCGGCTCTATCACCGATCAAGGCAGTGCACGCGTTGGATGGAAAAACGACAAAACCTACTACATCACACCTGATGAGCACAAAGAAATTGCTGATGTTGTAGTGGATGGACAGCCCCGTGGTGCGCTCGATCAATTCACCTTTACTAACATCGTCGAAGATCATGAAATCATTGCTCAGTTCAAACCAATCCTGATTTCGGTCATCTTTACTGATGGACTGAATACGCTCTTGTCAACCGAGCGCATCATAGAAGGCAGCGCACCGGTTCCACCCGAGCCTCCTACCCGCGAGGGCTATCTGTTTGAGTCATGGGACACCCCCATAGAAGAGCTTTTTGCCGACACTACCATCAATGCGCTCTGGAAACCTATTACCTACTATGTGGCTTTTGATAACAACGGTGGTGAAGGCGAGATGCCCAACCAAACGTTCACCTTCGACGAATCCGCCACACTTGACGCCTGCGAATTTACCAAGCCAGAACATACCTTCAACGGATGGGTTGACGAAAAAGGCCAGACCTTTGAAGACGAAGCGTTGGTACGCAATCTTGCAGCAACAGATCTAGCGGAGGTGAACCTAACGGCTCAGTGGGAAGAAACTCCAACACCACCTGAACCAGAAAGTCCCCCTGTCCTCGAAACACCTGATACACCTGAACCCGAAGCGCCAAATGTGCCAAAGCCTGAACCTGAATTGCCGACACTGCCGAAGCCAGACGCGCCGTCTGAACCAGATTCGCCAACCGAACCCATCACATCAGATCAGACACTACCGGAGGCAGCAACCAAAATGCCAGAACAAACCCCAGAAGACACGCAGCGCGTTGACGGCATACAAGTCACCAGCGATGAGGCCCCCGATACCTCCCAAGCCCCCAAGAAAGAGCAAGAACCACTCCCGCAAACCGCCGACACCACCCCCCTAAAGGCGCTTGCTTTATTTGCAGGAGCCGCAGCCTGCATCGCACTTTTTGGTACAGCACGGCTTGTGCGCCATCAACGACGCCAAAGATAGGCCTAACGCGTTTTAATAGACACTGTCTCCGTTTCATGCGAACACGCGCCCGTTCTCAATACAAAATCGGGTGCCAGCAAAAGCTGACACCCGATTCAAACCTTAAGAGGTGTAGTACGAGCAACTTAATATAAGCTGCTTCGCAATCAGACGTTAGTTTCCTGCTGCACGAGCCGCTTGATACGCCTCAATGAGTTTCTTGGTAACGTCACCCGGAGCCTGTTCGTAGCCCTCAATTTCAATTGAGTATGAGCCAGAACCACGCGTGATAGAGCGCAGATCCTTAGTATAGGAAACAACCTCTGCGTACGGCACGCGAACCAAAATTACGGTCTCGCCTGCATCGTTTGAGTCGGTGCCCACAATGCGACCACGACGCGTAGAGATGTCAGACATAACTGCGCCTGCATACTCTTCGCCAACGGTAACTGACACATTAGCCATCGGTTCCAAGATGATCGGATCGGCTTTTTCGCATGCCGCCCTAAAGCCAATGCGAGCAGCTGTCTTAAATGCCATCTCGTTGGAGTCTACTGAGTGATAGGAGCCATCATAGACCGCGCACTTAATATCCACCATGGGATATCCCGCCAAGAAGCCTTCCAGCATGGCGTCTTGTACGCCCTTGTCAACAGCAGGAATGAGACCATTCGGGATAGCGCCACCGCGGATCTCATCCACAAACTCATAACCCATACCAGGGTTCGGCTCAAGACGCAGCCAGCAGTCGCCGAACTGGCCAGAACCACCCGTTTGCT
>CAJTML010000102.1 GCA_910577495.1 uncultured Eggerthellaceae bacterium
GCTGAGAAGGGCGGCATTCATATTGCAGAAGACCAGTTCTATTGCGAAATCATCAATCCTGAGACGCTGCAGCCGGTTGAGCCGGGCGAGTGGGGAGAACTTGTTATCACCACGCTGACGCGCCAAGCAACGCCGCTGGTGCGTTATCGCACTCGTGACGTTACGCGCATTATCGAAGAGCCGTGCGCGTGTGGTCGCACGCATCGCAAGATTGACTATCTGCGCGGACGCACCGATGACATGCTGATTATTCGCGGCGTGAATGTCTTCCCGTCTCAAATTGAGCAAGTCATCACCGAATTCCCCGAGATTGCAACGCAATACCAGATCATCTTGACTACCAAAGGCCCGCTGGATCGTGTAGAGTTACAGGTGGAAACGGTACCCGAGTTCCCCATTGACGAGATTCGCAAACTTGAAGATCTGAAAGCGCGCCTGGGTGCTGAACTTAAGAGCAACTTGCAGGTTTCGGTTGACATTAAGCTTGTTGAGCCTAAGACCATTGAGCGAAGCGAAGGCAAGGCAAAACGCGTGATTGATCTGCGAGAAGGGAAGTAACATGCTAGCGCAATTAACCGTCTTTTTAGAGAACGAAAAAGGCCGTCTGGCTGCGGTATGTCGCGCCATCTCGGACGCAGGTTCAAACATGCATACCCTTGTTGTTGCCGATACCGCTGACTTCGGTGTTGCTCGCATGCTTTGCGACAATCCTGAGGCGTGCGCCGAAACGCTGCGTCAGCAGGGGTGGCGTGCCGCGGTGTCGCCGGTATTGGGAGTTCGCGTTCCCAATGTTCCTGGTGGTCTTGCCACTATGTTGGAGTTTTTGGACGAGTGTGATGTTAATGTTGAATATGGCTACTGCATCACGTTAAGCGATGATTCAGCGGTAGACATTTTTAAAGTAAGCGACGATGGCACGGTTGAAGCCCGTCTTGAGCAGGCAGGCTTTGAGATCGTAGCCCCGGAGGATATTTACACCATTGGTTAAGACGAATTCACAGCAGCCAATGAGCTTGCGCGTACGCATCCTTGCGTGCGCGCTTGCGCTCATTATGGCAACATCGTTTCCGTTTTCGGAAGCACAGTATGCGTTTGCTGACGTTCGCAAAGCAGACGTTATTTATGGCGAAACGGTTGATGCTCGTGGTTTGGCTGTTGCACAATGCCCGAGCATTGATGCGCAGTTTGCCATGGTCATGGACGCACAAGGTACCGTTTATTTCGAGCGCAATGCTTTTACGCCAGCTCAGATTGCATCTATTACCAAAGTTATGACCGCGGTAGTGGCACTTGATGCAATTGATGCAGGACTGGTAAGCCTTGATACTCCCGTAACGGTTTCGCCTGCTGCAGCCTACGTGGGCGAATCAAGCGCGGGTCTGCAAGAGGGCGATGTAATGGATATGGCAACCGCTCTGAAGGCGCTGTTGGTGCCCTCAGGAAACGATGCTGCTGTGGCCATTGCAGAGTGTGTTGGACAAGCGCTTATCAACGCTGGTCAGGCTACCAATGCCGATCCTGAAGCCGCTTTCGTGGACGCCATGAATGCCAAAGCCACTGAGATTGGCTGCACTGATTCGATCTATGAGAACCCTCACGGTCTTGACTTCGACGAATACGCCGGAAACCTGCATGCAACGGCGGCAGACATTGCGAAACTTGTTGCCTATGCCATGAAAAACGATCTGTTCCGCGAAGACGTTGCGTTGGGAGATACCACTATTACCGTAACGCGTGCGGGACAGCCGACCGACGTATACCTGCAGGCAACGGATCAGTTTATCAACTACAGCAATTACGCAATTGGCGTTAAGACTGGCTTTACGGAACTTGCGGGCGCTTCGTTTGCGGGCGCTACCAACAAAGATGGGTTCGAACTCTACGCTATCGTGTTGGGGTCGTCCTCTGAGGAGCAGCGCTTCGTTGACGCAGCAACGCTTACTGACTGGGTTTATGAGCATTTAGTTGACTATCCACTTGCACACAGCGCCCAAAACGTCACCATGAATGGTCAATCAGTTCCGCTTATTGCAGAAGTTGCTTGCGAAAACTGGATTGATAAAACAGTACCCGCAACGCTTGCTGATCCAACGGCATCGGTTGAAGTTTTTGAGCTCAATGGCAACGTCAGTCAGGTAGTAGAGTTCAACGAGCTCACCGGCGACATCCATGTTGGAGACGTAGTTGGCAAAATCACCTTTAAGCAGCGCAATCAAACTATCGCCGAAATGGATTTGGTTGCCTGCCAAGATCAACCTGCACCAAGCTTTTTTGAAGGAATTGGAATTTGGTGGGATAGGCTCTTCAGAAGTTTTTCTGGACAGCCTCAAACAGCCCAATCCGTCGTAATTAACGAAACGCCATTTTTAGTTGACCGCGCGCAAACCCAGACAAGCGAATAACGGCGAATCGCCGAAATCGCTTGCACAGACCAGGGAGGGAATACCTATGACCAAGCTTTGCCCCGTATGCAACAGCCCCGCTGACGACAGCGCTGCAAGCTGCCCAAGCTGTGGTTTCAAGTTTCTGGGTGCAACCCAGCAATTTAAGCCGATCTCATTAGATGAACCGCTGCCTACCATGAGCACGCCACATGCAAGTGCTACGCTGCAGGTCGTGCGTGGTCCGCAAACTGGTATCACGATTCCACTCACGCAAGAAACCATCACTATCGGGCGAAGCCCGCAGTGTTCGCTCTTTTTAAACGATATGACCGTATCACGTGATCACGCCAGCGTATCTCCTGGTCATGGTGGCTATATCATCACTGACCAAAACTCGTTTAATGGCGTATGGGTCAATAACAAGAATGTGGTTTCACACTTGCTTGAGCCTGGTGACGTTATTCAAATCGGCTCATTTTGCTTGGTATATCAAGAGGACTAACCCTTTACAAGATGCGTTTATAAGGATTTATGAGTTATGGAACTTCTCTCTGGAAATGAAGCTATTGCGCAAGGCGCATGGGAAGCGGGAGCGCATATTGGCGTCGCCTATCCAGGTACCCCTTCCACAGAAACCCTTGAAGTGTTCGCCAAAAAAGACGGCGTGTATGCCGAATGGGCGGTTAACGAAAAAGTTGCCGTGGAAGTTGGTGTTGGCGCCTCAGCAGCAGGTGCACGTGTACTGACCACGATGAAGCATGTCGGCGTCAACGTGGCCGCAGATCCGCTCTTTACTGCAGCCTATACGGGTGTTGGCGGCGGTTTGGTTGTCCTGGCGGCTGACGACCCGGGCATGTATTCGTCGCAAAATGAGCAGGATTCTCATTGGTATGCCCGTGCTGCGGCAATCCCGATGCTTGATCCGGCGAATTCGCAAGAGGCGCATGATTTCACGCGCGACGCATTTTCGATTTCAGAAGAATTCGACGTTCCGGTATTTATTCGCTCTACCGTGCGTGTTTCACATACGAAAACTCCTGTTGAAACGGGAGTTCGCCAAGAGGTAGCGCTCAAAGGATATGAAAGCAATCCGGCCAAATGGGTTATGATGCCTGCGTTTGCCAAGCCGCGCCGCAAGGTGCAGCTTGAGCGCATGGAAGCACTTCGCCGTTGGGTGGAAACGTGTCCGTACAACCAGGTCACTATGCGTGATACGAAGATTGGTGTGATTTGCGCTGGTGCTGTCTATGAACATGTCGAAGAAGCGCTGCCTGACGCGTCGGTTTTTAAGCTTGGCGTAACCTGGCCACTTCCTCAAGACGCACTGCGCACCTTCGCTCAAAATGTGGATGCTGTCTATGTGATTGAAGAGGCCTCCGAGTATCTCACCGAAAGCGTGAAGGCATGTGGAATTGCCGTGAGTGACTTCACCCACGCACTTCCGCGCGATGGTGAGCTGACGCCAGGTCTTATTCGCGCGGCATTTGGCCTTACCGAGCCCGCTCATCTGGATGCACCGCAAAACATTCCGCCGCGTCCGCCGGCGTTGTGCGCAGGATGTCCGCATCGTTTGGTCTTCAAAGAACTTTCGCGCCTCAAAGCAATTGTCACCGGCGACATTGGTTGCTACACCTTAGGAGCGCTTCCGCCGCTTCAGGCTATGGATACGTGCGTGGATATGGGTGCGTCGGTTTCTATGTCGCACGGCTTTGAGCTGGCGCTTTCGCAAACTGAGCATAGGCCTGTTGTTGCCGTCATCGGAGACTCAACCTTTGCACACTCTGGTTTATCTTCGCTTATCTCGACGGTATACAACAACGGTAGTGGCACTATTTGCGTCTTAGATAACCGCACAACAGCTATGACCGGCAGACAGGGTAATCCCTTCAACGGGCAGACGCTGCAGGGACGCCCCACTCGCGAACTCAACATTGAAGCAATTGTGTCAGCATTGGGCGTAGAAGATGTCTCAGTGATTGATCCCAATGATGCAAAGGCGGTACGCAAAGCCCTCAAGGAGGCAACGACAAGCCCGGCGCTTTCGGTGCTCATCTTTAAGAGCCCGTGCGTGCTCATTGACCGCATTCGCAAACCAGCCTATGTGGTGACCGATGCGTGTACCAGCTGCGGTGTCTGCTCAACGCTTGGCTGTCCTGCTATCTCCAAGCGCCCTGAAACTGCGCAGGCACTCATTGATCCGTATCAGTGTATTGGATGCGGGCAATGTCCGCAGTATTGTGCATTCGGCGCTATTGTCAGCTGCGAAGAAGGTGGTCTGAATGAGTAAAGCAACGACGGTTTTGCTCTGCGGAGTTGGTGGACAGGGAACGATTTTGGCAGCAGATCTGCTGGCTCACACAGCGCTTGAGTCTGGCTACGATGTCAAGGTTTCTGAAATTCATGGCATGTCGCAGCGCGGCGGCGCGGTCACGACGGTCGTGCGTTTTGGTAAAGATGGCGTTGACTCAATGGTGTGTGATGAGGGATGCGCAGATTGCGTTGTCTCGTTTGAAACCACCGAAGCACTGCGCAATTTGCCCTTTTTACGCGTTGGGGGATACTTGCTGGTCGCAGATGAGACCATCCAACCGCTTCCGGTGCTCATGGGCAAGGCAACCATGCCCGAAAACCCCTATGAGGAGCTGGCTGCCGCGCAGGCAACCATCATTCCAGCGGGCGAAATTGCAGCTGATCTGGGTAGCCCAAAGTCAGTTAACGTTGTCTTGTTGGGTGCGCTGGCGTCTCAGCTGGACTTTGACCTGGCCACATGGGAGAAGACGATCACGCGTCGCGTTCCCCCCAAAACGATCGAGAAAAACCTCGCAGCATTTCGCGAGGGATATGCACACGCGCAGCGCTGAGAGGATTATCGGTTATGAGCGTCAAACAAATTAGCGTTTTCATGGAAAGCAGGCCCGGACATATGGGTCGCGTTCTTGCCGCGTTTGAGCAGGCACATATCAACGTTCGCGGTTTCAGCGCATCAGATACGGGTGACTACGGCATCGTGCGCTTCATTGTGGATAAGCCCGAAATGGCACTTGACGTGCTTCGCGAGCGCGGCGCAGCTGCCAAAATGACTGACATCTTGTGTGTTCGCTTGGATGATAAGCCAGGCGAACTTGCACGCGTGATGGGTGTTTTCGCCGAATGCGAAATCAACGTAATCTATAGCTACTCGCTTATCTCCACCTACATCGCGCTCAACGTTGAAGACATTGCGCATGCAGAGTCGCTTTTGGCGAATGAGCCGATTGTTATGGTGGATCAAGAAGAGCTTGTCTTTCCCGTGTTGGTAGAAGAGGGTCGATAATGGCGCAGATCATGTCAAAGCAAGAGGCACTGCGTGCGCTTGAGTTGCAAGAATTCGACAAATTTCCCATTCACAATCCGCGCATTGAATGCGCATCGCGTGAGCAGATTCGCGCTATTCAGCTTGCTAAGCTTATTGAGCAGGTTAGATACACCTATGAGCGCGTTGCATGGTATCGCGACAAGATGGACGAGATGGGGGTTTGTCCTGCTGACATCAAAACGCTTGAGGATGTGCGCAAACTTCCCTTTACGGATAAGTCTGTGCTGCGTGACACGTTTCCATACGGGCTATTTGCGGTGAACCTTGATGAGGTCGTAGAACTTCATGCTTCATCAGGCACAACCGGCAAACCTATTGTGGTGGGGTACAACCGCCACGACATGGATATGTGGGCTGATTGCATCATGCGCCTTGTGCAGATGGCTGGTGTAGTGCCGCAAGACCGCGCGCAGATGGGCTTTGGCTACGGCATGTTCACGGGCGGTTTTGGCTTGCACTATGGCCTGCAGCGCCTTGGCTGCATGATGATTCCTGCGGGTGCAGGCAACACCGAGCGTCATTTGCAGATGATTGAAGATTACGGCACCACTGTGCTCATTGCCACGCCGTCGTATGCGATGCATATGTGCGAGGTGGGAGAGGAGCTCGGCTTTGACTGGGAGCACTCTACGCTGCGCGTTGGCCTCTTTGGTGGCGAGCCCTGTCCGCCGCACCTCAAAGAAGAGATTGAATCGCGCATGCATATCATCTGCACCGACAACTATGGCCTCACCGAGGTCATGGGGCCAGGTGTTTCAGGAGAGTGTTTGGCATCACGCGATATGCAACACATCGCCGAGGACCACTTCTTCTGGGAAGTCATCAATCCTGAAACCGGTGAGCCTGTTGAAGATGGCGAAGAGGGTGAGCTTGTCCTTACACCGCTGGGAAAACAGGCAATTCCGGTGCTTCGCTATCGCACGCATGACCTGACGCGCGTCATCACGGAGCCCTGCGCATGTGGGAGAACCACTGCGCGCATGCAAAAGGTCCGCTCTCGCAGCGACGACATGCTTATTATTCGCGGCACAAATGTCTTCCCGTCGCAGGTAGAAGACGTGCTGGGCGGCATTGACGGTGTCTCGCCGCATTATCGTTTGGTTATTGATAACGAAACCGGTTTGGATCGCATGGTGGTTCATGTAGAGCTGAAGCCTGAGGCCTTTAGCGATTCGTTCGAGGAGATGAATGCCTTCAAACGCATGATTGCCGACAAGCTTAAGAGCGTACTTTTGGTAGGTGTCGAAGTTAAGCTCGTAGAACCTGGTGGTATTGAGCGCGCACTTGGCAAAGCGAAGCACGTGGAAGACAACCGCAAGAAATAGCATGTTCATGCGCATACCGCGAAATCCGTCTCGCAGGGTGTGCACACAGCATCAAAGATGCGTTAGAGTAACTCTAACAGTTAAGAGAAGGCTCCCAGGTAATTGCTTGGGGGCCTTTGAGTTTTTCGACTATAGCTTCAAAGGGGAGGGCATCAAGCAGCTTTTGCGGCGTAATTGGCTCTGCGCTGTCGATGAGTCCGACAAGCGCCGCAAGGGTGCCTATGATAGCCTCAGGGGAGCCACAGGTTGCAAGAAGATGATCCAGAGAAGCGTCCTGGTTGCGTTTAGAGAGGCGTCTGCCCGTTTCGTCAATAAGGAGCGGTAGATGCGCATAGAACGGCGTAGGGAAGCCCAGAAGGCGCTGCAAATAGATTTGTTGCGGGGTAGAGGTCAGCAGATCAACACCTCGGCTCACCAGGATGACACCTTGCGCGCAATCATCAACCACCACGGCAAGCTGGTAAGCAAACGAACCATCGGCGCGCTTAACGACAAAGTCGCCGCAGTCTCGTTCAAGATTCTCGCTATAGGGCCCTTGGATAAGATCCTCAAAGCAGAGGTCTTGGTCAGGAACCATCAACCGCTGCGAAGGCATTCTCTTTTGCGTAGCAAGCGCTGCGGCT
>CAJTML010000103.1 GCA_910577495.1 uncultured Eggerthellaceae bacterium
GACTGATTATTGGATTCGCCGCTTCACTTTTGAGCTGGCGCCGCTTGCAGGCCCTGGCGCGCAATCGGGTGTGGTGGGTCTGCTTTTTTGTGGTGCAGTTTGTGCTGGTGGGCGCCTTTTATGCGGCGTTGGCGCACCCCGCCATCTGGCCGGCTATGGTGGCAATACAGATTGTCGGTGCGGCCAGTAGCGCGCTGTTCGTCATCATCTGTGTGCAAGTGGTGCGCTGTTTTTCGCCGCGACAAATGATTATGGCAGTCATGCTCGTGTTTGCGCTCATGGTGGCGCTCGTGCATGGGCTGTTCAGCACGCTTGAAGAGGGCGTGCCGCAGCTGGTATCAGAGGTGTTACACCTTGCGTTAGTTGCGGGTGCTGCGCTGGGTTATCTGGCCGCGCTTCGGACCAGCAGCGTGTTGCGTGAGGCGTATGAGGCCGATGAGCTGCCTATTCGCGTGCAACCTGAGCATCTTGACGACGAAGTGCGTCATCGGTTGCCGGTGTATTTCAGACTGTTCGCCATCGTCGGCACCTATTCGTGCGTCTTTGGCTTTTTGCACGTGATTCCGCTGGCGTTGCCACTGGGGGTCTACGCGCGTGTGATCACGTTTGTACTGGGAGCCATTGCGGCGCTGGCGCTGTACGCGTGGACGGTGCGTCCGAGCGACGTGCAAAATGTTGCGAATATTTGGAACCGCTTCTATCGGTTCGTCTTTCCCGTGGTGACGATTGCGGCGCTGCTGGGTCCTTTGACCGCCACGACCGAGTTTTTGCCGTCGCTGGTGATGCAGGCGTGGGCGCTCTATTACTTCGATACACTTTTGGCTACCGCAAGCTACACCATTGCGCGCACGATTAAGAGCTCGCCGGCGCAAGTGTTCGGGCGCGCGTTTTTCATTCGCGCGATTGGCTTTTTCTGCGGCAACATTATCGGCTCTATCATGCACGAGAGTGTTGTGGTGGATGCGGCGACGTTTAGCGTCATCGGCGCGGTGGTGTTTGGGCTGCTCACGCTGGTGACGTTCAATATGAATTCGGAGAAGTACGCCAAAACGGTTTGGGGGCTTATTCCGCATGAAGATCCGCGTGCGAAGATGAATCGCGCTTTGGATGAGCGCTGCGAGGAGGTAGCGCGCGAGTTTGGGCTGACTGAGCGCGAGTCGGAGATCTTGCGACATCTCTCGCGCGACAAGCGTCCCAAAGAAATTAGCGAAGTGCTGGTGGTTTCGGTGGCGACCGTGCGCTCGCATGTGCAGGGGATTTACAGCAAAACGGGCGCGCACTCCTACGAGGAGCTGGATCGGCTACTCAACAAGCGCTGAGCGTTCGCGCGCTGGTTGCGTGCTTGGGCGCCTTCGCCTGCTCTGCCCAGTGCGCCTTCGCCCGATCTGCCCAGTGCGCCTTCGCCGTCTCTTTCTTCGCCACACAAAACCTTACGTACTCACTCATCTTTGCGCAAAAGATGGCGCAACTTTGCAGATTATGTAGACGCTTGACTGACGTGATACAATTTTGAACCGTTATCACTGTACCCGAACCACTATGAGGATAATGAGCATGGATTTAGCGAAGCAGGCAAAGATCGTAGACTCCATTCATGACACGCTTGATGACTTTGTTGGCCAGCGCCTGAAAGTGCGCGCTAACATGGGGCGTTCTAAGATTATTGAGAGCGAAGGTGTGCTCATGCAGGTGCACCCGCAGCTGTTCATTATGGAAGTTGATCGCAAGCGCGGACGTACGGCGCGTCAGTCATACCAATACGTCGATGTTTTGACGGGTATGGTTGAGCTTTCGCAAAACGGTGAGCCGCTCTTTGAGCCCTTCATCCCGGAAAATGATATCCTGGGCGCTGACTTTACTGAGATGGTAGAAGAGGAAGACGAAGAAGAGACGGTTCTGTCCTAGCACATTTCTTCGCCTGTTTACTGAGCGGGCGAATCCCATACCATGATTTGCGAAAGGGGCATCGGCCAAGGCTGGTGCCTCTTTAGTTTTCGCGCGATCACGCGCGCAAAGCGCGCGAAACGCAAAACCACTCAAATCCGTTAAGAAATTTGCGAATTCGTGAAAAACCTACCGTTTTGCAGACGTCGCAAGCTGCTCGCCGAACTCCATCGGAGGGTAACCTCGGCTCAATAAGGCTTTGACCTGCTTCGATTCAATTCGGCTCTGTACGTGCTTTCCGAGCGCAGCATCTAAGCAGGCTGGATTCTCACGACTTCGCCAATTTTTTAACGACAGGAGGCCGATTTGCGTTTCAGATCAATGCAGTTCGCCATCTGCACCGGCACTCCAATCAGACACCCTCTATCTGACAAGTCACAGATCAGCTTTTCAGGCTTTTGATCTGGCGGTCGTGATCAACAAAGTGCACGTTGAGGATCTCGGGGCGAGTGCTTGCGAAGGCCAACCCGCGCTCAACGCCCAGCGCTAAAAGCGTGGTTGAGTAACCTTCGGCATCCACTGACTTTTTCGTGATGACGGTCACGCCCGCAGCATCGGTGTCAACAGGGAAGCCCGTCTTGGGATCCAGAATGTGGTGGTAGACTCGGCCGTCGTGGACAAAGCTGCGCTCGTAGGTGCCACTGGTGACCGCTGATGCATCCTTGAGGGCAACGCTTCCGACCACGCCATCTTTCGCGAAGGGGTCTTGCAAGCCCACGCGCCACGGCTGCCCGTTGGGTTTTTCGCCACGCACTACAACGTTGCCACCGAGGTTGACGATGAAGTCGCGCAAGCCTTCGCCCTCCAAAAGCTCAGTCAGCCGATCAGCCATCCATCCCTTAGCGATACCGCCCAGGTCAAGGGCAGCATCCGGGTCATCCAGATAGGCATGCGCGCCGCGGGCATCGCGCTCAACGTGCACGGTCTTCCAGTTGACGTGTGCAAGCGCCGCTTTGAGCTTGTCATCAGGGGCAATGATGCCTTCGTGAAAGTTCCATAGCGCCACTGCACGCCCGATAGTGATGTCGAAAAGCCCCTCGCTTGCTTCGCAATAACGCAGCGCCGCCTCAATGAGGTCGGCGGTGTCGGCGCTGATGTCCACGCGGGCGCCGTGTGCGTTGTTGATGCGCGCAACATCGGCGTGGGCAAGCGTGCGCGAAAACAGCCGCTCAAAGACGCGGCATTTTGCGCGGGCTGCCTCAAAAGCGGCGAGCACCTGGTCGGGCTGGCCGAATGCCTGCAGGGTGATGACGGTGTTGAAGGCCAAAAACTGCTGCGTGAGCATGCCGGTGTCGCTTGGACCGCTCGTTTGGCAAAAGTCCTCGTAGGGGATGGGGTCGTGAGTGTTGTGTGCGATATTCATGCCAAACAGTATACCCGTCTGTGCGCTTGTTGTGCGTCCAATGGCCGTATGAGAGCAAAAAGAAACCCCTCCAGCCTCAAGAGGGGTTTTCTATGAAAGCATGTTGATCAGTTGCTTTGTTTAACTGCTCCGAGTTTAGGCTGGCGAAAGCTTACGAGTGCGCGTGCTTTACCAGACGAGAACATGCCTCCTGTGATTGCTTTGCCACTTGGCGAAGCGCGGTCTCGCACGTGAACGCGTCGTGCGCGTGCAGCTGCTCTCCGCACAGCGGGGAATCGTCGCTAAAAAAGGAGCCGATGAAACGTGAAACGGCAATAATGCGGCGATTCAAATCGCAATCGGTAGTCGTACTCATTTAGTCATGTCCCCCTTTCTCCATCGTTGGCAAGTGCAATAGCGTGTCGCGAAGGGTTGCTTATATGGTGCTTCATCAACAGCTTGGTAACAAACTACACCAAAAATTGTTGATAATTCAACCCCATTTTACGAATTATTTTGTAAGAGAAATACCAGGTGGGCACTTATAAATTAGTTATTTGGTTGACCTTTGCTCACACGGGAGCCAAGCGTGCGCGTCCAAACTTGACGAACTGAAAATTCTGTGAGCACAAATGCCATTCGCAAAACCCCACTACAACGCTTAAAAAGCACTATTTTTGTAGCAAATAGGAGTGTTTATTTGAGCAAGCGCTCAACAAGGCCGTGCGTCTGCGACCCCGCGTGAGCACGCTGATGCATGCGTTTTAGAGAAAAGTAACAGTTTTTGTCATTGCGCTCATGCTAAATCTTGGTTACCTATCGAAACGTGAGCGGCAGCCACGCGTTTGCACGGTACCATAGTGCATCATGATTTTTGGTGAGCGCAGGCGTGAGTCTGGAAACCAACTGGGCAAAGGAGCACTATGAGCAAAATTGAGATGAAAACGCCGTTGGTTGAAATGGATGGCGATGAGATGACGCGCATCATCTGGCAGATGATCAAAGACGATCTCATTTGTCCGTTCGTAGACCTCAAGACCGAGTATTTCGACCTTGGTCTTGAAAACCGCAACGCCACCGATGACCAGGTGACGGTTGAGTCGGCTGAGGCCACCAAGCGCTTGGGCGTTGCCGTTAAGTGCGCTACCATCACGCCAAATGCGGCACGCATGACCGAGTACGACCTCAAACAAATGTGGAAAAGCCCCAACGGCACCATCCGCGCCATGTTGGATGGCACCGTGTTTCGCACGCCTATTGTGGTGAGCTGCATTGAGCCGTGCGTTCGCAACTGGACAAAACCCATCACCATCGCCCGTCACGCGTATGGCGATGTGTACAAAAACGCCGAGATGCGCATTGAAGGACCGGGCACCGTGGAGCTGGTGTATGCGGGCGCCGACGGAAGCGAGAAGCGTGAGGTTGTTTTTACGTTTGACAGCCCGGGCGTGGTGCAAGGCATGCACAATGTTGACGCGTCCATTGAAAGCTTCGCCAAGAGCTGCTTTGAATATGCGCTGGATACGCGCCAGGATCTGTGGTTCGCTACCAAAGATACTATCTCCAAGATTTACGACCACCGCTTCAAGGATATCTTCCAAGAGGTATTTGATGGCGAATACGCTGAGCGATTTGCCGAGGCGGGTATTGAGTATTTCTACACGCTCATTGATGACGCGGTTGCGCGCGTGATGAAGGCGGAAGGTGGCTTCATCTGGGCATGCAAAAACTACGACGGCGACGTCATGAGCGACATGGTGTCTTCGGCGTTTGGCTCGCTTGCCATGATGACGTCGGTGTTGGTCTCGCCGGCGGGCGTGTATGAGTATGAGGCCGCCCACGGCACCGTGCAGCGCCACTACTACAAGCATCTAGAGGGGCAGGAGACCTCAACCAATTCGGTTGCGACGATCTTTGCGTGGAGCGGTGCGCTGCGCAAACGCGGTGAGTTGGACGAGTTGCCTGAGCTGGTCAACTTCGCCAACCAACTGGAAGCGGCCACGCTGGGTACCATTGAAGATGGCGAAATGACGGGCGACTTAGCGCGCATTACCACGCTGGAAAATCCCACCACGCTTTCCACGGGCGACTTCATTAAAGCAGTGGCGAAGCGTTTGGCGGTTGCTCTGCAGTAGCGGGTGAGTGGCTCTCACGAGATGGTGCTCACAGGGTAATTTCACCTTTGGAGCGCTCCTGGAAGTAAAGTTTGCGAATATGTGCTGGCAGTACCGGTGTGCCGCCAGCGCTATTTAGCGAAGGCGGCGGGCAGCACCTCGGGGTTCACGCAGCTTTCGGGTATCGTGCCAAGCACCACGTCAATGGCGTTTTGTGTGCAGCGTCTGCGCAGTTCAACAATGGATTCTTCCGACCAATAGGCCGCATGCGAAGTGAGCACGGTGTGTTTCGCGTGGCAGATGGGCGCATCGGGAGACACGGGCTCCTCTTCGAAAACATCAAGTGCCGCACCCCAGAGTTTGTCGGCGTTGAGCGCATCGGCCAGCGCCACGGTGTCAATGACGGCTCCACGTGAGGTGTTAACCACAATGGCGTCGGGCTTCATGAGGGTCAGGTTTTCAGCGTTGAGCAAATGATGCGTCTCGGGCGTGAGAGCCACATGAAAGCTCACGACGTCCGCGCAAGAGAGCAACTCTTCAAGCTCCAGATAGGGATACCCTTCTTCGGTGTGTGTTCCTGGAACTCCCTTGCGATCCTACACCACGACCGAAAACCCCAGGCCAGCCGCTTTGCGCGCGCACGCTTGACCAATTGCGCCATATCCCACCACGCCAAACGTGCGACCACTAACTTGTCCGAGTGGCCTATGACGGCGAAAATCCCACACGCCTGCATGCATGTCGGCATCAATTTCGTTAATACGGCGAATGCTGGTCAGCGCAAGGGCTATCGCGTGGTCAGACACCACCTCGGTGCCATATCCAGGCACGTTGCAAACGGCGGTGTTGTTTCGGGTGGCAGCTGCAACGTCGATGTTGTCCACGCCGGTGCCAGTTTTGGAGACCACTTTGAGATGGGGGAGCGCTTCGAACACTTCGGCGGTGTAGCGCCCATAGGAGGCAATAGCGCCATCAGCCTTCGCCAGCGTTTTGATGAGCTGTTCAGGTTTGCGCAGTTCAGTCATGGGAAGTGAGGTTTCGTCGGCTGCGCTTACAAACGTGATCCCTGCGGCTTCGACCATGTTGCGCTCAAAGGAGCTGTCGCCAAAATCATTGTCGGTCATCACGATGGTAGGCATGTTGGTCACCTTCACTCTGGTTCGGGTTGTGCGTGGGCGCAGGCTGCGCGGACGCGGTCGGGGCTGGCGCGGCCGTGCAAACGCAGTCGGCGCAAGCGCGGCTGTGCGGACGTTGCTGTGCGTAGTTGTATCTTAGCGGTTTTCGCAGGGGTCGCCTAAGTAAACAGCTTTTGCCATATTGGTGCGTCGGTAGCAGACAAAGAGAACAGGGGTCTGGGGTCAGTCGTGCGTTGTGGTCATTTAGGTGCCGATTTGTGCAACCGAAGCCGCGCCAGCGCCTAAATTGCCGTCGCCCGCAGAACCCGACCTGGGGTTATGCCGCAGCCGTCGTGATGGGCGAACGCGGGTTTGCACAAACCTACCTCTATTTGGCCACAACAGCATACTGGGGGGGTGCACGAGCAACTTTACGCCGATTACCCAATAATCAGGCGTTGACAAAAGATGGCCCAACCGCCACAATATCAGCTTGCACATATACCTGGGGCATTAGCTCAGCTGGGAGAGCGCGTGGTTCGCAATCACGAGGTCAGGGGTTCGATCCCCCTATGCTCCACCAGGAATTTCGCAGGCCGGATATTTTCCGGCCTGTTTTATATTGCCACCTAAAATGTAAGGGGCGGGTTCACCATGCTCCGAAATGAACCGTTCTTCGCCCGTTGAAAGATTGTCACTTTTTTCGATATACCTCATGAATTGATGCAGAAAAGCGTATCAGTGATTTTGCGGCAACGGTAGGCGGTCCCGCAGTGCTGAGCGTTGAAGGATTTAAAAATGCCTGGTCAGGCGATGGTGAGTACATAAGTAACCCACTATAAGTGAGTGAAATTCTGCGAATTCCCCCTAAAAGGGTGATAGATTTTTCCAGGTTGACAGTTAAGATGCTTTTGGTAAAGTGCTTGTAAATCCGTAAGAAGGTAGAGAAAAACGTGCCTTCCGGATAAGTTTTGCAAGCTGAAGAGTAAAAACCGAAAGGGGGTTACAGAGCTATGAGTGAAGAAACCAAAGTGGAAGCCAACACCGAGGCAACTGCTTCAACTGACTCAAAAACCAAGGAAGCCGCTCCCAAGAAGGGCAAGAAAAAGTGGCCGATCGTTGTGGGTATTGTTGTGGTTGTTTT
>CAJTML010000104.1 GCA_910577495.1 uncultured Eggerthellaceae bacterium
TTACCACTGAAGTTGCGCCGATGTGGGACGCAGCTGACCTTATGCGTATGGGCAAGGACATCTTCATTCAGCATGGCCTGACCACCAACCGTACCGCTATGGACTGGTTCCAGCGCTACTATCCGGACTATCGCATCCATGCGGTTAACTTCCCGGGTGACCCCTATCCGATCCACATCGACGCAACCTTCGTACCGCTGCGTCCGGGCCTGATCATCAACAACCCGGTTCGCCCGCTTCCCGAGGATCAGCGTCCGATCTTTGAGGCAAACGATTGGCAAATCGTAGAGGCTGCACAGCCTGCTCATGACACGCCTCCTGAGTTCTGCTACTCATCAGTATGGCTGTCAATGAACTGCCTCGTTCTTGACCCGAAGACCGTCATTGTTGAGGCTTCTGAGGTTAACGAGCTTGAGCAGATGGATAAGCTCGGCATGAACGCTATCCCGGTTGACCTCCGCGGTGCTTATGCATTCGGTGGCGGCCTGCACTGCTCAACCGCTGACGTTTATCGTGAGGGCGAGTGCCTTGACTACTTCCCGAACCGCGTACCTGACTCAACGCTGGTACGTCCGGAGATGTGGAACGACTAGTTGCCCCCTCATTTCGTATCTATTCTTTGTAGAAAGAGAGTTCATTAATGAGCGAGAAAGAAATCACTCAGGACGCTCAAGGGGAAACCAAGCAATGGGGATCCCGCTTCGGCTACATCATGGTAGCCGCAGGTGCCGCCGTTGGCTTGGGTAACATTTGGAAGTTTCCTTACTTAGCATATGAAAGTGGCGGCGGTGCATTCATCCTGTCGTTCATTGTCATTGCTATCGTTTTGGCTTGGCCGATGGTTAAGGTTGAAACCTGCATTGGTCGTCATGGTCGCGCTGACATGGTTAGCTCATTTGAAAAAGTTAACCCGAAGTGGGGCTTTGTTGGCTGGATTGCTGCAGTGTGCACCCTGTGCATCAACTTCTTCTATGTTGTTGTTGGTGGCTGGGTACTCAAGTATGCACTCCAATACATCGTGTTTGGCGAGCAGTCTTTCGTGGGCGAAGGTGGAGATACGGTTGCTTTCTATGAAGGCTTTACCCAATCCCCCATTGAGCCTATTGTTTGGACCTTTATCCTGCTTGCAGGTGTTATGTTCTTGCTGCTCTTTGGCATCACCGACAAGGTTGAAAAACTGGTTAAGGTCATCATGCCCGCCCTGTTTATCTTCCTGATCATCTGTGGTATCTGGATTTTGTTCGCCATTCCTGGTGCTGTTGATGGCCTGGTAACGTACTTCATGCCAGACTTTAGCCACTACACCTTCAAGACGTTTGCATCTGCGGCAACGCAGGTACTGTTCTCAGTCGGCATTGGCTGGGGTATCTTTACCACCCTTGGCGCAAATGTACCGAAGGAAAACAACGTTAGCTCTGACTCGGCTTTGGTTGTAACCTGCGACGCATTAGTTGCAATCATTGCAGGCTTTGTTGTGATCCCTGCTGCTACGGCGTTTGGTACCGACGTTGAGGCTGGTCCTCGTCTGGTCTTCGAAGTAATGACCGGCGTATTCGCCCAGCTTCCTGGTGGCCGCATCCTTGGTATCTTCTTCTTCGTGGCACTGCTGTTTGCAGTTATCTCGTCGCTGTTTACCTTCTTCGAGATTCCGATCCGCGTATTCGAAGAGAAACTCAAGTTGGGTCGCAAGAAGGGCGTACTGGTTGTTGCTCTAATCATCTTCGCTGGCAACATCATCGTATCTTTGGGCTTCGGTCCGCTCAATAGCGTCACGCTTCCGTGGCCGCTGTTCCCGGTTGGTTTTGAGCAGTATGACTTCTACGGTTGGCTTGACTGCTTTACCGCCTACCTGCTCCTGCCTGCTGGCGTTGTGCTTGAGTGCTGCTTCGTGGCAAAGATCTGGGGCTGGACGCGCTACAACAAAGAGCTCACCAGCGACGGCCAATACAAGCCGATTAACGCATTCGAAAAAGTCTGCATCATGGTTATCAATCCGATTCTCATGATCATCGTCTTCTTGAATGTATTTGGATTTATCCAGTAAAGAAAACTTAGTGGTCGCAGGTGCAAGGGGTGCTTGCGACCACTACCTCGTATGAGATTTGAGGAAAGGAGGGACGCATTTATGAAGGATTCTGTATACATGGCAGAAATGGACGCTTTCACCTATCGTGAAAAAATTGCCAACAATGTCATCGTATTTGTACCGGTAGGCGCTCTTGAGCAACATGGCTCACACATGGCAATGTGCGTTGACGCATACCTAACCAAAGCCATGGCCGGTGCAACCGCAGAAAAGGTGGGGGGCATCTGTGCTGAGCCAATCATTTATGGCTATAAATCACAACAGCGTTCTGGCGGTGGCTTCCATCTAACAGGCACGACAAGCCTTGATGGCTCTACACTCATTGCGATCGTTCGTGACATGTGCCGCAATCTTGCAGAAGACGGCGCACGTAAAATTGTGTTCATGAATGGTCACTATGAGAATTATCAATTCGTATTTGAAGGCGTTGATCTTGCGCTTCGCGATCTGCGTATGGAAGGCATCAATGACGTTCAGGTCATGCTCATGTCGTATTGGGACTTTGTCGACGACAAAACCATCGAAGAGCTATATCCCGAAGGGTTCACCGGCTGGGATCTTGAGCATGCGGGCGTCATGGAGACCTCTCTTATGCTGTTGCTCTACCCTGACTTGGTTGACATGGATCGAATTGATGAAGAGCTGTACGTCGGTTTACCCGCAGTACTTCCCACCTATGATGTGCTGCCCATCAAACCTGAGTACACGCCGCCTTCGGGTTGCCTGTCACACCCCGGTGCTTCAACCAAGGAAAAAGGCGAGATCCTGCGCGATGTAGCC
Source organism: uncultured Eggerthellaceae bacterium (assembly GCA_910577495.1). GTDB lineage: Bacteria > Actinomycetota > Coriobacteriia > Coriobacteriales > Eggerthellaceae > Xiamenia. The sequence goes on from CAJTML010000104.1 coordinate 2,867, forward strand.
GTCAAAAACATGGTTGATGCCATCGAAAAAGAGTTTGGTGCTTAGTCTTTGAGCGCCGAGCCTGTCTATTCACTCTTATCAGATAGGATCTCTTATGAGCCTAAAAGACAAAATCGACGAAGTCGAGAACAACGAAGACAAAGTAGTTAATAAGGTTATCGAAGAGCAAGAAAACGAAACGGGCGAAGTTGATCTTGAAGCTAAACCCGATACCATGAAGCGTCTCGGCCGTACGGTCAAGCACGACTTCATCATCCGCGGCATTGCCGTTGTTGTCGTTGCTCTTTCTCTGATCGTAGCTGCTATCAGCGCTGATGCGTTTACTGATGCAGTCAACAACATGCGTACCTTCGTTACGCAGTACTGCTCATGGTGGATCGTACTTGCCACCTTCATGACGCTTGCAGTGTGTGTCTACATTGCAGCTTCTAAATATGGCAAGGTTCGCCTGGGTGGTAAAAACGCCAAGCCTGCATTCACCTACTTCTCATGGGTTGCGATGCTGTTTGCAACCGGACAAGGTGTTGGCTTGGTATTCTGGGCTGTTGCAGAACCGCTGTTCATGATGGGTGGCATTCCGTTTACCCTCCAAGACATGCAGTTCCAGCCTGACGTAGCACTTGCTTGGACGTATTTCCACTGGGGCATCCCGGCATGGGCAGTGTATTGTATCGTTTCACTGTTCCTGTCCTACTCGCGCTACAACATGCACAAAGACGTTACCTATCGCGGTTCGGTAGAAAACCTCTTTGGCGAAGGCAAGGCAAGCAAAGTTGTTGGTGTTATCGTTGAGATTATTGCTGTTCTGGCAACGATCTTTGGCCTTACTACTTCAATTGGCTTGGCATCCTACCAATTCGACTCAGGCTTGAGCGAACTGTTCGGTATTCCGGTTAACGACCTGCTGTTGGTTGCAACGATCTGCCTGTTTGGTGGCTGCGCGACCCTTTCGGTATGGTTCGGTGTTGTGAAAGGCATTAAGCGTATTTCAAACGCGAACGCTATTATCTCCATTGTCTTTATGATCGTGGTATTCCTGACCGGTCCTACCCTGTTCATCTTGGGCATGATCCCCGAATCCATTGGCGTGTTCGCCGATCAATTCTGGTTGATGAGTGGCTTTGCAGAGGCCGTGGGGCTCCAAAACGGTATTGAAACGTTTGGTGAGTCTTGGCAGGCATTCTGGTCATTCTTCATCTTCTGCTGGTGCTTCGCATTTGCAACCTTCACCGCTGGCTTCATTTCAACGATTTCTCGTGGCCGTACGCTGCGTGAGTTCATCGTTGGTGTTGTTGGTGTTGGTGGTCTCATCTGCATCATCTGGACGGTTATCGTCGGTGGCGCTGGCACCTATGCTTCCATGTCTCAACCCGAGATGATTGAAGCCACCATGGCCGACTCTTCAATGGGTCTGTTCATGACTATTCGTTCTATTAACGCGATCGAAATCATGCCAACGATTCTCTCTATCTTAGCAATCATCCTTATCGCCGGTTACATCATCTCTTCTGTTGACTCTGGCGTTATGGCACTTTCGAACTTCGTGTCCCCTGCTGCAAAGCAGAGCCGCGGCTTCAAGGCAGTTCTTGCACTGTGCATCACCGCTTTGGCAGCTACATTCGCACTGACCGCTGGTCAGACCTTCTTGACCACGATTCAGTTTGCAACCGTTGCTGGCGGCGTACCCTTCTCCATCGTTGTGGTATTGATGGGCGTTCAGTTCTTCAAGTGGATCAAGCATGACCCGCAAATTGTTGAAGCTGGCGAAGGTACTCCGTTCCCGCCTGACTCACTGGAAGCTCGCCAACTTCGTGAGTGGGCTGAAAACATTGCCAAGCAAAACGCTCATGTGGGCGAAGAGTACGGCGCCGTTTCAGTTGATGAGGTTCTCGGAAACGCTTCCGTTGAGGAGGAAATCGAGGAAGTTACCATTCAGCAGTAATGGTTGCGTCGCCTACGGGCTACTCTGTGTAGTTCAGCTTTATTGAGGAGCCGCAGCCGCAAGGTGCGGCTCCTCTTGCAATAAGAGAAGCCTTGCAGTCCATCACTCCATCGCCTCAGCAAACGATGCTCCTTGAGTGGTGGGCTTCAAGGCCTCTTTTGTGTTGCTTGCTTGTTATCAAGCATTCTCACCAGCTCAGCTATACTGAAATCACAATCAGTTAGCTCATATATGCTGGAAGGAACACTATGACGAATAAAAAGCATCACACGGTTCCTGAGTCACCTACCCTATCACAGACAAAGAGCACTTCACAAGCAATTGATGAGAACTCTCATCAAGTTGTTGAGATCCCGATAGATGCGCGAAAAATCCCTCTTATCCTGAAGGTGTTTGGCATCTTATGCATCATCGTCGGCGCGGCCGCCGTTGGGCTCATTAGCTGGTTTATCGTTCGTCTGGTACACAACGTACAAACGGGCAATGTCAGCGAACAAATGCAGACTATGGCATTTGTTATCGCCATAGTGGAACTGGTCTTCTTAGCGCTCTTAAGCGTGTGTGCCGTACTCTTTGGCGTTCGTCTCATTCGCAACAAACGCCATAATGCCGCGCGCATTGCCATTGCTATGATTGTCATTACACTTTTGGCAGCGCTCTGCGAAATGATGAGTTCAGGCTTTTCGCTCTCACTGCTGCCCTTCGCCATCATTTTGGTGTTTTTGGTGGTGCTACAAAGCTACCTGGATCCCTCGCTTGCCCAAGAACGTGAGCTGAAGCGACATCTGCGCGATATGGAGACGCGCCAAGAGGCAGAAGACGGCACGCTTGGACGCGACGAAAGCGGCAAAGGCTACATTGCACTGAACTTCTTTAACCTCTTTTGGATCTTTGTCGTCTGCTCAGTTTTGGGACTCATCATTGAGACCATCTTTCATATGGTGTTTGTTGATCCCGGTCACTACCAAGATCGCGCGGGACTGTTGTTTGGGCCATTTTCGCCCATCTATGGCTTTGGTGCAGTACTCATGACCATTGCACTCAACCGCTTCCACGACAAAAATATTCTCATCATCTTTTTGGTTAGTGCCGTCGTCGGTGGCGCATTCGAATTCTTCACGAGCTGGTTTATGCAGTTCGCCTTCGGCATTGAGGCGTGGAACTATTCAGGTACGTTCCTCTCCATTGACGGGCGTACCAACGGCATGTTTATGTGCATGTGGGGCGCACTCGGTGTTATTTGGATCAAGCTGCTGCTGCCATGGCTGCTCAAACTGGTTAACCTCATCCCGTGGAATTGGCGCTATGTGGTCACCACTATTTGTGCCGCCTTGCTCATTACTGATGGCGCCATGACCCTTATCACCCTGGACTGCTGGTACCAACGTGAAGCCCACCTCCCACAAGACACCGCCATCCAACAATTCTGCGACAAGCATTTCGACAATGCCTATATGGCTGAGCGATTCCAGTCCATGTCGCTCAACCCTGATTCCGCAACCCGCGCACGCTAAGGAATTCGAGACGCGTTCAGAGCCCAGGGCTAAGCAGTCTTACCGCAACCTTTTTTGCCCATGCTTTTTCGTTTTTCCCTTGACGTAAGAGCATGGGCATTCTAGTATAATACGAACATTTATTCGCGCGAACGTTTGATCGTATGGTGGTGGCTCATGGATATCCTCGAAAAGCTTAAAATACTCTCTGATGCCGCCAAATACGACGTTGCCTGCACGTCATCGGGCATCACACGCGGCCCGCAAGCGGGCAAAGTTGGGCTTGCTTCTTCTACGGGATGCTGTCATAGCTTCACGCCTGATGGGCGCTGTATCACGCTGCTAAAGGTACTCATGACCAATGAGTGCGTCTATGATTGTGCCTACTGCGTAAATCGCTGCTCAAATGAGGTTCCTCGCGCCAGTTTCACGCCGCAGGAATTAGCTGACCTCACCATGGCATTTTATCGGCGCAACTACATTGAGGGTCTCTTCTTAAGTTCTGGCGTGGCGAAAAACCCCGACCACACTACCGAACTGATGATCCAAACACTTCGGCTGCTTCGCCATGACTACGCCTTTAACGGCTACATTCACGCAAAAGCAATCCCAGGAGCGTCTCCTGAGCTCATTGAGCAGCTGGGGCATTTAGCTGATCGCATGAGTGTCAACATGGAGCTACCCTCGCAAGAGAGTCTCAAGCTCTTAGCGCCCCAGAAAAACAAGCAGCGCATCTTAACTCCCATGCGCCAAATCAAAGATAACATTGCTACTGATCATGAAACGCGCGTACTGACCCGCAAACGCAACACCTACTACCCTAGTGCCGCCCCGGCAAAAAAGATTCGCTCGTTTGCACCAGCTGGTCAGTCAACGCAAATGATTATTGGCGCCACCCCCGAAAGTGACTTTCACATCTTGAACTTGTCGGCTGCGCTCTACAAACACTTCTCCCTCAAGCGTGTGTTCTTCAGCGCCTATCTGCCCATCAACCACGATGCACGACTCCCGCAAAATGATGCCATACAGCTCAACCGGGAGCATCGCCTCTACCAAGCGGATTGGCTGCTGAGGTTTTATAAGTTTGATGTCAGTGAGCTCATAGATCAAGACAAACCCTTTTTAGATACCGAGGTTGATCCTAAGGCTAACTGGGCACTCAATCATCTTGACTTCTTCCCGGTCGAAGTGAACACTGCTCCCCTTGAAGCGCTTCTGCGGGTACCGGGCATAGGTCCTAAAGGCGCCAAACTGATCGTGCAAGCACGCAAGAGAAGTTGCCTCAAGGAAGCTGAATTGCGCA
>CAJTML010000105.1 GCA_910577495.1 uncultured Eggerthellaceae bacterium
CTTTTCGAAAGTTAGGGAAACGAACGAATACGCTGCTTACTTGGATTCCAGTTTCGGAATCTCAACATCATACGCTTCATCCAAATTGCCCTCGTAAACATAGTGGTGGGTTTCTTTAGCGATAATACCCGACAGCAAGAGTACGACGATAATGTTTGGCACAGCCATGAGCGCGTTCGTGATGTCAGATACAGTCCAGACCACATCGCCAACGCCAATAGCGCCAAGGAAAGCAATAGCTACGTAAATAACCTGATAAGGACGAATAGCGCGCTTGCCAAAGAGATAGGTAATGCAGCGGTTGCCATAATAAGACCAGCCCAAAATGGTGGAATAGGCGAACAGTACCATGCCAATCACCAGAATAGGCGTACCGATGAAGGGAATTGAAGCGAAGGCGGCAGAAGTCAGCTGAGCACCAGCCGTAATAGCATTGCCCTCCATCATGCCTGGATTAGCAATCATAGTTGATACCAAAACAATACCGGTCAAAGCGCAGATAACAACGGTATCCCAGAAGGTGCCCGTCATAGAAACCAGCGCCTGACGTGCGGGATTGCGGGTCTTTGCCGCAGATGCGACGATCGGCGCTGAACCCAAACCAGACTCGTTTGAGAACAGACCGCGCGCACAACCAAATTGCAGCGCCATCATAAGGCCGCTGCCAACCGCGCCACCAAAAGCTGCCTTCGGGGTGAAGGCGCACTCGAAAATCAAGCAGATGGCCGGCCATACGTATTGCCAGTTCATGCATGCAATAATGATGCAGCCAACAACGTAGGCAATAGCCATAAACGGCACGAGTTTTTCGCACACACGAGAAATGGACTTAATGCCGCCAAAGATAACAAGCGACACCAGCACGACCACGATCAAACCAATAAGCCATGTAGGAATACCGGCGAAGTTTGAGGTGATGATGGAGGTCATAGCGCTTGATTGCACCGCAGAGCCAATACCAAAGGATGCAATTGCTGCAAACAGGGCGAAGGCGCCAGCGCCCAAAAGTGCCCACCATGGCGTCTTGCCGTCTTTGTTAAACGCGCGTCGCCACGCATACATGGCACCACCGAGCATTGCGCCGTTGTGGTCTTCGACACGATACTTTACCGCTGCATAGGTCTCAGCATACTTGGTAGCAATGCCGAATACACCCGTGAGCCACATCCACAGCACCGCACCCGGTCCACCTGCCAAAATGGCCGTGCCCACGCCCACGATGTTGCCAGTACCAATCGTTGCCGACAGCGCAGTGGTCAGCGCGCCGAACTGCGAGATATCGCCTGGTGTATCGGGGTCTTTGGTGACCGAGAGCTTGATGGCCTTGGGGATCTTTCGCTGAATGAACCCCGTGCGGAACGTGAAGTACAAATGTGAGCCCAGGAGCAAAATGATCATGGGCGGACCCCAAACAAAAGCATCAATGCTTGAGATTGCGTCGATGATAAAATCCATGCCGATCCACTTTCTTCTTACCTCAAATGAATGCGCTCCTCAAGATACGCCTAGTTTCTTCCCCTCCGTAAAGGGGCTCCTCAGAAAATATGCGTACAACGGGAACTATGGCAGGATTATAAAGTGGTGCAGGTGGCACGGTGCGTTTCTAACGGGTTAATTTCTAACAGCGGCCAGTGAATCGTGCCCACAGGTCAGGTTTGGGCAGCTTGCAGCGTGCGCCCCGCGTGTGCCGATTGCAGCTTAGAGCGCCCCCACGCGCGCGGCGGTGGCAGCTTACAACGCGTAGTCAAAGTCAAGCTGGACGTCGTAGGTATATCCAGGATAGTCCTTATCCAGCTGCTTGATGATCTGCTTTTTGAGTGCTTCGCCATCACTCTTAAAATCAATCATGAGGTCGAAATAGCACGTCTTGGTATCTTCATCCACGAAAAACCCGTGCGTCTGCATGATGGCTGGCTCTGCACTCACCAGTTCAACCAAACGCTGGTGCATGTCGGCGAATTTGCCCGTGAGATGCTCCGCGTAAATGCCAATGGCCATGTCAATGCCGGTTTGCGCTTTGATCTCATCGGCAATCTTGCGCGTGAGCACATGAATCTGACACGCGTTGAGGTTGTCGGGGATTTCCACGAAGGCAGAGCCGATAATCTCACGCGGACCAAAGTCGGTCAGCACAATGTCATACACGCCTTTGACCTCGGGAAACTTTTCAGCGCACGCCTCAATTTCTTCGAAATACTTTTTGTTTTCCGGCAATCCAATAATCGGGTTCACTGCATCGCGCAAGACCTCAACGCCCGCCTTAATAACCACCAGCGAGATCACCACACCAACAATGCCGTCAATGTTGAGATTCCAGATATTTTGGGCGAAGGCCACCACCAGCGTGCCAGCCGACAACACCGCGTCATAGTTTGAGTCAACGCCTGAGGCAATAAGCGCCTCACAATCAGTACGCGTGCCAAAACGCTTGAACATGATACCTATGAAGATCTTCGCAATGATGGCTACCACGATAACCGCAATGGTGATGTCGGAATAGGTTGGCGTACCCGGATCAATGATCTTGACGATTGACTCACGCAGGGACACCACACCTGCCGCCAAAATGATAACCGCAATAACCACCGAGGTCAGATACTCCAAACGCCCGTAGCCAAAGGGGTGCTTTGAGTCCGGCTTGCGCCCGGCAAGCTTGGTGCCCACGATGGTAACGATGGATGAAATAGCGTCGGTTGCGTTGTTGACGCCGTCCAGGATAATGGCGATGGAGTTTGACACGAAGCCGATGATCATCTTGAAGACCACCAGTAGCATGTTACCCACAATGCCATACACGCTGGCTTTAACAATCTCGTTTTCGCGTGCGTTTTGCGCATCCGCGTTCGCGTTTGCGTAGACAGGTTCGGGTTGATGCTTGGTCTGTTTGTCTTGCTTGCTCATGTTTTCATACCTCTGGATTGTGTTGCTTACCAAGTATCTTAGTCAGCATTTGGCGAAGGGGTTCGCCTGGCCTTCGCATTGTTAATGAGTCGTAGCCTGCCGGGCACAGAGGCGTTGGCTCATCAAATCCCTCCATGAACCTTGCGCGATCTGCCTCGTGCGACTACAATACCGCTCAATGAATTCTGTTTCAGGGCGAGGTGCAATTCCTCACTGGCGGTAATGCGTGCAGGGCGCTGATGCATAAGCGCTCATGACACACAAGTCCGCGAGCTTGCAGCTGAGAGGCTGCGGGTTGATTTCGGTGAGATTCCGAAACCAACGGTATAGTCCGGATGGAAGAGGCAGAGATTCGCACGATGCGCCTATGCGCGTTATATATGCGAACCGAGATTGGCCTGTATGAAGAATTCATAGGGGCTTATTTTTTTTGGCCAGAAACAAGCCCTTTGGGATCCGGCCACACAGAGAAGAGGTTCGCATGACTGATCAAGCAAACTACCAATTCAAAAACACCAATACCTGGTCAACGCGCCAATTGGTCACCATGGCACTGCTCTGCGCCATTGGTGTCCTGCTCTCCTTTATTGAGTTTCCGCTGCTGCCTGGCGTTCCGTGGCTGATGTATGACGCCTCAGCCATGCCCGCTATGGTCTGCGGCTTTGCATTCGGACCTGCTGCCGGCTTTGCAGTTGGTCTGGTCGGCGCGGTGCTACACGGCATCCTCTTCGCCGACGTTTCAGGCGCCTTCATGAACATCTTGGTGGTAGCGGGCTTAGTACTGCCCGCCGCGTTTGTATACCGCAAGATGCACACCATGAAAGGTGCTGTCATTGGTCTGGTACTTTCCGTTATCGCCGCAACTATTATGGCTATCGCGGGCAACCTCATTGTCACGCCACTTTATCTTGGCGTGCCGTTCAACGCGGTTGTTGAGATGATTATCCCCATTTTGGTTCCGTTCAATTTGATAAAGGCAACCCTCAACTCCATCCTGACCATCATCGTCTACAAGTCAATTTCAAACCTGATCACGCCGAAGAAAAAGCAAGTTAAAGGACGTGCATAATCTTATGCCGCTCATTGAGTTTCACGACGTCAGCTACACCTATGATGGCGAAGCTTTCGTCCTCAATCATATTGATCTCTCCATTGAAAAAGGTGAGTTCGTCTGCATCTTAGGAGGCAATGGCTCGGGTAAATCCACGCTGGCAAAGCACATCAATGCGTTGCTTTTGCCTGATGAGGGGCGCGTAAACGTGCTCGGCCACGACACTGCCGACCAGACCATGACCTACTTTATTCGCTCGCATGCCGGTATGGTGTTTCAAAACCCTGACGATCAACTGGTTGCCAGCCTCGTTGAAAACGACGTGGCATTTGGCCCGGAAAACTTAAGCATTCCCACCGAAGAGCTGCGCAGCCGCGTGGCCGATGCGTTGGCTGATGTGGGGCTACAAGGCTTTGACCGCCGCGAGACAGCATCGCTTTCTGGTGGCCAAAAGCAGCGCGTGGCCATTGCGGGCGTGCTTGCCATGCAGCCTGAGATTCTCATCTTCGACGAAGCAACCGCCATGCTTGACCCACGCGGTCGCAAGGGGCTTATGCGCGTATGTCACGAGCTCAACGAGCGCGGCATGACCATCGTTATGATCACGCATTTCATGGATGAAGCCGCACAAGCCGACCGCGTCATTGTGCTGGACGGCGGCTCTATTGCTTGCACGGGTACGCCCCAAGAGGTGCTTACCCAGCACGAACTTTTGGAACGGTTGCATCTGGATCTGCCCTTCGCCGCTGAGTTGAGCTATGCTCTGCGCCATGCAGGCGTTGCGGTGGCTGCCACGGTTGAGCCAAACCAGTTGAAGGAGGAGTTATGCGCATTAGCTTTGAAGGCGTAAGCTTTTCCTACGCCAACCCCGACCGGGCTGAGAAGCGCAAGCTTCGCCAAAAAAAGCGCAAGGAAGCTGGGGTTATTGACGCGCCAGCATCGCTTGCTGAGCACAAAAGTGCTGATTGGGGCAGTGATCCTGAGCAGGTGTGGGCGCTTCGCGATATCAGCTTTACCGTTGAAGATAACGAGTATTTAGGCATTGCGGGTCACACTGGAAGTGGTAAGTCAACGCTCATTCAGCACATGAATGGCCTGGTGCACCCGACCCGCGGCCGCGTGCTGTTGGATGGCGAAGACCTTGCTGACAAAGCCGTGCAGCAGCGCTGTCGAGTCGTGGTGGGTCTCGTGTTTCAATATCCCGAAAACCAGCTGTTTGCCAACACAGTTGCCGAAGACGTGGCGTTTGGTCCGCGCAACCTGGGACTTTCTGACGACGAAGTTGCTACGCGGGTGGCCGAAGCGCTGGCCAGCGTCCACTTGGATGTGGACGAAATTGGTGACAAGAGCCCCTTTGAGCTTTCGGGCGGACAGCAGCGTCGCGTGGCTTTTGCAGGCGTGCTTGCCATGCGCCCGCGCGTACTTGTGTTAGACGAGCCAGTTGCTGGACTTGATCCGGTGGCGCGCGAAGAGTTTCTCTCACTCATCTCCGAGCTGCATGCGCAAGGTATTACGATTGTGCTCGTGTCACACAACATGGATGACCTGGCGCGATTCGCCGACCGAATCTTAGTGCTGAATGCAGGCGAGCTCTTTGATCTGGACACACCCGCGCGCGTTTTTGCACGTGGTGATGAGCTGCGAAGCATTGGGCTTGACGTGCCTGCGGCGCAGAAGTTTGCGCTCGAGCTGCGCGAAGTGGGCTATCACCTCCCCCGCGAGCTCTATACCACCGACACACTCGCAGCCGACATTGCCGCGCAGCTCGGGGCGCACAACTCGCCAACTCCCGATACCTCCACCCCCGAGGTTGTCTCATGAACGAGTTAGCAATTCTTGGTCGTTATTGGCCAGGCACCTCCCCCATCCACCGTATGGATCCGCGCGCGAAGCTGCTGCTTTCGCTGGCGGTCATGGTCGTCATCTTTGTGGCGCAGACGTTTTGGAGTTTGGCGGTCTGCGCGCTGTTTGTGCTTGGCTTTTTCGCCATCTCAAATATTCCGTTGCGCAGCGCCCTGCGTTCCATTGTGCCGTTGCTCTTTGTGGTGGTTATTACCGCGCTGCTCAACATCTTTTTCGTGCACGACGGTACCGTGGTCTTTCAGTGGGCATTCATTACCATCACCGATGAAGGCCTGATCAAAGCGGTGTTTTTGGCAATTCGCCTCGTGCTACTCTTGCTGGCGATGAGTCTTTTGACGCTCACCACCGAAACGCTTGATATTACCGATGCGTTTGAATACCTTTTGAGGCCGCTTGCGCGCCTTGGCATGCCTGCGCACGAGCTTTCCATGATGATGGGCATTGCGCTGCGCTTCTTGCCGCAGTTCATCATTGAGTTGCAAACCATTTATCGCGCACAGGTCAGTCGCGGCGCGCAATTCAAAGACGGCAAGCTCTCCATGGTGAAATCGCTGGTCATTCCGCTGTTTACGAGTGCTTTTCGCCATGCTGAGACGCTGTCGCTTGCCATGGATGCACGCTGTTATCACGGCGCGGATGGCCGCACGCGCTTAAAGCCGCTGGCCTATACCTATCTGGATCGCAACGCTGTTTTGGTGGTTGCGCTTATGCTGGCGTGCGTTATCGGCGCCAACTTTATCCCGCAAACGTTTTAGAAAGGACGTCTCATGACCGGAAATGAAACAATCGTCGATTACCTCACCAGTGTTCCTGCCTGGTATTTAGCCACCTGCGAGGGAGATCAACCCCATGTTCGCCCCTTTAGCTTTGCTGCCCTTCAAGATGGCGAGATCTGGTTTTGTACCGCTACCACCAAAGATGTATACAAGGAACTTGAGGAGAATCCGAAGTTTGAGCTGACCGCGTGGCGTCCGGGTCGCGGGTGGATCATCATGCGCGGCAAAGCTGATCTGGCTGATCGTGCAAACGCCGAGGTGCGTCGCGCGGGCTTTGAGCATATGGTGGGTCTCGGTGAGAGCTGGGATGATGAAAACGACCCGCGCCTCACTTTCTTCACCGTGCAGGATCCGCACGCTTGGCTTTGCGACATCGACGGTACGTGGACGCCCATCGAGCTGTAACTTCTTGCGCTGCGCCTGAGGCTGCACCCGCTGGCTCGCAGCCTCTGGTGCTGTGGCCGCCGGCTTGCAGCCTCTGGCACTGCAGCGGCTAGCCTGCAAGCGCTAGCGCCAGAGCACCCCGGCTGCCGAAACAAGAATTAGCCTTCTGGCGCTCTATCCTCTGATGCCGAAACAAGATTTGGCTTTCTGGCGTTAATAAATTGGCGAATTCCGAAGACTGCGGCAAGCCTCCGTCAAGGCGCCTTGCCGCAGCTTTTGAGATATCCGCATCGTGCCTGATCAGAAGCTTGTGCCCAAAAAGTGGCCACTGAGGTTGAGGCTCCGAACCGCTCCGAGCGGCTTCAGGCGCCCTCGGATCTTCGGAAAACTCTCATTTTCCAACGGAATCGGGCGGTTTTGCGTTTCGCTCGGTCAATGCGCGAGCTGCGAGCCACACCGCCGG
>CAJTML010000106.1 GCA_910577495.1 uncultured Eggerthellaceae bacterium
GCACGTTAGGGTTACTTGCTGAGTGTGTGGAAGGCGAATTCTGCTTCGCCACTATCGAACTGCGCGTCAATCTCGTAGAGGTAACCCGGTTCAATCTCAAGCGTGAACTGGTTGTTTTCCGTTTGCGTGAACGCTACGTTTGATGAGTCAGTGTCTGCGCCCTCAACAATTTTGCCCTGGCCGTTGAAGCTGACAGGCTCACGCTCAATCGTGATTGACGTGGGCGTATGCGAGAACGACAGCGTCGCAGACGTGGTGGTAGTAATGGCGGCATCAATAACGGTGTCGGCAATCACCTCGGTGCCGTCTGCTGCGTCGGCATCCAGCGAGCCATCCTTTTCAAGCTGCTGGCCGTCGGCAGTGCGCCACTCATACTCATAAGCTTCAAGTGAAAGCGTGATTTGTCCCAGGTCATCGGTATATTCCACCGACGCATAGGGAAGCGAGGCTTCGTCACCATTTCCCGCCCACATGGCAATTACATCAGCGTAGGCGTCAGCATCGGCGGGATTGCCCTGCTCAACGACTTGCACGCGCGCAATGCCGGGGTATTGTCCCGGATAGCTTTCCAGCATGATGCCATTGCCGCTGACTTGCACGACGTTGCCTACGGCGAGGTTTGCCGCATCAATATGTTCGCCCTCAGTGTTGTAAATTTGTCCGAGCGGCAGGGTTGGCACATAGGGGGTCTGAGTTTGGAGATCCACGAACAGTGCCTGGTCACCCTGCTTGGCAATCACGAGTGCATCGCTTACGTTGCTGTCGTCGGTCGGAGTTTCAACGGAGCGGTCCGCGCTCTGGGCGGCCGGCTCTGCCTGCGGCTCGTTCGACGCGCAGCCTGCCAGGCCGCATGCGGCCACCGCCAAGCCCACAACGGCAATGATGCCAATCAGTAAAGCAAACGTGCTGGTGCGAAACGCGTGGTTCGACGTTTTTATGGTGGTAGCCATGGCTTCGTCCCTTCTACCTGAGTGCGCGATGTCTGTTTGCGCAGGTGGTGAGGCTAACGTGCGGTTTTTAAAGCGCTTGGGCAATCACTTCGCCAAGTTTTTGAATACCGTCGCGAATGGTCTGTTCGTCAGCATTGGTGAAGTTCAGGCGCATCGTTGAGCGCGCGCCCGGTTCTGCGTAGAACGGATCGCCTGGCACAAATGCTACACCACGTTCAAGGGCTTTGGGGAACAGATCCATGGTACTGATACCCTCAGGTAACGTTGCCCACAAAAACATGCCACCTTCGGGCTTGGTGAACGAGACCTCGGCGGGGAAGAATTCCTCCATGGCGTCGGTCATGGCTTGTGCCTGCGAGCGATACAAATCGCGAATTTTCACGAGGTGCTCATCAAGGTCGTTGTGGGTGAGGTAATCGTAGATTACGAATTGCGAAAACACGTTGGTGTGCAGGTCAGAGGCCTCTTTTGCAATGGACAAGTTGCGAAGTAGGTCATGATCTTTCGTCAGGATGTAGCCCATGCGCATGCCGGGTGTGACCGTTTTGGAGAACGAGCCCATGATCACGCCGTGCGGATGGTTGGTGCCGCCGATGTAGGGAAGGGATTCGCCCTCAAAGCGCAGCTCACCGTAGGGGTCGTCTTCAACGACGACGATGTTTTGGTCCGCCAGTACTTCGCGCACTGCTTCGCGGCCTTCTTTAGTGTAGGTCAGGCCGGTCGGGTTTTGGAAGTTCGGGATGAGATAGATCATCTTCGCGCCTTCAGCAACTGCCGCTTTGAGTTCGTCAATGTTGAGGCCTTCGTCGGTGAGCTCAACTTCGCGAAATACTGGCTGATTGAGGGCGAAGGCTTGAATGGCTGCCAGGTAGGTGGGTTTTTCGACAATCACGCCGTCACCTTTGTTGAGCAGCACTTTGCCCAGCAAGTCCAAAATCTGCTGCGAACCGGTGGTGATCAGGACATCCTCGGCCACATAGTCGGTGCCGAAGCGCTTGTTGTAGCGGTTGGCAACCCATTCGCGCAGCTCGTCGATGCCGGCGGTTGACGAATACTGAAACGCTGTTGCGCCCTTTTCAGCCACCACGCGCTGCATGGACTCCAGGAGCTTTTCCTGCGGAAACGAGATGGGGTTGGGAAGACCGCCCGCAAATGAGGTCACGTTTGGATCTGAGGCTGCCTTCAGAATTGCGCGAACAAATGACGGCGGGGTTGATTTGATGCCATCGGAAAGAAGTTCGTCAACTGCAAATGTGTCGGAAAGCGTGGTATCCATCGTGTTCATAATGACCTCCAATATAGGTGTTGCATCATTCATTGTTTCACTTGGGGCGCATTGCGTGCGCTACATTTTGGTACGCGGCGTGAGGGCTGGCCTCACAGGTGGGTTGGCCGGTGGCTTCGGCGTGGGGCGCGGTGTGCGGGCAGCGGGTGCAAGCGGGCGCGCGGCAGTGCGCGGTAATGGGGCGGCAAACGCTTGGTGACGAATTCGCGGCAAGATCACGTGCGGATGTCAGTTCAGCCGAGCGAAGTTAACTAAGCGCGGGCTGGTTGGTGCACGTTTTTGGACTGGGTGGATAATGCGAATTGTCGTTGTTAATACGCGAAACAAAGGAGACTCTCATGGAAGAACCCATCATTAACCTGGAAGAATGCACTGGCTGCACGAATTGTGTTGTCGATTGCCCGACTGACGTTTTTGAGATGGAAGACGACGAAAAGGCGCATGTCGTTGACCCGGAGAGCTGCATCGATTGCCACGTGTGCGAGGAAGTCTGCCCGACGCATGCGGTCCATCTGGTAGCAGCGTAAGCGTGTGACAAAGGGTCACTTCAAATGTCACATGTGGTTGAGCGGAATGCTGGTGTGTGACATTTGAAGTGACCCTTTGTCACGCTAGAGCAGATCAGCCAAAAGTGCTGCCGCCTCGTCCAGCATGGCATAAAACGACGCTTCGTTTGTCATGCAGTCGTTTTGGCGTTCGTCAATCAGGTGCGTCAGGTGGCGAAGTTTCGCCGCGCGATCAGGATCTTCTTGTGCAAGCGCAGCAGCTTGCATGCTGGCAATGCGCTTAGCTGACTCAATGAGACGAAGCGGCCCGTAGATACTCGGCTCGCCCGCAAGGCCTGCCGCAGAAGTGATCATATACGCAAGCAGTTCCAGCTCTGGAGTTGCTTGCGTGTTGTTTTGTTCGCCAGCATTCGCCATGTCATACCCATTAAAAACGCAGACCTCAGAAAGCGGTTTGCGCTTGGGCGCGCGTGGCGATTTCGCCTGGTCAGGATACCCAACCGAGATGAGCAGCTCCACGGCAAAATCGTCGGGAGCGTCTATGAGCGCCCGCACTGCCGCTTCGTTGTAAGACTTGATGGCGCAGGTGCCAAGCCCGGCATTAGCTGCGGCCAGCATGAGGTTTTCGCACGCATACGCGCAGTCAAGCGTGGCGAACTCATTGGCGGCGTCTTCGCCCCCCTTGGCGCGGGCGTAGGCGCGGTCGGTAAGCGCCACAATGATGACGGGCGGTTTGCCTGAAAGACCAGGGGAAACCATGTCAAGCTTGCGAACGAGCGCTTCGTCATCCACGACGCAAAAGCGCCATGCTTGCACGTTGGAAGCGCTGGGAGCTTGAGTGGCGGCTTCAACGAGTGAAGACAGCACGTCCCGATCAACCGGGGTCGGGGTAAAGGCGCGACACGAACGTCGCTGCAATATGACATCAGTAAATTCCATGCCGCAAAGCTTACCACATGTGACAAAGGGTCACTTCAAATGTCACATGCGCGGCGGCACGGGCGGCGAGAGCGGCTCCTGTGGCTTTGGCGGCTCCGAGAGCTTTGGTGGCACGGGCGGCGAGAGCGGCTCCTGTGGCTTTGGCGGCTCTGGCGGCTCCTGTGGCTTTGGTGGCTCCGGCGGCACGGGCGACTCCGGCGGCGCGGGCGACTCCAGCGGCTCCTGGTCGCTTTTGCGCAGCGTTGCGCGCCCCCACATCGGAAAATGTGACATTTGAAGTGACCCTTTGTCACATTTTTGATACGAGGTCGATGAGCTCTTGTTTGGAGTGGACGCCGACCTTGGTGTAGAGGCGTTTGGCGTGCGTCTTGACGGTGTTTTCTGAGATGTCGAAGCGCTGCGCCACATCCGACACCGACGCCCCTTGCGCCAGCAGCGTCAAAATCTCGGCCTCGCGCTCGGTGAGGTTGTGCTGGTGGGCCACGCGAGAGCACGCCGCCGCCAACTGCTGCGCGCTCGTGCGCGACATGACCGAGCCACGCGCGGCAAACAAGTCCGCAAGTTCGGAGCGCGTGTGCACGTCAAAGCGCCGATAGATCTTTTGCACGTGATACTTCACTGCGCTTTGCGACATATAGAGCTCTTCAGCAACGCGCTTGAGCGTGTGTCCTTCCAAAAGCAGCGGCAGCACGGCTTGCTCCTGATCGGTCAGCCCTCCGAGCATCTCATCCAGGGAACCAGCGTCAAGCGAACCAGAAGCGGCGCCGAATTTTTCGCCTTGTTGCTGGTTAGCGGCTTGCAGGTGCGCAAGCTTGCCCGTATGCGTGGCAGCAATCCCGCTTCGTCCAATCAGCCACGACGCCCCGAGCGCCACCAGATACAGGCATCCCATGCCCGTCAGCGCCACGCCCGTATCCGCCTGCGCAATGTAGGGCGACACCAGTGTGCCAATCACCAGGCCGGCAAGCAGGCACGCGTGCGTGGCGCAGTCGCTACCGGAAAGCAGCGGCAGCGCGGGCACACGCGCGGTTTTGGCAAGCTCGTCAATCGTGCAGTACAGCACGATGCCGGTCAGCATGTAGCCGGTGGTGGCGAAGGTGCCAGCCAGCGAAGGCGGGATCGTGTCCACCAGTCCCGGCAGCACCAAAAAGCCGATCGCCGAGAGCGGCAGGGCAATGCGATACCCCGACTCAAGCTTGAGCGGCTGGCGAAGCAGCAGCGCAGGAAGCGCCATGACCACGAGCACCGCCGAAGAGATGAGCAGCGTTGCCAGTTGCAGGTTCACGGCACTCAGCGTGGGCGACCCTTCGCGCGAAAGCGAGGTCACAAAGCCGCTCACAAAGGCGAAGACGCCCACCGCAACAATATCGCGCCAGAGCAGCGGGGCAACATCGCTTGCGTGATGAGCCAGCGCGTTGGGCTCGCGTGGGGTACGCGGCAGGGTGATGGTGCTTGCATTCGCCAATATTAATGCGCACACGGTGGTGGGCAAAAGGAGCGCCTCGGGCAGAAAGAGCGTGAGGGCGCACAGTGCCGTTGCCAGGGCGTGGCAGCCGATGAGGTAGAGGTAGCTGCCGCGGTAGGTGTAGGTCGTAAGCGTTGCCAGCCAGGTCAGACTCATGACGCCTTGCGCGCTGCCAAACAACCCGATGCCGCACAGAAAGAGTGCGCCGGGGGTTGCGCGCGTGAAGCTGAGCGCAATCAGCCCGATGCCAACCAGCGAGCACGCGGTGGCCGCCAGCGCGCAGGGCACGCGCGGAATAAAGGTGCGTTTGGCGAAGACGGTGGCCGCGGTGATGGTGGCATAGGTGGCAATACGCGCCAGGATAAGGCCGCTGAAGTATTCGCCCAGTAATGCATGTTCAAACCCAGGAACCTCGGCAAACGCGGTGGCCGCATGGAAGCTCAAGATGTCGACGAGCAAGAAGAGCGAAAAGCCAACAACTTGGATTACTGGCTGCGCTTTCATGGCATCCCTCCCTTGCGCGACGCACCAAGATGTGTGGTTAATGATAGCGAAGGTGTCACAGGCGCGTGGCGAAAACGCGGGTCAAATGCGCGTTTGACGTGCAATTTAGCCGTTTTGGGTGACGGCATTTGGCCGCGGCTAACTTTGCGTTTTGGCCGCGGTGGGCGATGCGATCGGCGAAGTGGGCGGCTAAGGTGGGAGGCGAGGTGAGAAACGCAAGGAAGGGAGACCTCATGAAAGATACGCAGGTAAACGAAGCTGGTTTGTCGCGTCGTGCCTTTTTAGGCTTGGGCGCAACTGCTGCGGTTGCTGCAAGCGCGCTGGGTTTGGGTGCGTGTGCGCCGGCTGAGAGTGGCGCGGGTGCTGAGACTGGCGCCGATGCGGGCGCTGCTATGCCGCAAACGGGTGCTACGGGCAACCCTACGGAGTTCGTTCCGTCGTTTTTGAATGCGCCGGCTCCGATTGATGAGAGCGCGGTTGTGGAGACCATCGACACTGAGGTGTGCGTGGTTGGCTTGGGTCTGGCGGGCGTTTGCGCACTTCGCGAGGCGGCTGAGTCAGGCGCGAAGGTCTTTGGTTTTGATAAGGGTCCTGACGTTGGCTATCGTTCTGGCGAATTCGGCACCTTTGGTTCTGAAATTCACAAGCAGCTTGGTATTGAGCAACCTGACACGCAAGAGGTGGTAAACGAGCTCATGCGCGTTATGGGTAATCGCCCCAATGCGCTTTTGCTGAACTACTGGATTGGAAACTCGGGCAAGGACCTGGATTGGTACATTGGTTCGGCCGAGCATGAGCTGCTGACGTCTGACAGCGATACGCCGACCGACCCTGAGGCACCCTACGTATTCCCGGAGCGCTGCCCGGTCAACGAAAACTATGACTGGCGAAGCGAGAATTACCCGTGCTTCCCGGGCATGGTGCACTTGCTGCCGGATCATGGTTGGGCAATGCATGGCACGCTTGAGGCTGCTCAGGCCGCTGGTGCCGAGGCGCGCTTCAATCTCAAGGGCGAGCAGCTCATCAAAGACGGCGACAAAGTTGTGGGCGTGTATGCCTCTGACGAAGATGGCAACATCATTCGCGTGAATGCGTCGAAGGGTGTCGTGCTTGCAACGGGCGACATCTCAAGCGACACCGAGATGCTGACCTACTATGCTCCGCAAGCGCTCAAGTACATGTGCTTCTTTAGCAGCATGGACAAAGACGGCAACCCGGTTAACACCGGTGACGGCCACAAGATGGCCATGTGGGCTGGTGCGGTTATGGAGGAAGGTCCTTACGCGCCGATGACGCACAGCTTGGGCACCAACTCAATTGGTATTGACCCGTATCTGATGGTCAACCAAGACGGCAAGCGCTTCGCCAACGAAGACGTGGGAGCCCAAGAGCTGCAAAACCAGATCAAGCGCCAAAAAGGTGGCGTGGCGTATCAGATCTTCGACAGCAAATGGAAAGAGCAACTCTCCGTTATGCCGCAGTGCTTCGGTGGCGTGACCCACTACATTGCCCCTGAGGACGAAGAGAAGTACGCGCATGCTATCAATCACTTCGCCGCAGGTTATGCTTCTGACTCCTATTTCCAGGGCGAAATTGAGGTAGGCAGCATTATTGAGGCGAATACCATCGAGGAGCTTGCTGGTGCGGTCAATATTCCGGCCGATACGCTGAGTGCAACGATTGAGCGCTACAACG
>CAJTML010000107.1:0-4661 GCA_910577495.1 uncultured Eggerthellaceae bacterium
CGTGACGGTGCCGCGCGATACGATGTGCACCTACGATGACCAGACCATGAAGATTAACGACTCATATTTCTGGGGCGGCATGCCGGCACTGCTTGAGCAGGTTGAGCTTTTGACGGGCGTGAAGCCGAAGTACTACCTGGATATGGACTTCATTGAGTTTGAAAACGCCGTGAACGAAATTGGTGGCGTGACGGCTGATGTGCCTATTGACATGCAGCTTGACGACATCGTCACTGGTGAGCGCATTGAGCTTTCCGCAGGTGAGCAGCATCTTGATGGCAACCAGGCACTGGTGTTGGCGCGCTCTCGTAAGCAATATGCCGATGACTTGGATGCGTGTCGCCAGATTCAAGACCGCCAAATTGTGGCGAATCTGATTGAGCAAATTGCCGCAAATCCGGCAGAGGCAGCAAACGCTTGCCAGACGCTTTTGAACAACATGGACACCAACTGGGATGCAACTGAAATGATTGAAATGGTTGGTGCTTTCGCCAACAATGCAGATAAGATCACTATCATCTCAGGCACTGGTCCTTACGCTGGTGGCATTGATGAGGGCACGCAGCTGTGGATGGCAACGCGTGACGAAGGTGTGTGGAAAGAGGTTATTAGCGCAGTTGAGGCTGGCGAAGAACCCACCAACATCGTTCCGCTGCCTGAGGTTCGTCCTGCTTCCTAAGTGGAGCAAAGCGTGACGAACTAACACGAATGTAAAAGAGGCGCTGGCTGGTGAGCCGGCGCCTCTTTGTTATGTAGCCTACGAACGGCCTTCGCGCTTGTCCTTGTGCGTGAAGTAGTGCTTGGTAGCATAGAGCGTAAACGCCGGACCGGTGTTGGACAAGTTGTAGAGTCCCTGCTTGATGAGATTGCCTGCATAAGCAATATGCCCGCCACGCGGAGGTTCAAGCCCCATGAGCTCGCAATAGAGCGCCTTGGCACCAGGCGAGATTTCGGGATGGCTCAGTACGAGGCGCTGATCCATGCGCGCAAACATGGTCTTGGCGGCATCGCGTACGTGCTCATGGCTCAGATCAACATACTCAATTACACCACTTAAGTAAGTGAACCCGCGTGAGATATGGGCACGCAAGACCTCTTCGTCAGTCACGCCTAGCTGCTCTAAGATATCTTGCATATCGTTCCAGCGATCAAAGGGCAAAAGCGTGCTCTTCTCAGCAAAACTCTGGGATTTCTCAGGCGTTTCTTCGCGATAGCAATAATAAGGCGTATCCAGATATGCAATGGCTTTTGCCGAGCAGAGTGTCTCCATGAGAAACGGATTGTCAGCCCAGCCAGCACCAGGAATCGGCTTAAAGCGAATGTTGTGCTCATCTAAAAATGCCTTGCTATAGATGGCTGACCAAATGCTGGGGTGGTGGGTGAGCAGGTGGGCGGCCTCCGCAATCACAAAGGGTTGCGCGGGCGGATGCACGCGGTTTTTGTAGCTGCAGTTAATCTTGCGCTGCTCAGGAGTGTCAGGCATCCAGATGCGCCAATAGGGCGTCTTGATGATTTCGGGCTCAGGAGTAAGTGTTGCGGCGAAGGCTAGCATGTCAGCATACATGCCCGGCTCAATCCAATCATCAGGCTCAACGATGGCAATCCAGGTACCCTTCGCCTCGGCAAGACCACGGTTGCACGTTGCGCCGTAGCCCTCGTTTTGCTTGTTGATGATGCGAATACGACTATCGCGTGCGGCATAGCGCTCCATGATCTCCAGCGAGTTGTCGGTTGAGCCGTCGTTGAGGCAGAGCACCTCAAGGTTTTCATGCGTTTGTCCAAGAATGCTGTCCAGGCACTGTTCAAGGTAGGGGCCGGCGTTAAACGTTGGCACGATGACGCTGACAAGTTCCTGCGATGGATTGAGCATGATGCTTTCCCCTTGGTAAGTAGTAAAACGTTTATTGATTAGGGTGGCGAATAATCGCACGCATACTATTGTAAGGCACCCGATGCATTAAAGATATAGATAACGCCGTCGATGGTGTGCGTGCCAGTTAGCATCGCGCCTGATGCGTTGAGGTAATACCAGGTGCCGGAGAGTTTGAGCCAGCCCGTTTGCATCGCGCCTGAAGCATTGAGGTAGTACCACGTACCACCGACCTGCTTCCAGCCAGTTGCCATGGCGCCAGATGCGTTGAGGTAGTACCAGGTGTTGTTGACCTTTGTCCAACCGGTTGCCATAGCGCCTGATGAGCGCAAGAAATACCACGTGCCGTTAACCTGTTTCCAGCCGATAGCCATCTCACCCGAGGGGTTCAAGTAATACCAGCTGCCGTTGATCTTGCCCCAACCGGTGTGCATGGCACCTGATGAGCGCAGGTAATACCAGCTGCCGCCAACGTTTGCCCACCCAGTAGCCATAGCTCCTGAACCGTAGTTGAGGAAATACCACTGGTTGTTTATGAGTTGCCAACCTTCGCGCATAGCGCCGCTTGTGGGTTCTAGGTAATACCAGGTGCCCCAGTTGTTTTGCCAGCCGGTTGCCATGGCGCCATTAGCTTTAAGGTAATACCACGTACCATTGACGCGAATCCACTGGTTTGCAAGCATGGCGCCTGATGAATTGAGCCAGTACCATACGCCATCTACCTGCTGCCAGCCACGCGTCATCGTTGCATCTTCTCTGAGGTAATACCACGTTCCCTTGTCTTGGATCCACGCGCTTTCGGTGGCATAAGGGCTGTCGTCAAACCAGTAATAGGTGTTGCCTTGCGCAAACCAGCCACTTTGTGCGGTGGGTACACCGTTGATGGTTGCCATGATTGAAGGAGATGAGTGTCGTGTTCGCAAAAGCACCTGATTGTCTTGCATGTTACAGGTGATCCCGCGTGCCGAAATGGTGGCAACAATGGCACTTCGGTTGAGCGCGGCAGCATCTGCTGCGGTAAAGACAGCGGTGTTAAAACTTTCTAAAAGGTCTGCCGTTTGCGCATAGATTTCGTGATAATGGCTGGTCACAATGGCGAAAGAGGGGCGAAGTTTCTGCAGGTAGTTTGCGGTATTTGAACCGACGTTACCGTGGTGTCCTAGCTTGAGTAAATCAACGCGACCAAGTTGAGCGGCCAGACGATCCTCATCACCACCATAGTTATTGATGTCGCCCGCTAAAAATGCGCGCTTACCAAAAGCGCTTACCAAAACGCCCCAGCTGTAGTCGTTGCAGTCATTTACGCCAGCACTGAGATTGTGCTGGTAGTTCATGATTTCAATGGTGGCGCTTCCCAGGGTAAAGCGCGGGTTGCCTACATAGGTGCCGTCATCTTGCGGGGCGTCGCTGATCTGGGTTGTCAATGCGGGGTCAAAGGTTTGAACCACGGGAATGTTGTTAGCTTTCGCCGCTGCCATGAGGTGATCGTAGACATATTGGTTGTCCCATAAGTTCGCGGGATTTTTGACGATGCTGTCGTCGTAGTAAGGGGTGTAGATCAAGCGCGGTTTGAAGGCGTTGATGACCTCATCCGCGGTGCCGATGTGGTCAGAATGAGGATGGGTGCCCAGGTAAAAGTCAAAGTTTTGGGAGGTAACACCCAATGAGCGCAGGTAGGCAATTACCTGGTTTTCCACGCCTTGGTATTGCGTGGTGCCCGCGCGAAAAGGGTAGCGCGGATCGTTGCCTGAAGGAAAGTCGTTGTCTTCGCCTGAGTCAATCATGGCGAAGTGTCCATTGGATTCAAGGACGATGGCGTCCATCCACACAAAGGGCAGCACGTGGATGCGCACGCTTCCGTTTGTGGCGGCTTGCGGGGCTGGGTCGGGCGCAGAAACAACCTCGTCGGCAAAGGCCGGCTGGATAGTAAAGAGCGCACCGACAAGTGCAATAATGAGCGAGATATACGTTAAGCTTCGTTTCAATGGTGTGGTTAAAACGTGTGTAAACATGCTACTAATATGACCCCCAAGATGCCTTATTCGTGAATAAAGTTTGTAAGATGGGCAAGTATAGACCATATGCCACTAAAATAGCGCCCTTTCAAAAAAGATGCTGGTATACTTCCATAACAACGCATTCGCTTTACACAAGACGTTCAAATATAGTAGGTACGGGGGTGCTTCTATGAGCCAGTCTCTGGCTAAATTTGCTCAGTCATTTTTATCAATCGTGCTTGCAGGAGCTTTGGTCTTTTCTGTTCCGATTCAGGGATGGGCGGCCGACGGTACTGCTGCTGACGAAGAAACCGTGGCGCTTGAGCAGCAGGCTGACACGCAAACCACTGATGAGCTTATTGCCGGTACGCCTGATGCGACCGATGTTGTTGACGCCATCGAAGCTGACGCAACTGAAACCGACGCAACTGAAACTGATGAGCCTGCATCGGTTGCAATCGAAGCCGATGAGCCTCAATCTCAAACAAATGAGACTGATCAGATCATAGAGCTCACCGATGAAGTTGCAGCTGAAAACGGGAGTTCGGTACAAGCACAAACTGACGAGAGCGCACTTTTGCCTGCGTTTGTGTATTTCGACCAAGAAACCATCACGCTTGGCGAAGAGCAGCTCATAGCGCTTGTGGCTGATGAGGAATCTTTTGAGGTAGCCTCAGCACGCCTGGCATTTGAAAGCCCTCTTGGTGCTCAGCATATTGCTCAAGCTACAACGTGTGCAGAAAACGCTGCGCTTTTCTCTCTTGTGCCCCATGAGCTGGGCATCTACACGCTTC
>CAJTML010000107.1:4671-7324 GCA_910577495.1 uncultured Eggerthellaceae bacterium
AAGTCCGCACCATGAATCTTCGCCCGCAAACCGAAGAAGACGGTCCGTGTGTTTTCTTAGCAAGCGAGCCAGCAGCGGGTGTTGAACCACTGGCTGAGATGGGTGAGGAAGCCGAGATTTCGGTGTATGCACTTGATGACGCTGCTGATGCAGTGGTTGAAGCTCCTTCGTTGGACGCTGCGGCCGAAGTGGCAGATGAGGCGGTTGCTGCACCGGTTGCCACCACTTCAGGTGCAGCTGCCGTAGCTTCCGAGGTTGCAGCTGTGCCTGCTACCGCATCCGTGCAGCAGGGTATTGCAACCCTTTCACAAGTTGCATCTCCTGCACTTGAGAAGGCAAAGCGCGGCGAGACGTTGGTGATTGCTCTTGATCCCGGGCATGGTGGCTCCGACGGTGGTGCTAACGATTCGGCTGTCTCAGGCAAGGCTACCGTGCATGAGAAAAATGTCACGTTGAAGATTGCGCAATACTGCAAAACTGCACTTGAGCGCTATAACGTGCAGGTGTATATGACGCGTACGACCGATGAGTATGTGGGGCTTTCTGAGCGCGTTCGCCGTGCAAAGAGCGCTGGTGCTGATGTTTTTATTAGCATCCATATCAACTCGGCCGCCTCAACCTCGGCCAATGGTGCTGAGGTGTGGTATCCCAATTCAAGCAGCTATCGTTATGATTTGCATGAGGAGGGAAAACAGCTTGCGGGAAGCATTGTGAAAAAACTTGCGGCACTTGGCTTGCAAAACCGCGGTACAAAAACACTCAATGCAACAAATGGCTACACCTATCCCAATAACGGTGGCATTGGGGATTATTACACTGTTATTGCTGATGCGCGCGAAGCGGGCATGGCAGGTCTCATTGTAGAGCACGCTTTTATCTCGAATGCATCTGAGAGTGCCAAGCTTAAGCAAGAGTCGTTCTTAAAAAAGCTTGGTGAAGCCGACGCTGCGGGCATTGCCGAGACCTACAACCTACGTGTGCCGTGGGAGCAGGTCAATGGTAAATGGCGCATGAAGCTCAACGATGGCACCTATGCTAAAAACTGCTGGCAGCAGGTGTCAGGTGCGTGGTATTGGTTCGATGATGACACCTATGCGGCAACCGGTTGGCGTACGATCGCCAACAAGAAGTATTACTTCGCCTCTTCAAACTGTGCCATGGTGACTGGCTGGCAAAAGATAAGCAATAAGTGGTACTACTTTGAGTCATCGGGTGCTATGCATACTGGTTGGCTGACGCTCAGTGGAGCGAAATATTATTTAGATCCCAAGACCGGCGTGATGGCAACTGGACAGGTTAAGATTGATGGCAAGGTGCAGACCTTTGATTCGTCGTGCAGACTGCAGGTAGTCAAGACGACCGGTTGGACCAAGCTGGACAACAAGTGGTATTACTATCTTTCGGGTGGTGTTGCTAAAACTGGTTGGCTGCAGCTTGGAAATACCTGGTACTGGCTTGATCAAAACACGGGCGAAATGGCCGAAGGTAAGCAGAAAATTAATGGCAAGTGGTACTACTTTGTCCCAGGCACAGGTGCTATGCGTGCTTATGCGTGGCTCAAGTTGGATAACACCTGGTATTGGGCTGATTCGTCGGGCGCATTTCGCGAAAACGCCTGGCTGCAGCTGGGCGGCACCTGGTATTACCTTAAAGCAAATGGTGTTATGGCTACGGGTTGGCACCAGGTTGCAGGCAAGTGGTACTACTTCAATACATCACATGGTGCCATGCGCACCTATGGCTGGCTTAAGGTCAACAATGATTGGTTCTGGATTGATTCGTCGGGCGCAGCACGCGAAAACGCCTGGTTGCAGCTGGGTGGCACGTGGTACTACCTCAAGAGTGGCGGCTATATGGCTACGGGTTGGCACCAGGTGTCAGGTAAGTGGTATTACTTCAACCCAAGCAATGGTGCTATGCGCACTTACGGCTGGCTTAAGGTCAACAATGACTGGTTCTGGATTGATTCCTCGGGCGCAGCGCGTGAAAACGCCTGGCTGCAACTGGGAGGCACGTGGTATTACCTCAAGAATGGTGGCTATATGGCCACGGGTTGGCACCAGGTGTCAGGCACGTGGTATTACTTTGAACCGTCAAATGGCGCTATGGTAACCGGCAAAAAGACCATTGATGGAAAGTCGTATACCTTCGCCTCGTCAGGTGCGTGCTCTAACCCACCTGCAAGCGTGACAGGTGGCACAAATCAGGGCAGCAACTCAGCGACAGTAACCGATGCGGTGCTTGACGAGACAGGCAACAACTATGCCATCATGGGCACGTCGCGTACGACGGTGGACAAGATGGTGAAGTACTACAACGATATGATGGTGCTGGGCGCTTCAAAGGGCTGGAAGTACCCGTCATATAAGTACTCATCAAAGGGCGCACCCACTGTTCGCGATTTCTGTCAGCTCATTTATGACCAGGCGAAGGCTGAGGGCGTTCGCGCAGAGGTGCTCTTTGCCCAAGTTATGCTTGAGACCAATTGGCTGCAATTTGGTGGGGACGTGGATAGAAATGGCAAGGTGCAGTGTAACTTTGGTGGTCTTGGTGCAACTGGTGGAGGAGAGCCTGGCCTGACGTTCCCTAACGTAAAGACCGGTTTGCTGGCACAAGCGCAGCATCTGAAAGGCTATGCCTCAACCGCTCCGCT
>CAJTML010000108.1 GCA_910577495.1 uncultured Eggerthellaceae bacterium
TGGCGTGCTTAATGGCACTCCTACCGGTGTCATCAATAGTGCACTCTTGCCAACAGGAGACATCGTACCGGTTCCTGGCTTCAGCAAAGGTGTTGCTAACTCTCGTCTCATTCAAAAGACTGGTGGCACCGTTTTGTCAGTTGGTCACGACATGGCTGGTATTGTTTTTGCATTCGTTCATCTCTCGCAGCCGCAAAGTGCAATTGAAGACATTGCAAACGCTAAAACTATTGTTGCCTGGGGTGCAAATCCTGCCGAAGCGTCATTCTGCCGCAGCGCATGGAACTGGATTTGCAAAGGTCGCGAAAATGGCGCAAGCCTCATTGCCATTGACCCACTCTTTACCTCCACAGCCGCTCATGCTGATGAGTGGGTACCTGTTCGCACAGGTACTGATGCAGCACTTATGTGCGGCATGATTAACTACATTGTTGACAATGACCTTGTTAATGAAGACTATCTGCGCAATGGCTCAATTGCACCGTTTTTGATTGACGAAAATGGAACCTATATGCGTCTTTCAAACATCGGCCAAGCCGAAGCAGGAGCCGACGATGACGTACCGATTGTTTGGGATGAAGACGCCCAAGACTTTGTAGCCCACACCCAAGCTACCAAGCCTGCATACACTGGTACGTTTGATGTTGAAGGCACCTCTGTTCGCACGGTATATGATGCCGCCATGGAAAACATTGCGCCCTTTACCGTTGAGTTCGCCGCGCAAGAGTGCGACATTCCTGCATCTCAGATTGAAGGTTTGGCTCGTCGCGTAGCAACCGAAGGTCCGACCAGCTTCTATATCAACTACGGTCTTGAGCACACCTACGAGTCATGGCGTATTTACTACCTTATTGGCCTTTTGGTTTCAATCACCGGCAGCGCAGGCGTTCCAGGTGCCTCTTATGTAGGCAGTATTGGCCTTGATCACACCAGCGCTACCACCTTTGTTCGTCCGCAGGTCTTTAATACCGATATGTTCACACTTGAAGATGCAGTTCCTGGTGGTCACTTTACTGGTGACTGGATTGTCCAAATTGCAGAAACTGGTCAGTGGGCCGGCAAAGACTTCCATATGGGCACATTGGTAAACATGTGCGCAAACCCACTTGATAACTTCCAAGGTGCGTCAGCACTCTTGAAAGCATATGATGCGATTGACTACATCATCACCATTGATTCCATCATGACCACAACCGCTCACTACTCAGACTTAGTGCTTCCCTGCTGCATGCCATGGGAGACCTATGAGTACCTTGACGGTGGCATCTTTGAACAAAAAGCTATTGATCCTGTCGGCGAAGCACGTTCTGACTTCGACATCATCAAAGCTGTGGCGGTAAAGATGGGCTATGACGACCTGCTTCCCAAAGATGGCTTGGACTATCTGCGCGAATACCTGGATACGCCTGAAAATATTGAGGCTGGCGCGGGATTTGATGCCCTCTACGAAAATGGCGTTGTCATGGGTGATTACAAATGCGATTCGCACGTAACACCTGAGTACAACGAGTTTGGTCGCACGCAGTTCTACATGGAATATCTCATGCCGCGCGATAGTTGGGGTCAGATGTTCGGTCTTCAGGATCGTCTGCCTTACTACAAACCCTCCATTGAGGCATATGCTGACAACCCAGACCGCGAGAAGTACCCGCTCTATGGCTTCAGTGGACATGATCTCTATCACGGTCAAACCTTGTGGCAGCATCACCCCTGGCTTGATGACTATCGTAAAGTTGACGGCAAACCGTTCTGCCGCATTCACACGGAAGCAGCAGCCGCGCGTGGTATCAAAACAGGTGACACGGTTCGCGTTTACAACGACCACGGTACGTGCGTATTAAATGCGCTGGTCACTGAGGGTATTCGTAAAGATCACATCTGGGTTCCTCATGGCTTTGCTTGGGATGAGTTTGACGAAGGCACCGCTCAGCAACTGACGCGCTGGTGCCCCGATGACGTAACCAGCAACAATAACTTTAATGACTGGATCTGCGAAGTAGAGAAGATCTAGAGGAGGGTTTGATATGACGAAGTATGGAATGGCGGTTGACACTAACCGCTGCACAGGATGCAACATGTGCTCAATGGTATGCCGCGTCGGACACAATCTTCCCAATGGTGTTATGTACTCTCGCGCGGTAACTGAGGGCGGCGATGGCTTTCGTGCTGCAGGTGGTAGCTACCCTGATAAGGTGCAGATGAGCTTTTATACGCTGGCATGCCAACACTGCGATGACCCTGCGTGTGTAGACATCTGCCCCACTGGCGCCTCCAAAAAGCGTGAAGAGGATGGTTTGGTGGTTGTTGAGGCAGCAGAGTGTATTGGCTGCGAAAGCTGCATTGCAGCGTGCCCCTATGACGGCGTTCGCGTTAAGCTTGACACCGATCCAAGCTACCCGCTTGACTTTGAAATGGGTGACCAGCGCGCTCCGAAGCACGTCGGCTCTACGGTCGAAAAGTGCACGTTCTGCGCTGAGCTCATTGACGCAGGTGAACGTCCAATGTGTATTGACATCTGCCCAGCAGTTGCCCGCTACTTTGGTGACTTAGATGATCCCAACTCAGAGATCTCACAAGTACTGGCCACGCGTGAATACACGCAACTTCTTGAAGATCAGGGCACCGGTCCTAACGTGTACTTCTTGAAGTAAGCTTATCCACATCCAATCATAAACGGACCGATGACCCTCCCGTCGGTCCGTTTTCTTAAACGAGGTAGCATCATGACTGAAATCACTAAAGCTTCTTCTGCTGAGATCTGGCATAATCGTGCCGTTGCATATGAGCTTTGTGCACATGGCTTTTTATTACCTACGCGCTTGTTGGCTGAAGTTTTATCAAGTGGCGAATACCAGATTAGTTGTGAAGAAGTTCTTGGGCAGCTTGGCACATCCAAGCAAACGGTGCACGTCATTACCGATCTTATGAAAGCCTATCAAGACCGCAATGTCGACGAGCTTTTCCATGAGCTTCGCCAGGCCTACACGATGCTTTTTGTTGGTGAAAAACTCCCGGCTTTCACGCCATTTGTAGGCATCTTTTCCGCTCAGCAACGCGGCGAAGACGGCGTGCTGTTTCTCACCAAGGAGTCGCTTGATATAGAGCGCATCATGAAACGCTGTGCGGTTGGTAAAAATGTTGAAGAAGGGCAATCAAACGATCCACTGGATCATATTGGAAGCATGTGTGAGTTCTTGGAGTTCCTTTGCTTAACCTACGCACAAGCCATTACTCCTCCCGATCATGCACATATCAACAAAGATGACTACGAGACTATTGTTGACACCTATATTTCGCCCTACGCCCACGCGCTAGCCACACAAATCAACGACCTTACCAAAGCACCCTTCTACCAAGCGCTTGCATTCATGCTTGAAGCAGTGGTTCAGTCATAGGGAAAGGCCTGCCATGGACTTTTTAATAATCTTGCTTGTTACCTGTGTTGCAGTTTTTGTTTTGGCGAAACCTATTGCGCGTTTTCCGCTTGCATTTTACGTGCTCTCCATTGTTTTAGTTATTGCACTTTTTGCAGGTAGTGCTGGGTATCTTGGTACCTATTGGAAGCCGCTCATTATTTTGCTGCAACGCTGCATGCTTCCGCTTGCGCTCTTTACCATAGTTATGTTTATCGGAGCATTTTCGAAGTCATCCTGGGTTGGCAAAAAGCTTCGCCCTATTCGTGCAGAATTATCAATTATTGCGTGCCTGCTGTGCCTTGGGCACGTCTGCCAGTATTTAACACCGTATCTTTCTCGCGCGCTTGAAGGATCAATGAGCGCATCCATGGCAACCTCATTTGCCATCTCAATGGGACTTTTAGTATTACTGGTGGTGCTTGGTATTACATCCTTTGGGTTTGTAAAAAAGCACATGTCAACTGCACTTTGGAAAAACGTACAGCGCTTTGCTTACCTGTTCTTTGGTCTCATTTACTTGCATCTCATTTTTATGATTGCACCTGCCGCGCTCCACGGTGGCAAACAGGCAATTTTGAGCGTAGTGATTTATTCGACCATCTTTTTAGCTTACGCCATCGCCAGATTGGTATTTTGGCGCAAACAAGTTGCACAGATCACCTCAACGCAAGCTGCCGCCCAAACAAATGCTTCGTTAGCGTCCGATCCCCTGCTTGACTGCGTCGGGTAAAACATCCCCAAACCCTTCGCTAAAGCTACTTGGAACAACCACCGTACCGCCCGTTTCTTTAACGGACTCATAAAGTAGGTGCATGGTACGAAGACGAAGTGCCGCATCTTCGGTGTCATAAGCATCTGACACCTCTTCAAGCATAGCAGCAATGTCTTGTTCTGCTTCCATAAGGATTAACCGAGCTTTACGTTGCTGCTCTGCTTGAGCTTCAACACTCATGACGTCTTGCAACTCTTGTGGCAACAAAATATCACGCACTTTAACCGACATAACCGATAAACCCCACCGGGATGCTTCGTCTTCTAGTGTTGCCTGGATCTCGGCATCCAATTGCTCGCGGCGAATAGCAACCTCTGCCGCAGATAATCTACCAATGGCATCACGAAGCGCCACTTGTGCAGCAAGCTCTACGGTGCGGCTAAAATCACTGCACTCAGTGCAGGCCGCCTTGGCGTCATACACCATCCAAAGCATGACAGCGTTTACGTCAAGCGGAACCAAATCTGAAGTGAGGGTTTCTTTAGCGTCAAACGTGGTGGCGCGAATTCTGCAGTCAATACGCGCTGAATTTTGCTCAATAAAGGGTATCGTCCAGAAAAGACCCGGTCCTGAAACTCGATTAAACCGCCCAAGGCGAAGCACCACTACGCGCTCCCATTGTTGCGCAATATGCACGCCCATTGAAGCCAACAGAGCCAACAAAAACGAAACGAAGAACATGACAGGTTCAATGGAACCAAAACACAGCCACCCCAACGCAAAAACGAGCGCATAAACAACCACAAAAAGCGCAATGGTAAAAAGCGCAATACCAACGGATGACGTGTGCTCTCCTTGCGGCTGCCCCTTATCTGATCCTGCAAACCAGCTATCCATCTGCGTTTCAGCTACTTCCAGCTGTCTTGCCTTCCTCATTTATGCGCCTTTCTCTTCGGCGTTATCATCCACCACCAACTCAATGACGTTCGTTCCGGGAACTGCTCGTGGTTTGCTTTCTTCCATCTTGAGTTTTTGGACATAGCGCTTCATTTGATTAACAGTCTCGTCGTAACTCAAGCCCAACTCTTTACAAGACTTCAAGCATTCACTTAAAAGCGCGGTAACCTCGGCATACTCTTCCACCGCAGCAGGCGATGCCACGTCACTAACAAACACACCTTTACCTCGTACAGAATTGACGTATCCATCCGAAGCCAGGCTCAAATACGACTTATTGACAGTATTGAAATTAATGGAAAGCGCTACAGCAAGTTCGCGAATTTTTGGTAGCTGATCTCCCGGTTTAATCTTTCCGGTGTTAATAAGTCCAGCAATATATCTTCTTAATTGCAACCACAATGGGGAGGTGGAATCTTCATCCGGCTCAAAAGTAAACTCTTCAACTGATAGCAAAGCCACGCAGATCACACTCCTCCAAGTATGGCTACCGGGTGTAGTCCCGCTTCCACAATACAAAAACGCATGGCGAAAGCACCTAAAATTACTACACACGCTATGGTAACCCAAATCCAACTTTGCGAATGGCTTCTTGCAATGAGCTCAAGAATCAACGGAACAATTAGACCACCTACTACAAATACACCAATAAAGAGCGGCGAAAGCACGCCAGAAAGCAACAACAACCCCGATTGCGCCCGAATCGGCGTCTCTCCTGATAGCCCCGACAACACGGAAATCGCAATAAGTGCAACAGCCACTACTAATTCAAACACCAAAATAATTGAGTCAGCTTTATAAAATGCCAGTGGCGAAAATCTGAGCACTCTCATATCTCCTGCAAACCACGCAAACGGCAAAGCGAGCGCCATGCCACAAGAGAGCGATGACAGCAGAAAGAGTACAGGAATAAGCCAGGTATCCCAAAATGACACCGAAGGAATACTCGCAAGAAAGATTCCAGTATAAAGCGCTACCGATACACCCAACACAAGCACTAAAACATGGAGAAGCATCATAAGTCGGCGGGAGCCCACACGCTGTGAGCCTTGCCACATGATTGACAAAGCCACAGAAACTATCAGGAGCGCAACCAAGAGATACACACCCACTGAAAGAATAGTGAGACGCTTTGGAAAGATAAGATAGACCAGCGCATCATAGTTACCTGCGTCGACCAACAAAAAGAGACACCCAGCAACAACCATGAGAGCAACTGCTCTAAAACATAGCGTGTAGAATTTGCGATACGCAGCTTGCGCTGTTTTACTCAGGCCATTCCAGTTCACACTAAGTGCAAGCACCCCAGCAATAACGCTCAAGCCGCCCCCTGCTCCTCCCAAGAAGAGGTAGCAGACAATGGCAAAACTAAACATGTTGCTCCCCTCGTCTCCTTAGATACAATCCTAGGATAAACCAGGATCACATGCAAGTAAAAGTTGAGGTCATGTAGGGTTTTACCAGCGTTTTATTGGCATTAGACACAATCGATACATTCGAAGTTAACTCATCTAAATAATTCATCATGTCTACCAGTCCGCTCAAAGAAAGCAACCGAACCATCAGAAGACCAAATTACAAGCCAATCCCCTGCATTGGCGACATGACACTCTTGGCGTCCCTTCCATTTGCCTTGAAGCGTATGCATATTATGGCGGCGCTTCAGGATAGCAAGTGACTCTTCAGAGTTTTCAGCTACTAGACGGATCACCTTATCTAGTTCCTCTAATGGTAAGCGCCTTTTTTCACACCTCTTGTAATCACGCTTGAACTGCGCACCATATTCGATTTCTAACATTTCAAGCCTTCAAAGATGCAATCATATCGTCAGCAGAACTAAATCGCGCTTGCCTCCCAGAAGCAAAAAAGTCTTCAGCTTCTGCTATGGCGCGTCGCGACTCATCATTTGGCTCTGGCATAGACAAATCCAAAGGTATACGACGCTCTCGGATC
>CAJTML010000109.1 GCA_910577495.1 uncultured Eggerthellaceae bacterium
GCTGACGCGCTTGCGTAGTGGGTGCGTTTGACGAACGCCGTATGCGCACAGGCGTTACTGCTGGTTGGCGCGCGTCATGTGATTGACGAATGATTTGGTGAGATAACTTGATGTGTGTGTTGGGTAGACCAAGTATCTATCGGCATGCACATCAGAGATCTCTATGAGGTCACTTGAATCGTAGGCCTGCTGGAAGAGCGGGCGGTTTTCTGGATCAAATGTTGACTGCGTGAAAAACCACACCCTATCGGGGGCATCATTGCTGTAAAGCTCGTCTATATTGTCAGCAACAACACGTTTTTGATGGAGCATGACGCTCTTCTTTTTGCATTCGCCAAGAATGTAGTCAGTGTAGTCTTGATACCCTGGTTTTGCTGCGTAGAAAAACGTGAATCCATCAAGTGCTTTGAGGGGTACGCTGGCTGGTTTGTTGCCGAGCGCACCTTTAGGAACAGCTGCTATAAGCGGTTCGCGCAAAAGCAACGTTGAAGAAAACTTCTCAGGGTCTAAATTCGTCGGAAGATACAAGATGGCAATGTTTGCATCCCCGTCAGAGAGCGTATCAATGACGGATTTTTCCTGTGGTGCCAACAGGCTTACTCGTGCGTGGGGATGGTCTTTTATGAAGAGGTCTCTGCCTTTCAGGACTGCCTTCGCCACTGCTCTGTCCTCTATGGCATAGGCAATGCGCAGCTCTTGCGAGGCGGTTGTGGCTAAGTCGTTTTGTAGTTGATCGTACTCAATGAGGATGTTTTCAAGGCGATTGAATGTTGTGGTTCCCTCAGGGGTGAGCGCATAGGTCCGCGTGCTTTTGAAGAGGGGCGAAGCAAGCTCTGTTTCAAGTTTGTCTATGTGTCTGCTGAGTGTTGACGTAGAGATGTGGAAGCGCTGCGCTGTTTTAAGTGCATTGCGATGTTCTGCTAAATAGAGGAATTCCCTCATAATTTCTGTATCCACGATACATCCCTCCGTTTTCTTTGCACTATAGCACGTTTGACCTGCTCTTTGGGCAGATGTGTTGCGCTTTAAGCTGCGCTTTTCGCAATCTAGATTGCATATTCTGCAATCTAGCGTGCAAGTCTTATCGCCTACATCGTCAAAGGATGCACTGCACAAGTCTTCCCGGGAATCCACAATGATGGGCATCGAAAGTCCAATTTGGCTTTTGGAGGGCAAGGAGAAAGGGATTCTCATGAAAGACTATCAAGTAAACCGTCGCAGTTTTCTTAAGGGTGGCTTGCTTGCAGCTGGCGTTGCAAGCATGGGCGCATTGGCTGGTTGTGCGGCTGGTCAAGAAGGTTCAGCTATGGCGCAAACGGGCTCAGGTGCCTCGCGCGAGTGGGACGCAACCGCTGATGTTGTGGTTGTTGGCTTAAGCGGTGGTATGGGTGCTGTGCTGTCTGCTATTGAGAGCGGTGCAAGCGTCATTGGTGTTGAAAAGGGCTCAAACCTTGGTGGAAACTGGGCAATCAACACCGGAGTTGTTTTCGCCCCTGCAACCGATGCTATGAAGCAAGCAGGCGATGTTGATGAGCGAACGGGCAAAGAGGACACCATTGAAGCCGCGCTGGCGGACTGGATTCGCTGCACGAAGGGCAACTGCGATGAGGTTTTGGCTGAGGCCATTCTGCGAGAAGAGCAGGCATTCATCAATGGCCTGGTTGCAGAAGGCCAGCCGGTGAAGACTGAGCTATGTGGTATGGCTGACGCTCCTGTTGCGCGTGGCCACTATTTGGTGGACGCACAGGGTAATCGCCAAGGTGGCGGCGCCTTTACGAGCATTCTGGTTGACCGCGTGAATCAAACTGACGCGGTGATCATGACCGATACGGTGGCAAAGGATCTGATCTTCGACGAAAACTACAACGTCATTGGCGTTGAGGTGAGCGAAGACGGTAAGCAGAAGTTCTTGGGTTGCAAAGCGGTTGTTTTGGCCATGGGCGGCTATACCGCAAATCAAGAATTGCGTGCGCGCTGGAACAAAGAATCATCTGGTTGGGGCGTTATCGGCAACAATCTTGCGCAGGGTGACGGTTACTATATCCTGCTCAACCATGGTGCGGCGCTGGAGGATTTCAAGACAATCTCGCCATCTGTCACACTTGAGGTGAATTCTTGCGATACCTATGAGACGAACAACTACCAGATCTTTTGGGATAGAGGCCCAGCATCGCTGGTCATGCTTGATTCAGCCGGCAAACGCAACCGCGCAGAGACGCAGCCTTATACGCAGATGGATGGCTCTCTGCTGACGGTGCCGGCATATCAAGTGTTTGATCAGGCGCAATACGATGATCCGACCTTTATGCTTTGTAATGGCTGGAGCAAGGATTCTTTGGCGAAGGCAGTGGAAGACGGCTTTGTGGTAAAAGCTGATACGCTTGAAGAGCTTGCAGAGCTGCTGTATTTGGATCCTGAAGTAGTGAAGGCTGAAATTGAGGAGTATAACGCTGGCGTGGCTGCGGGTCAGGATAAGTTTGGCCGTGCGGTTGACACGATGCGTGCCCTTGAAGCTCCGTATTA
This sequence comes from uncultured Eggerthellaceae bacterium, assembly GCA_910577495.1. Taxonomy (GTDB): domain Bacteria; phylum Actinomycetota; class Coriobacteriia; order Coriobacteriales; family Eggerthellaceae; genus Xiamenia. The sequence continues at coordinate 2,524 of CAJTML010000109.1, forward strand.
TGCATCAACGGGAACCAACGGTATTTCTGGAACCGACTGCAACGGTATCAAGGTTGACAGTGATGGGCGCGTTTTGGATCGTGACGGCAACCCAATCAAGGGTGTCTACGGTGGCGGAAACGATATGTATGCGTCGAATTGGGCTGGTACTTCCTATATCGCCAGCGGCACAGGTGCTGGTGGTACGTATGCCTTCTCGGTGATTACTGGAAGGAATGCTGCTGCATACGCACTTTCCCAGGCATAAGCGGCGCTTCACGAGATGAGCGCTCACCATACCTTCCTCCCTAAAAGGCAGGCCGCAGAATCGGCCTGCCTTTGTGTTGGAGGGTCGGGTGGTAAATCTGTGCGCTTTAAGCTACTGCCAGGCGCGGCTGCGTGCGACGCGTACGCGACATGAGTGCTGATGAGGTGCGTGCGGGTTGCGCTGCGGGGCGCGCAAGCGGGGCGCGACGCGCAGCGCGCGTGCTGGTGCAGCCACTGGCGCAGAGGGTGATACGGCCACCGTCGTCAAAGCGCGCTTCAAGGGCGGTTAAGAGACCTTTTTCGCTTGTTCCAAACGAAAATGAGCTGACGTGGCGGCCGATGGCATACTGTGCGGGCGTGAAACTTTTCCAGACAAACGAGGGCTGGTTGGCATCTTTTGGTGTCAGCGGCGTTTCGGTGTTCAGCGTTCCAAAGAAGAGTGCTACGTGTTGACCATCAACAGCAAACAGGGCGATGTCTTGATTCTCTAGGCGCAAGATGGTGGGGCTGCCGGTGAGCCAGGTGTTGTCCTCGGGGTTGTAGAGCGACAAGACGTCGGCTATGCAAACACCCGCGCAGCGCATGGCTTTGCTCATGCCTTCAAGCGTGAGCTGTACCGGATCCCAAGCAAAACGATCCTGTAAAAACTCATACATGTTCACGGCATTTGAGACGATTGTTTGGTTGTTGGAGCGGGTGTAGGCGCGCATGTCTTGCCTCCTTGGTGTGTTTGTGGTTCGTTTTCGATGGTTGCCATCTTACGAAGGTTTTACGCTTTATGAGTACCAAAATTGGGACAGTTGGGAAATAATTTGGCGGGACATAAAAAAGCACCGTGCTGGGGAACAAGCCGGCCGCACGGTGCTCTTTGTTTAGTTAGGCGCGCACAGTGGTGCACGTGGAGGTTTCGTTATGCCAGTACGTAGGTTGCTGCGTTAGTGCCTGCGTTACGTCCAAAGGTCATGCAGTCAGCAATTGCGTTGCCGCCCAGACGATTCGATCCATGGATGCCGCCGGTTACTTCGCCCGCTGCATACAAACCAGGAATCGGGTTGCCGTCTGCGTCGCATGCTTCAGACTCGACGTTAACCTTGATACCGCCCATGGTGTGGTGAACGGTCGGTACCTTGCGGCATGCGTACCAAGGACCTTCGGTCATGGCTGCGTCTGCCGTGTTGTTTGCTACGAAGCCGAATTCGTCTTCTGCGCCGCCAACAACCTCGTTGTAAGCGTCAATTGAAGCCTGCAGGTTCGCTGCGTCAACGCCCATCTCAGCTGCTACATCCTCGACCGTCTCGCCCGTTACGATGTGGCCAAGTGCCAACATATTGTTGATGGTTGCGCCATTGGCGTCGGGCTCATCAGGATCGGGGTAACGCAGGGTGTTCACAACGACCCAGTACGTGCCATCGGGCTGTGCGAAGATTGCCTTGCACAAGGCGTCACGCTCAGCACCTTCGTTCACGAAACGCTGGCCGTTGGTGTTGACGAAGATACGATTACGTCCAGAGGTACGTATGTCTTCCATAAGGCCGGTGCCCGGCGTGCCACACGGATGCAGCTGGATGTCAGACAGGCCGATCAGCTCAGCACCTGCACCCTCAGCAAGGGCTAAGCCTTCACCCTGAGCGCACGGCTTGATGTTGGTGCAGCCGATAGAATCGTCTAAGGTAACTTCTTTCCAAACGCCGTCGTTAACGCTTTGACGATACTCAACGTTTGCGCCGAAGCCGCCGGTTGCAATGATGACAGCGCCTGCATTGACCTGGACTTCTTTTTCGCCCTTGTACAGCGCCTTTACGCCAACGACTGCGCCCGTGGTATCAGTGATAAGCTCGGTGACCTGCATGTCGTTGAGTAACATGATCTGATCAGCGTTGTCTTCGATAAACTGCTGGAACGAGCGGATGTAGGTATTGCCAGACGGGGTGGCCGGGTAGTGACTACGCTGTCCCAGAGAGCCTGTTGCTGAGCCGCATTCGTCCTTGAACTCTACGCCGAGCGACTCAAGCCAATGAACCGAGTCAAGCGCGTTGTCGGTGAGGTAATGAACCAGCTCAGGGGTGCCTTGCTCGTGTCCGCCAGTGATGGTGGTCTCGTAGAAGGTCTCAATGGAGTCCTCGATGCCTTGCGGCTCTTGACGCTCGGGGTCAACTGCATTCAGGGCGCCCTCAGATACGTTGGTTGAGCCACCCGTAATGCCGCACTTCTCAAGGACGATAACGTTTGCGCCAGCTTGTACAGCAGCAATTGCGGAAGCTAAGCCTGCGCCGCCACCACCGACAACGCATACGTCGGTGTCATAGGTGTCTTGGATTTCAGCTTCAGCCGGAGCATCTGCTGCTTCCAGAGCTGCCAGGGCGCCTGCCTGGTCTGCGCAGTCCTGCAGGCCTTCGGTGAAGCTCATAGACGAAAGCGTTGCGCCGGTGATGGTGTCAACGTTGATGGTCTGATACTCCATGGCCTGGTCAGTCAAGGTTTGCAGTGCATCATAGCCAACGCCGTAAGACTCTTGGTTGGCGGTGGTGTCAATGGCGGTAATGGCGTTATCGCTAAAGGTTACCGTCATAGTGTAGGGCGCGTTGTGGCCGTTGACCTCTGCGGTGTAGGTGCCAGGGATCCATGCCTGGGTGACTTCTTCAGCTGCAGTATGCGGAGCACAACCGGTCAGTCCGGTCAGACCAAACAGTCCAAGTGATGCCCCCATGACAGCCGCACCTTGGCAGAATGTACGACGAGTTAATTGATACAGAGGTTGATTTGTAGTGGTGCGTGCCATGATTGCCTCCTTAGGACTGGTACGTCTTTGTAGCTCTTCTAGCTCCTTTCGATGATCGCTACGAGGAGTGGTCATCATTTCGATGTACTGATAGTAGCGCTGTGAATTTGCTCTTGTGACGGCATGCGGCATTCGTCAACGCGATGTGTGTTTGTTGTATGGAGTTTGAAAGTGTGATGTTGCCAAAGCGAAAGATTTAGATCGGCGAAAAAGACGACGCGCTGTCGAAAAATGATAGTTCGGTGACAACATTTGGCGAATTGTGGATACGCCGTGGTGGGCAGATGGCGAAAAAGCAACGGCGACCAGGGGATACCTGGTCGCCGTAAGATGCGCGGATGTGCGCAGGTTGCGTACCAAAGCCGCTGTGCCGCTTGCGCTGGCGCGTGAGGAGTGTTTAGTCGCGCGTGAGTTTGCGATGTACGCGATGCGGCTTTGCGGCCTCAGGTCCCAAGCGCTCGATACGGTTTTTCTGGTAGTCGTCAAAGTTGCCTTCGAACCAATACCAGTTGCCCGGGTTTTCGTCAGTTCCTTCCCAGGCCAGAATGTGGGTAGCCACACGGTCAAGGAAGAAGCGGTCATGACTGGTGATAACCGAGCAACCCGGGAATGCCAGCAGCGCCTCTTCTAAGCTTGAGAGCGTTTCAACGTCCAGGTCGTTGGTGGGCTCGTCCAAGAGCAGCAGGTTGCCGCCTTGCTTGAGCGTGAGTGCCAAGTTGAGGCGATTGCGCTCACCACCTGAGAGCACGCCTGCTGGTTTTGGCTGGTCAGATCCTTTGAAGCCAAAGCTTGCAACATAGGCGCGGCTGGGGATCTCGGTTTCGCCAACCATCATGTAATCCAGGCCGTCGGAGACTACTTCCCAGAGCGTTTTGTCGGGGTCCAGGCCTTCGCGGTTCTGGTCAACGTAGGAAAGCTTGACGGTTTCGCCCAGATCAAGGGTGCCAGAGGTGGGTTCTTCCTGACCGACGATCATCTTGAACAGGGTTGATTTGCCAACGCCGTTGGAGCCAATGACGCCGACGATGCCGCCTTGGGGCAGGCTGAAGGAGAGGTCGTCAATGAGCACGCGGTCACCAAAGGACTTGTTGAGGTGCTCAACCTCCAGCACTTTTGAGCCCAGGCGCGGCCCGACCGGGATTTGGATGTCGGAGAAGTCAAGCTTTTGGGCGTTGCGTGCCTCGGCTGCCATCTGGTCGAAGCGCTCAAGACGAGCCTTCGATTTCGCCTGGCGAGCCTTCGGGGACGAACGCACCCACTCAAGTTCGCGCGACATGCGCTTGGCCAGCTTAGCTTGCTGCTGACCCTGTGCGGCAATACGCGCAGCTTTGGTTTCAAGGTA
>CAJTML010000110.1 GCA_910577495.1 uncultured Eggerthellaceae bacterium
AGGTTAAAGATTCAAACCGTGAGCACACGATTGCAATCTTTAACCTCACCCGTTCGCAATTAGAGGCATTCCGCCTTGACGAAACCGAAGATGGCAACCACACGGTGCATGTGCAATACACCTCTCGTCGTGACGGCGAAATCGTTGACATGCCAAGCGAAGCAGCTCAGGCTGACGCTGATACGCATGACGTAAACCTGTATCGCAACTACTACGACTCAATGACCGACGAGACGATGGTTGAGATTCAAAAGGCAGACTGCAAATGCGACATCTATAACGAATACGGCACCACCTATGACCCGACCGACAGCACCAGTACGCCGGTTATTGATGAGGCCCACAAAGCCCAAACCATCTTCTATGACATCAAGGATTTCACCGACGGAAATAAGAACACCTTCCCGCTCTACATTGATACCGACTCCATGGGAGCTGTGACGCTTACTTCGTCAAACCCGGGTGTTTTGACCATCAATCCGTCGAAGGTTCCGCATCGTGCAGACCGCTTTGATCCGGATAATCCGTCCGATGACTTTGGTTTCGGCACCATGGTGACCGTGCATGCCGCAGGCCGCACGACCATTACGGCAACCATTGAGTCAACGGGTGCGTTCAAGGCAGGTACGTATACCTTCGACGTCTATATCTATCCCGATCCGTCAGCAAAACCGATTGTTGACGTAGTTGAGCGCGCCTATAACCTCACGCGTAACGACGGCACCATTCGCCCCTACGATACGCTGCGTTATACCGCAACCTACACCAACACCACGCCGAATTCGTCATTCCAAAATCCGGTGCTGACCATATAAGTACCGCTTGACACGACCTTCAAGTCACTGTCAGTGGTAACTCCTGAAGGCGAAAAGCGTGAGCTGGTTGAAGGCGTTGACTTCACGCGTGCCAGTGTTATGAGCCGCGTGTTTGCACAGCTGCTTTCTGCAGCAGGCCCCATCCCGGCACTGCAACTGGGCACCGAAAAACTCACGGTAGAAACCCTGCCGGCGCTGTTTGGCAATCAGTCATATCAGCTGGTGTTAGATGCAACCGTCAACCCGAATGTAGTGACCAAGACAGCCGACGAGGACGACTTCTATAGCCAGGCGGACGCACATGGTGTCTATGGTATTGACCCGGTACACGATGCAACGTATCCGTGGGATACCCGCTTCCCCGCTGAAGGCACGCCGGTTGATGAGGCTTGGAACTTTGCTGATCCGACCTCGGTAGAGCCTGAAGACGAAAAGCAACCCAGCATTGAAGACATCATCGGCGGCGGCTTGATCACGCCTGACCCGGATGATCCGGACAACCCCGATGATCCCGACAACCCAACGAACCCTGACGATCCTGACAACCCTGACACGCCGGGTACCGACCCGCGTCCTGGTGTTGAGGTAGGCACGGTCGTTCCTGGCGGTCCGCTTGATACGGCCGAAAAGCCTGATCCAGACAATCCTGATGACCCCGACAAGCGCACGCCTTCGCCCATCAAACCGGGTGACCGCATTGTGTCGGTTGGCGATCTGAAGGATCCCAAGACCCCCGATGAGGTAAATCAGGAGATTAAAGATCAGATCAAGAAGAAGCTTGAAGAAGACCCTGATGCAACCGAGGTTGAAATCCCGGTCGTCATTGAGCGCGAGAATCCCGACGCTGATCCGGATGATCCTACGACCAGTGTGATTCGCGAAGAAGTCATCATCACGATCCCGATTCCTGAGGGCTATGACCCAACGGATCCTGATCCCGATGACCGCAATGATCATGAGCTCATCATCATTCCGGCTGACCCGAGCGTAAATCCTGATCCCGACACTGGTGAGAAAGCTGATATCGTTTTGGATAAGTCAGCAGAAAACATCACCGAGGGCAAGGACAAGCGCGGCAATCAATCCATCACCCAAGTAGGCGACACTATTCGCTACACCATTACCGTGTCCAACACCAAGCCGGGCACCTCATGGTATGACGTGGTAGTTCGCGACCTCATCCCGGCAGGTATGTCCTACATCAAGGGCTCGGTTGTTATCACCGATGCTACGGGTGCGGTACATAAGGACTTCGACGCCGACTTTGCCGACGGTACCTCTGATGTTGCCTTCGCCATTGGAGATCTCCCCGGCGGCAAGAGCGCAACGATCACGTTCGATTGCATTGTCACGCCTGAGCTTTTGGGTGCTGAAAAGCCCGTCAATATTGCAAGTGCAAAGGGCACCAACCCCACCGAGACCATCAAGCCGGTTGACCCGAATGACCCAGACGGTCCGGTAATCCAAGAGCGCGATCCGCTGCCTCCAGGACCGGTTGATCCGAGCGATCCGACCATCTGGCCTGATGACATCGAGACGCCCAAGACGCCCGAAACGCCGATTGATGACGTCGTGCCGGCTAACCCCAAGCACGAGCTTTTGGTAACTGACAAAGTGGCTGAAAACATTGATCCGCGCGAAGATGGCGAAGTCTATGTTGGCGATACGCTGCGCTACACCGTAACGTTTACCAATACCGACGAGCCGTGGACCGCGTGGTATGACGTCGTCTTGCAAGACAAGCTTCCTGTCGGTATTGAGCCGCTTGCGGGTTCCATCAAGCTGATCCGGCCTGACGGCACCCAGCTTGATTGCGCAGATGACGTCTACGACACCGAAACGCGCCAGATTGCAATCTTTGTTGGCGTTGTCTTTGGTGGCGAAAAAGCTCAGCTCATCTTCGACTCTAAGGTAACCGAAGATGCACTTGATTCAGACATCGGCAACACCGCCTACTCATACGGCACCGATCCATCTGAGACTGACAGCACGGTACTGGGTGGCAAGCCTTCTGGTACGCCTGGTTCTCGCTACCCCAACATTGCCGCACTTGAAGAGGCTGCAACTCATAACCCCTCTTTGAAGTCCAGCTCTAATGTTGCCTATCCTGCCGATTTCAATGGCGTGGTTCGCTTTGCTGATGACAGCAGCAACAACAATGGTGCTGGCACCGATGGCACCATCACCGGCGCCGATGACCAAACCAACGGCGAGCTTAAGATGCTCACCCGTCTTGCTAAGACTGGGGATACACTTGGCATGCTGTTTGGTGGTATTGGCATTGTGCTCCTTGGTGCAGTGCTCCTGCTGGTTGTAAGCCGCCGCCGCGCAGCGAGCAATAACCGCTAAACGCTCGAGCTAACAGCCAACCCAAAAAGCCCACCTCTCGGTGGGCTTTTTTGTGACAAAGGGTCACATCAAATGTCACATTGTGGAGATAGCAGGCAAAAAGCCGCGATCCGACAGCTTCTCCCTATGAGTTGCTGAGCGCCTCTTGTGCCATTTGCTCAATGCGTCTCACACGATGATACACCGCGGATTTCGACAGTGGCGGATTGGCGAATTCGCCCAACTCTTTAAGCGTGGCATCAGGGTGAGCTACTCGCAGGCGGATGAACTCCTGAAGCGCAGGAGGGATCTCATCCACAGCATACGAATTCAAAACAGTGCGAATAGCGAAGATTTGATCCATGGAGGCGTTTACCGCTTTTGCCTGATTAGCCATCTCGGCATTCGTTTGGCGGTTCACCTCGTTGCGAACACTCTTAATGACGCGCGCATTCTCCATAGCAAGTGCACTTTGATGGGCTCCCGTAAACGCCAGAAACTCCAGAATGGCACTGCCACTTTTCAGGTAGACCATATACGAGCTTCTCCGCTGCATCACGCGCGCAGTAATATCTTTTCGCTCCATGAGCGAAACGAGCGCATCGGCCAGCTCCTTGCTTTCAACCGTTACTTCGAAATGAAAGTCTCCACGCGGATCAGAGACAAACCCGCTTCCCAAAAACGCGCCGCGAAGATATGCCGCACTACAGCAATCCTTCGCCACGATATCTTCTTTGATGCCCGAGACCAGCTGACGGTTTTCGTCGAGGATACCCATGTCGCAGAGCGCCTCAAAAAGGCCAGGTTGATTCGGGATCTCAATCAGATAGTTTGGCGTTTTATGCAGCACCGATCTGCGCACCGTAAGATCGGTTTTGAGTTCGTATATCTCGTGCAGGAGTTTGATTATGAGGCGCGCAACGGACGGCACATCGGTTGCAATCTCTACGCGGTAGCGTCCCTGACCGCTTAAAAAGAGCGTGCCCTCAATGCGAACCAACGCGGCCAAAACCGCTTTTTGACAGTGCGAACAAACGGGTGGCACACGAGCAAGCTCGTCTTTTACTTCTGCCGTGAACGACACAGTCTCACCACCCCCGCAAAAGCGGCGCGCAACGCTTGCGGATCATGCCAGGTCGGTCGCAGCGGATCAACCAGATCGCGCGCAATGACCACCGGCCCCGCCTCTTGAATACTGCGAACATCGTTATAGGTCACGCGCACCGGACGCACGCGCCCAGAAAGCTCCAAATCCCCCATGTTGGCCGTCGATGTTGACTCGGGGTCATCACCTGTTGCTGCATTGAACAGCCCACTTGCAAGGTTATCGGGGCGAAGCGGCACCTTCGAATGCACCAGCACATAGTCAAGCAGTCCGCGCATACCGTGATCCATAAGCGCATCCACGTGCTCCTTTGCCGTCAAACCCCAGGTCTCCCCTTGCATGTCAGCAAGCGAACAGACAAACAGCGTGGTTCCTTTTGATTGCGCAATTGCATCAACAACACCTGGTACGAGCAAGTTTGGAATAATTGAGGTAAACAACGACCCTGGCCCAAGCACAATCAAATCTGCACTGCGAATGGCCTCAAGCGCGGGCTCATAGGGCACAATCTCGGTTTTCGCATGCAATTGCACCGCGTCAAGCGCAGTTCGCGAATGGCACGCGACCGCCTGACCCTCCAGATAGCGTCCATCGCGCGTACGTGCCACAAGCGACACCCGATCAAGCGTTGAGGGATACACCTTTCCGCGCGCATGCAGTAGACGCTCACAAATCTCAATAGCTTCCGGAAACGAACCCGCCGCATCTTCAAGCGCCGAGAGCATGAGGTTGCCAAGTGTATGGTTGCGCGCGAAAGCAAACCGATACTTAAATGCTTTCGTCAGCGGATCGGTCGGGTCAGCCGCCATAGCTGCAATACATTTTCGCACGTCACCGGGAGGCGTCACGTCAGCCTCTTCGCGAAGAATACCCGTTGAGCCGCCATCGTCTGCCATGGCCACCACGGCACTGGTTTCAAAACCCATGGAAAGCAGCGTGCGAATGGACACCGGGGCACCCGTACCACCGCCAATGACCACCGCGCGCATAGACTGCACCGGCTCAATAACCGGTTCTGCGGTTTGCAGCGGCACAAATTGCGCTGTTAGTGAGGGATCGTGAGAAAAGGGAGGTTGATGAACCATAGTGATTACCTCTCCGTAGACTCACCGGTAGCGTTTGTCTGCGGCGAAACCCCGTCAGTAGGTTCGGACGCCTTCGCATCCGCAATAAGACCCCCGTCTTTTCCTTCTGCAAGCTTCAAATCCCTATGAGCAATGCTCACGCGATATCCTTTTGACTTCAAATAATTTCCCGTTGCCTCGGCAAGCGCCACACTTCGATGCTGCCCACCGGTGCACCCAATACCAATAGCCAGCTGCTGTTTACCCTCAGCAACATAGCCCGGCATCACGCAATCAAGCAGCGCATACCAACGCTTGAGAAACTCCTCGGTCTCACTGCGATAGAGCACGTAATCGCGCACTGCTTCATCAAGACCAGTTTGCGGGCGAAGGCTGGGCACATAAAACGGATTCGGCAAGAAACGCACATCCATCACCAGGTCAGCATCAATAGGAGCTCCATGCTTGAAACCGAATGAGTACACCGTAATGGATAAGCCGGTACGCTCCTCACCTGGTGCAAACAGCGCGCGAATTTCTGAGCGCAGTTGCGGCGGCAACATAGACGTGGTGTCAATCACATCGTGCGCATTTTCTTTCAAGTCGTAGAGCAGATCACGCTCACGCTCAATGCCTTGGGCAATGGAGGCACCATCCACGCAGAGCGGGTGACGTCGACGCGAAGATTTATAGCGCGAAATGAGCTTCTCTTCGTCAGCATCCAAAAACAGCAAACGATAAGCCACCCCTTGCGCTTTCAGCTTCATGAGCTCGGTTTTCAGATCGGCGAAAAAATCACGGTTGCGCGCATCACACACCACCGCAAGACGCCGGCTGCCATCAGCAAGTCCCGGAATGCCATCAAGTGCCAGCAAGTTACCGATCAAACTTGAGGGCAGATTGTCTACGCAAAAATAGCCCAAGTCCTCAAACGTATGCATGGCCTCAGTGCGCCCCGCGCCACTCATGCCGGTAATAATCACCAGCTCAGGCATGTCCTCCAGCTGCGGATCGTGATTGGACGTTGACTCTACATGCTCTGTACTCATAAGAATTCCTCTTGTTCTGGTAATTTAATACCCGCAGGTGACTCAGGCAAAACTGGCGAACTATTCTGCTCGGCAAGCGCCTCATCGGTTCGGCGCTGTTTCATTTCCTGATCACTATTATACTGCTGCAATACCCGATACAACTCTTCTGCAACTTCTTCAGGAACAACGCGTGCAGCCTTAATCTCTTCCAATGTTGCCGCTTTCAAGTTTCTAAAGGACTTAAAAGCCTTCAAAAGCGCTTTTTTGCGGACCGGCCCCATGCCAACAACTTCGTCAAGAATTGAAGCGGTCATGCCTTTTCCACGCAACTCACGATGAAACGTAATGGCGAAACGATGCGCCTCATCGCGCACTTGCTTCACCAAATACAGCGAAGCAGACCCGCTCGGCAAAACCACCGGACCGGTATCTTGCCACGGCACAAACAGCTCCTCGTCTCGTTTCGCAAGACCAGCAATGGCAATGTCATCAATACCCAGCCCA
>CAJTML010000111.1 GCA_910577495.1 uncultured Eggerthellaceae bacterium
CACGCATATCCCATCGCACAGAGCGCGGCGCAGATCGCGGCGAACACCGCAACGCTGTCATGCGGGAGATTGCCAACAAATGCATAGGTGAGTGTGGAAGCTATGCCAATGATTGGTACCGCTATGGCAAGCGGCTTGTCTAATCGTTTGGCGAAAGCGGGCGCAGCTGCAATAAGAAATGCACCTGATGCTAGGCCAAACGACCAGAAGAAGCGGGCATTGAGGCCGAACGCCGCTAGGTAGTCATTATTGTTCGCCAGCCCTGCGCAATGTCCGAGCATATCTGGCCATACGTCAAGACAAACTAACCCTATAGTGAGGGATGCGCAAAACAGAATCTCTATGGTGTTACTGCGGGGTGTTCTCATACCTGTCATAATAGCGTAAGTTATTTTCACGTGACAATCGTAAGGATACATCGGTGCAATCGCGCGCATTGAAACAAAGCATCCAATATTTTATTAAGGCTGTCCTTTTAGTAGCGGTCTTGTTTGTTATAGCGAAACTTGCTCCAAGCATGCCTCCGCTCGTGTTGGCGCTGGTGTGGGCAGCACTGAGCGCACTTGTAGCTATTGGTTATACCTATTACGGTACTATCAAAAAGCTGCAGACGCAGCTCACCTTGAAGGCGGACGGCAAACTAGCTCGCCTCAACGAAGGGCGCACTATTCGCCTCATCATCTCGTTTGTGGTTGCTGCTATTCTCATGGCTGGGTTGATCTTTCAAGCACCTGGTTGGGACACGCCTCGCTGGTTACTTATAGGTGCGGCCGTTCCAATAAACTACCTGGTTGCGCTCGGGGTCGGGCGCGTGCTCTTTCACGAGTTTGAGCCACGCTTCGCCCTGGCAAAAATCACTCAGATCAGTGCGGGTATTACGGGTGTACTGCTCTGCGTAGGCTACGTGATCATGCTTGTCGTAGAGCCCGCGCACACATTCCCGAGCGCCTACGAGGCATTTATGGCCATGCCGCAACCGTTCGCGAACTCCTCGTCCACGCTGCTTGTTGAAGCGGGGCAGTATGCGGCGCTCGCGCAGGGGATTGTGGCGTATGGAATGGCGAAGGTGGCCGAGGTCTCGTACGGTGGATACCTGATCGTAAGCCTCGTGATGGTGGCGTCGGCGTACTTTGGCTTCGCCAGCTTGTTGAGCCTGTGCCTCATTAACGATGCCGAGCTCAAATACGTCTTCTATCCGCTTGAGGTAGCGAAGGCGCAAGCCTTGACTGAGTTGGCCGACGATTCTGATGATGCCAAGGTCGCCAAGCCCGACACGCTTGACGCCGACGAGTCTGCATCCAACACCACCGTCACCAGCGCCGAAGCAGACGCCGACAAGCCTGCCCCTAAGAAAACCGCGGTACCCGTCAAGCGCTACATTGCGTGCGCGTGTGTGCTGCCGGTTTTGTTGGCGGGAGCGTATCTGGTGGCCGACGCCGAGGCGGCGCGTGTGGTGGAAACTGAGGAGTATTCCGCGGCCGAGACTTTTGTGCGGGAGCAGGTGGGTGTTGCCGCGTATGTGCTTGATGGTAAGTATTATGACCAGGCAGCAGTTGAGGAGATCCTTCAACAAGCGGACGTGAAGGCTGAGCAGCTCTCCGAAGATGCGCAAGCGGTACTCGTGCCGCTTATCAACGAGGCATTTGACCAGCGCATTGCCAATGTTGATGCCTACTTGGACTGGTATTACAGTCTACCAGCAGATTATGAGCGCCTTGCGCAGTTTTTCACGGGCACCATTGAAGATGGTATGAAGGAGCAGTTAGAAGCGCGCATTAATGAGGGTGTGGACGACACGGCGCTCACCGATGAGCTCACTAATTACCTTACGCAAGCCCAGCAGCTTCGTGAAGACCTCTTGGCGGAGCTTGAAGCTCATGAGCTAGTAGGGGTGCCTGATTGGCTGATCGTGTCAGTGGGCACCCTGGAACCTGACTTTCTGGATGCGCCGCTTGAGCCTACTGAGAAACTCATGGAAGCTGAGAGCCGCCTCGGGCTTTCGGCGGGTATCGGTGCTATTAGTGGCTTCGCCATCAAAAAAGTCGTCACAAAACCCTTCTTCGGCAAAATCGTCGGCCGTTTAACCTCAGGCCTCACAACGCGAGGTCTCGCCGAAGCAGCAGGAACCACGGCAGGAACCGTTTTGTCTCCTGGTGTGGGCACGGCCATCGGTGCAGTTGGCGGTTTGGCAATCGGCACGTTGTCGGACTATCTCTTCCTAAAGGCCGATGAAGCGCTCAACCGCGAGGCGTACAAAGCTGAAATCGTCGATGCGCTTGAAGCCGGTCGCGCCGAGATGCTTGCCATCGTCGAAGGCGACACAACAGACCCATCCAACGACGCGTCCTTCGACGCTTCGCCCGACACAAGCACCGCCGAACCCACGACAACCGAATAACTTATCTTTCGGGTAACACTTGCCCAACGCTGGCTTTCCGTTTGTGCCAAACCGAACCCCGGCTCATTTGTGCGTGCTAACCTCCAAGACAGAAACATATGTGCGATATCAGCACACGAAAGCACCTCACACCCGAGTTGCTTATTCTGGCGAATGTGGAGGGGATACCCATGAAAGCGAATCAGCAGAACACCACATCAAAGATGGCGAAGCCAAGCATTGCGTCAATCATTTGTGCAACACTTTTCGCAATACTCTTGGCATTGTTTGTTGCCCCGCAAATGGCACAAGCGCAAAGCATTTTTGCCAGCGGAACTGGCACGTCCGAAGACCCCTATATCATCACTACGGTTGATCAGTTCAAGGCATTCCGTGATGCGGTAAATCGTGGCAATGCGTACGCAGGTGAGACCATTGCCCTTGACGCTGACCTTAATCTTTCCGGGCAAGAGTGGACGCCAATTGGCGCCGGCACGCGTCGAACTACATCTTACACGGCCACCACTACGCCCTTTAAAGGCGTCTTCAATGGAAAAGGCCACACGATCAGCGGTTTGACAATCACGAAGACCTCTGGCGAAGATTATGCCATCGGGCTTTTCGGCATAGTGGATGGCGGCGTGATTGAAAACTTCGCTCTCAAAGACGTCAACATCAATGTGGACGCAAGTGGTATGGCTGGTGCGGCGGTGGGCTTCATGCTCAACGGCGCAGGTGCATCAAACATCCAGGTCAGCGGCACGGTGAGTGCGGGTGGCGGCGTCGGCGGCATCTGCGGCAAGATGATCGAGAGCGGCACGATTGCTGGCTGCACCAACAACGCAACAGTACGCGGAACAAGTGCTAAGGGCAATGTCGGCGGCATCGTTGGCGCGGCATACTACACGCGCCTTAACGCGGAAATGCACCTTACCCAATGCACTAATAATGGCGAAATCACTGGTCATGAAGCCGTCGGCGGCATTGTTGGCCTGAGCGCTGCAACCGTGAGCAACTGCACGAACACCGCGCCGATTACCGGTGCAACCTACAGCATCGGTGGCATCGTGGGCGAGCAGCGCAACTATGGCATCATAAGCGCCTGCAGCAACAGCGCCGCAGTCACCAACACCTCATCAACAGGGTATGGCACGGGCGGCATCGTCGGCTGGATCCGCTACAACGGCGCCAAGACTGCCTATGCTTCCTGCTGCAGCATTTCGGTGCTCAACAACGCCAACTCTGGCGCCATCAAAGGTGGCACGGGCGCCGGCGGCATCGTTGGTGTGGTCTACGACGCAGCAACTATAACGGGAAACGAAAACACCGCACCGAGCATTTCTGATGCGAACTTCGCCGCGGGCATTGCGGGCGACCTCCAAAAGGTCGACGTCGTCAGCCTGCCTGCTGTCATCAAGCTCGGCATCACGGTAGAAAACAACGTCTCAACCACGCCCATGGACTCAATCGCAGGCGCCGACAAAGACCAGTTCGCCTACAACAACGATCCGCTTGACTTCATTGTCCAAAACAACGGAACCGCTTGGGTGGCGCAGGTTGGCACAGACCGCTTCGCCACGTTGACCGGCGCATTTGACCACGTCAACCAAACGACGTCCACCCAAACCACGCCCGTAATGGTGCAGCTCATTGCTGACGGCACCGAGCAGCCCACAGCAACGCTCAACACTTCTGCAAACGTTGAGCTTGACCTGGCGGGACACAACATTGACTTCGCAAAAATCCCTGCATTTGATCTGCAGGCTGGCACGCTGACTATTGTTGGCGAAGGCCGCGTGCTCTCTGATACCGATGAGCTTGCCAGTCTTGTCACCTTCAAAGATGGCGAAGGCACCACAACAGATGACCACGCAACCCCGGCAAAGCTGGAGTTGAAGGGTGGCACGTACAAGCAGGATGTGGAACCCTATGTGGCTGAAGGGTACACGCAGGTGATACTGCCAAAGGCAACCGATGAGGCTCGCTTTATGGTGACGAAGGCCACACCTGATGAGGGTGGTGATACACCTCCGACACCTGACACACCCGATACGCCGGATAAACCTGACACGCCTGACACCCCAGGTACCACGCCTGACAATCCCGATAAACCAGATACTCCCGACACGCCGGGCACCACAACGCCGACAACACCCGACAAGCCTAATACCGAACCATCTGACAACCAGACCACGCAAACCCCTGGAACCGATGACGAAACTCAGGCGGGCACCACGACGGCAGACGATAACGCTTCTGCTGCGGCAGCCGACAAGGCAACCCATAACGCGAAGAACGCCTCGGCTTCCACGACAGCCGCAAAAGGAAAGATAGTCAAAACGGGTGACTTCGCCATGGCACCTGTTGTAGGTGTACTGGCGCTGGTTGCGCTTGCAAGCATCGTGCTTATCGGTCTGAGCCGCAAAAAGTCAGCTTCGCGCAAGTAGTTGCATCGTCGCGTCTATTTGCACGCATACGAGCGCACGATAAACAGGGGAGTTCCATCTTCGACCCCCTCATAAGAACAGAACGTCGTCATAACACCGCGCGCCTCTTGTACATACATCTGGCGCGCGATGCACAAAAGGATCTTCCCATCGGACCCCGCGTCAGCTGCTGAATACCGTGCCGTCACATAATAGTCGCCCGTTGCTTCAGACTGCGAAACGCCTTCAACGTCCACTTCAAGCTCAAAGAGCGCCCCTTGGTAAACCTCCCATGATGAAACCAGCTCATCGTAGCTTGGTAGTGTCAGTGTGTTGCCAAAAACACTAAGCTGCTCGGTTGCGCCTGCCGCCAGCGCGTCAGTTGCCACGCGTTCTTCGCCATCATTAATACGCTCGAATGTTGGCGCTGTATCAGTTTCGTCAGCGCTCATTGCTTGCGGGTTTGCATCAAGTCCGAACTGCTTATCCAGCGCAATCCCGACACCCACCAGTACCGCCAACGCCACGAGCACTATACCAACGCGCTTATGCATCTTCGCCCTCACAATCAGCCCACCACGTACGCACGAAGACCTCCAGCGCCTCTGGTTCGTTTGCGACTTCATCATTAATGACGGCATCCAAGGCTGCCTCCAAAGCCGTACCCACGAAAGGTCCGCGCGGCACGCCTGCTGCCATGACCTCGTTGCCCCCAATGGCTAACTTCGCCAAAGAGAACGCCTCGTCACGCGCGAGTATGTCGTCCAGCACGTGCTCTACCTCGTTAATGGTCTCGCGCCGAGCCGCACGATAGGGCACCGCTTGCGCCGACGTATCACCGCGCTTGATTTCGCACAGCGCGCGAAATAACTCCACGTTGCCGTCAAGTCGCGCCAGCATGCGTTTGACCGCCCGTGGCGAGGGCTCGATGATG
Organism: uncultured Eggerthellaceae bacterium; assembly: GCA_910577495.1. Taxonomy (GTDB): domain Bacteria; phylum Actinomycetota; class Coriobacteriia; order Coriobacteriales; family Eggerthellaceae; genus Xiamenia. Next base: position 5,738 of record CAJTML010000111.1, read on the forward strand.
TCATCATGGCGCCTTACCAACAAACACACCTGATCCACGAACGCAGGCGAGGCCTTCAGCCGCTCCAAAACACCCCGCGCCAAACGCATACTAATGGCGCCATGTCCGTAAAAGTGCCCAACACCCTCCTCGTCAGTAAAGAATGCTGCCGGCTTGCCCATGTCGTGACAAAGCATCGTCCAGCGAATCAGCACATCCGGCGCCACGCCATCAACGGCGCGCGTCGTGTGCTCCAGTACGTCATAACAATGATATGGCGTCCGCTGATCAAAGCCCTTCATGGCAACCAGCTCCGGCAGCACCACTGAAAGCACGTCCACGCAATCCAAGATGACATCGCCCGCACGCTGACCGACCAAAAGCCGATCTAGCTCAACGCGAACACGCTCAACAGCCACACGCGTGAGGAGCCCCTTGTTCGCAAGCATTCCCTTATATGTTTCGTCCTCAATGCGAAAACCCAGCTCTGACGCAAACCGACACCCACGCAATATGCGCAGCGCGTCTTCGCCAAAACGCTTTTTTGGCTCACCAACCGCGCGAACCACTTTGTTGTGAATGTCGGCGACACCACCAAACAGATCCAGCACACCGCGCACCGGGTGGTACGCCAGCGCATTCATCGTGAAATCGCGCCGCGCCAAATCCTCTTCAATAGATGAAACGAACTCCACCTTCTCGGGGTGGCGTCCATCCTTATAGGCACCATCATGGCGATACGTAGTCACCTCAAACGGCGATCCCTTCACAACCACCGTGAGCGTGCCATGCTTTACGCCCGTCTCGTGCGTCTGGCAACCCGCCGCCTCAAACAGTTGCTGCGAAACCTCCCACGGCGCCGCACAAGCAATATCCACATCGTGCGCCGGCAGCCCCATAAGCGCACTGCGAACAAACCCGCCCACAATCCACGCCTCGTATCCTGCCGCCTCAAGCGTCTCCAACACAAAAAGCGCGCGCTTATA